>NZ_KV917378.1:3017851-3343248 GCF_002019735.1 Salipaludibacillus agaradhaerens
GGTTAATTAATGTTTTAACGTGGTCATCATCACAGCTGTAATAAATATATTGACCATCTCGCCGTGTTTTGACTAAACTAGCCTGCCTCAGCGTACGTAACTGATGAGAAACGGCAGACTGGGTCATATCGAGAATCTCAGCCATGTGGTTCACCGAGCACTCTTCTTCAGAAAGCATATGAAGCAATTGTAGCCGTGTAGGATCTGCTAAAGCACGGAACATCGAAACAGCTTCGTTTATCGTATCTTCTTGAAGAATGTGATGATCTTGTTTATCCATTATGGTTCCTCCTGCTAAATAAAATCGTAGATCATGCATGTTTATAGTCGTATTATAACGATTTTAGTAGCAAGAGTCTAAGAAGAGAGGAGGTAACGGGTTATATGGCAGGTAATAATTATCGCTAGCTCTTCTAGTATGGTTGCGTAACACAGTTAAAATCGCCAGCAGTTTCAATTTGGATTGCTCGGTTTTGAATATTTGCATGGTTGCTAATCCATCGATCCACCTCGTTTAAAATACGTTGGTGGTTGTCACTGAACGTGTTGTCAATCACTAAATGGCACGAAAAACTGTGTACGTCACTGGATAAACTCCACACATGTAGTTGATGAACATCGATGACTCCAGTTATGGCCATTAAGCCTTTTTTTAGTTCTTCTATTTGAATACCTGATGGCGTCCCTTCCATTAAAACATGAACCGTCTCTTTTAATAAACGAACACCCGAGAGTGCGATGAGCATCGCAATTAATAAACTTAATAACGGATCTGCCCAGTACCACTGGAAGGCCATGATTAAACTACTGGCAAGAATAGCAGAAACAGACCCTAACGTATCACCTAATACATGGAGGTAGGCGCCTCTCATATTTAAGTTTTCTTTTGTATTTTTCCCTGAAAGAACCATTAAAGCACCAATGTTTGCCACAAGACCAATAATGGCAATTATCATCATTGGGCCGCTACTCACGATTGTGGGGGCTGCTAAGCGTCCAATCGCTTCAAAAATGATGTAAACACTCACGCCAATAAGCATGAGAGCGTTCATAAGGGCGGCTAAAATTTCAATACGGTGGTTTCCAAATGTTTTTTTATTTGTGGCGGCTCTTGCGGCAAATACAATTGCTACAAAACTAATTAATAGATTGATAAAATCGCTAAACATGTGCCCTGCATCTGCTAACAGTGCAAGGCTTCCTGTCAAAATTCCTCCGATAAGTTCAATAAACATCCAGCTTCCGATGATGATCATGGCCCAAATAAGGCTTTTTTTATTTTTTGAGCTGTGATGATGGTGGTGATGACCACTCATATTAATCACTCCTTTTTTATATATGAATATATGAGCATTTGTTCATATTAATTATAAATGGTGACCTCTTAAGTGTCAATTCACACTTAGTGTATTTTTATATAAAAGCACAGCAAATAAGGGGAGAACTTTTTGGGAGCAATAAAATGAGACACAAATTAAGAGAGGATGGTCACGCGTACTCTCTTCTTTCCAAACTGAGAGGATGAGGGAGCTAAAATCTAAAAATGAGAACGCCCCAACGTGGGAGCGTTCTCACATATGTTAGCACATTAGTATTGGATGGCATTCAATGAACGGACGAGCCCGTTACCATATTGATATGAACTACCAAGGTTTTGTGCGGAAGCATTTAAGATTTGTCTTAATTGAGCATTTGATAGATTTGGTCTTGCTTGCCATACTTGGGCAGCCACACCTGCAACGTGCGGAGAAGCCATTGAAGTACCATTGTATGAAGCATAGTTTCCACCAGGTGTTGTACTTAGGACACTTACGCCAGGAGCTGATAGTTCCACTGTAGGGCCTGTACTAGAGAAGTTCCCCCGCACATTATTAGAATTTGTTGCAGCCACAGCGATAACTGAATTATAACGCGCTGGATAACCTACTGTGTTTGTGTTTCCAGCAGCTGTTCCACTGTTCCCAGCGGCAGCAACTACGAGAAGGCCACGATTGTAGGCAAGGTTACAATACTGCTCAAGGATTGAGGAGCTTGAAGACCCACCTAAGCTCATATTAATGATGTCCATACCGTTATTAATTGACCATTCAATTCCTTGGGCGATACCGGCATATGAGCCACTACCAGAGTTATTGAGTACTTTTACAGCATAGAGGTCTGCTTGAGGAGCCACACCGATAACGCCGATGTTGTTGTTAACGGCACCGACAGTACCAGCTACATGGGTTCCATGTCCGTTACCATCGTTGTAAGGAGAGTCGCCAAACACTGAGTAGCCTCCACGTACATTGGCTGATAAATCTGGATGAGAGCGATCAATACCAGAATCCAAGACAGCTACTTTGACGTTATTACCTGTATAACCTTGTGATTGAGCGGCAATGCCTTGAACGCGAGTGATACCCCATGGTGTTTGTTGTTGGTAGGCCTTCGCTTCGGCATTTTCTTCTACCGTTTTAATTTGAGGATGATTCTCAAGGCTGTTTACTTGAGTCTCACTGAGCTCCACATGTAAAACAGGCAGTAACTCGAACTCATAAAGTATATTGCTTTGAGAAATACCAATAGACTTCATGACACTCATGTCAGCGCTGTCTTCCTCAAACATGACGAGATATTCTTTCGTTCCGCTGCCACTGTTTCGATCTGTTGAGTCTCCAGACGCGAATCCTGGTGTCGCACTAAATACGAACATTAATGCGATAGCCACCCATGCTAATAATAACTTTTTCACATCTACCCTCTCCTTAATAAAATTACCGACACATCCTATAAAATGGCATGTCTGGTAGTGACTATAATAATCTAAAAATTCACATTAATCTAACTCTATTATAGGTCAAAATGGTGAATTACTAGGTTAATAGAGAAGGTAGAGGGACATTATAATCACTTTTCATAAAAAAGTATGAATATATTAATTTTTCTATTTTTTGAAGTATATATCACTCAACTGTTTTTAATAATCTCTATTTCCTCAACGAGTTCTTGAATAACTTTCGGCACAGGATGAAGCTGATAAATCCACAAGGCATCATATAATAGCTGAAGACTTTCTTGTTTTTTTGAGGGATGTAACCGAAATAAAGAGCAGCCTTTTTGATAGAAGAGATGGCCTAATAAATATAATTGATCCTCGTTAACACATGTTTTAATGCCTTTATTGGCGTAAAATAATGACTCACGATAATTTTTTCTATCGTAAGCGTTACGACTAGCATTGAATAAAATTCTAATAATTAATCGATACTCTCGACGAAGAGGGAGCCTTTCTATTTCGTTTAATAAGGTTGTATAAATATCTGCGGCTAAATCAAGACGGCCAATTTCACTGTAAACGATAGCTTTAGATGACAAAATATCAATGTCCATTTCAGACATTTTCTTTTGGTTATCTGGTCGTAAAGCTAAGGCTTCATCCAGTAATAGGAGAGATTTTTTACTATCTTTCTCCATATGGAAAGCACAAATTCCCTCCCGCCATAAAAAATATTGCTGTAAATGTGGTTTTTTAAAAAGTGGGTTTGTTTTTTCTAATTGAATCGTTTTCATGACGTCCTCATATTCGTGATGGCGAACAAGTTGATCAATATGATTAATCGTTTCTTTAACATAATCAATACCATTGCGTGAGATGTCATCGAAAAAATAGTTTAAATCAACACCGAGCCGGAGGGCGAGCTGATGTAGAAGAGGAGCTGTGGGAGTTGCTGTATGCTTTTCAATTCGGCTAATTAACCCTTGAGTACATATCCCGTCACTAAGCTCTTGTTGAGACATATGTAAATGGTCTCGTAAATCTTTAATTCTATCCCCGATTAAATAATCCATTGGCCAAGCCCCCCAATTATTAATATGTTAATGGTTAAGTATCATTATAAGAGATTCTTGCCTAAAAATGAAGATAATGTCAGAATATTCTCTGTTTTCGAAGGTACAGAACTTTTATTTTTATGGCATAATAAAAAAAATTAAACGGGGAGGAGCCATTTATGAAAAAATATGCTGTGATATCTGCTTTGGTATTAGTCTTGTTGTTTCCTACTGTGTCATCATACACTGCCGATTTTATGCCCCAAGCGCCACCTAGATATACCCATGGATAACGTGTGTTTCTATTGAGTAAAAGCCCCATAAGTTGCCACTTATGGGGCTTTATTTAATACATTAGTTTTAGTGTCGTTTTCAGTTTTGTATTTGTGAAAAAATTTATTTTTCCAGAAGCAAAGAAAGCATCTTCTCATATATCAGAAAGGGGCTGGTCATCAAATGATCATCATCGCCACTGCAATACCAATGGCACCGTATAAGAGTGTAAAAGGCAGGTTGCGAAGTGTAATTCGGTAAGGGTTTTGTTCTGTGTTTATAGACGTTAGCGTCAGAACAACGCCAAATGTACTAGAGCTTGAAGTAGCAAGTGCACCCACGATGAGCACAATGCCAATCGCTACCGGATTAAAGATATGAAATAATGGTGCTAACACTTCAAGTAAAATAGCAATAGTGCCCACAGGATGAACACCAATCATCGCCATAAAAAAGTAAGTAGCTAAAATAAGTATGAGAATCATAAGAGGTGAATGATCGAAAATAACAAATGGCCGTTGAACATATTGTAATAGCGTCGTCTCATTTAAGCTGTTAGTAAAAAAAGCAAGGGTAATAAATAAGATGACGAAGTTCTGCGTTTTGTTTGTCTGTTGCTTCCATACTTCAAAGCCAAATACTTTAAATAAGTACCAACGTTTAATAATAATCGCCCACAAGCAAGAAAAAGGGACGATAACAAGTGTAACTGTGAGAATAAAATTTAATTGAAAGAGATGACTAAGTGATAGAACGATCGTCAGGAATAAAATGAGAGCGGCAAACAGTTTTAAGATCTCTTGAATAATTTTTTGGAGTGGTACGTCATGGGAACTTTCTAATGCTGGTTCATAGGCAATCGATTTAAAGCGATACCGGCCAATGACCGAGTCGACTAAAAGAATGAAAAATGAAATCCCAAGTAGCCAAGGCAAATAAATTAAGTAACTAACACCAGTAGCATCTACAGTAATAGCTACAATAATTTCCATCGGACTCCAAATGAGAGCCATTGTGAATGCACGAATCGTCGCCCGGCTAATGAAATTATCACGTACAGCTTTACTCATGTTTTTCATGCTTTTTAATAAAACACTTTGAGACAGGTTAACGGCTGATAAATTAAGAAACGTCATCAAAATATAGGTAGTTAAAACACTTCGTGAATATAAGCTTCCTAGATGATGAACCTTTTCTTTCATAAGACCGTTTATATGTTGATCGTATTTACCTACATGCACAACACTATTAATCCACGGCAAAACCATTAAAAAAGCAAGCAGTTGCATATTTGTCGTAAAAAACAGGGGAAGCCCTTTTATGGACAGTCCCGCTGTTACATACATCAGACTTCCGCTTGCCATGAAGGCACCACCGAGAACTTTAAACAAGGTGGAACCCTGTTTAAAAGAGATCACAAGCATGGTGATAGCGAGAAGACCAATCACATAATCCAGAGTGGCAGAGCTTAAAAATCGGTTTATAATATAAAGTATTAGGACAGATGAGTAAAATAAGTATAAGCGATCTTTCATAATATTCCTCTTTCCAGTCAGTATGGCTCTCTACCATACTCACGAAGTAATTAAACGAGTGTGCTTTTATATGAGAATACCTCCTCCCTTTAGCAGCGACAATTAAAAATCTCTAATTAGAATATGATTAGCTGAAACTAGTTTTGTAAGTAGTTTGTCCTCAAGCCTTTGCAAAGCTAATACTCTAACCCTACCTAACGATGGGGGATTTAATCAAGTTAAAGAACAATATATCGGAGAAAACAGATCGACGACTACCGATAAAAAAATTAAATTGACCAGTCATATTCTTTGAACGATATAATGATCCTCCAGCTCAGGAACTTCCATCTTTTAGCTGAAGGGTGGAGGCTGGGTAGGGGTAATTTTACTGGCTCAATTATCAATCTAGTATTAGGTGTAGCTGTTAGTGTTAGTGGTGGAGTAGGAGCATCGAAGCGGCCTAATAACGACTGGATTGATATAATGTAAAAGGGTGATGCTAATGAGAAATCTATTAAAGGCTCTTTTAATCATAATAGTAGGAAGTACTTTCTTTTATTTTTATAACATGATTGTCCCTAAAAATGTATTATATTTTATAGTTATTATTCCATTTATCATATTGGGATATATAGGTTTTAGAAAGCTATTTCGAGAAGGGTTATAATCCAACTTCATTTTAAGAGAACGCCAGATCGTTAACATGAAAGAGTACAAGTTAAGACTTAAATTATGTTGATATTAAGGGGGGCTAACAACATCCATTTGTGTGTTAGTATCTTTCTTTAAAATATGTGGAGGCTTATTTAAAAGAGATAGTAAGCATGGCGATAACGAGAAGGGTCATCACATAAACAAAGGCACTGTCATAAAGACTAATTGTCATACAGTCAGTAATAGCCGTATGAAGTCCATCGCAAGACTGAGGAACTTAATGGAAAAGGTGTGATATAATAAAACCATACTTTTGGCTGGAGGGAAAACGGATGGACTTCTTTTTTTACATTGCCGTGATAGTAGGGATGTATTATCTCTATGAAGCTTATAATAGCAAGAAAAAATATAAAATAAAGGAAAGAGAATTAAGAGTTGAAGAAAAACGTATTGAACTGGAAAAGCTGAGATTAGAAAAAGGGCTTTCTAGTAGTGAGACCCAAGATGTTGAAGCGACAAAAGAAGAACGGTAAAAGGATAACGGATAAGGGACATATGGGAGGTTTAGTGTAAGCACTATATGTATGATGTCTCTTCCTAATCGATCGAAAAATTCATAATTTTGCGACATATCCTTGTTTAACGTTTTAAAAACAAGGATATGTAAACGTATCAAACTGCTGTCTCACGAATAAAAGTGGGGCGGCAGTTCCTTTTCTCCCTTATTTCCCCAATGCTAACGGTCGCCGCTAATGTCCGGATTCACTCAACGTGGAAGAAAAGTGAAAACGCCCACCGTTTGAAGGGAAGGTTCATTTTATTACCTAAAATAGACAAGTCACTAGAAACACAATTATATGCAAGGGGAAGATGTTCACCTAAATTTGAGCTGCCTCACGTCTTAATAAAAATAGTCGATTAAAAAGGACGGTCAATGGATGTTAGGTAGGAGAAGATGTCTCACCTAGAGATTAATGGTATCTATCTAATAAGTGTAAAGGCCTAGTTCTTATTGAGTGGTGGGGACTTTCTACAGCTGATTATACATAAAATTATAAAGCTGTGTAAGCTGTCCATATAAGAAAGAAAGCGTTATATTATGAGCTGAACTTGATAGTGTTTCTTACTTATCTGCAAGAAAAAATTAGTTCGTTGGCACCTTAAAGCGTTATTCATACCATGATATTGTTAAATGCGTGATATTGAGGTTGATATTTCAAGTAATGAATATATTAGACAAGTTTTAACAAGAACATGATTACCTTAGCATTTTAAGAAAGAAGGGTCCTTATGGAAGAAGTTGGACAAAAGGAAGCGAACAGTCTTAATGAACAAATAGATCAAACCGTATCGGTTGGTGAATGGATGTTGCTGGGGATTGTGACAGTGATCCCTATCGTTAATATCATTATTCTGCTTTTTTTAGCTTTTAGTGAAAAGGTTAAACCGAATATGAAAGGCTACGCTATTGCCTCGTTAATTATTATAGGTGTGTTGACGGTCGGGATGTTAGGATTGCGCTATCTTTAATGTAGTTGTTTAAAAAAAGTCACAGATTATCGCCTTCGCTGAATGATACACAGCGAATAGAGAGTCTGTTCAGTTGGTTATCTAGAAGGAGCCATAACGATGTATAATAAGTGTGACTATAATAACCATTCTCCACACCCAGATCACTTTGAAGTGAGAGAGGATACGACAGTAGGAGAGTGGGTTGGACTTCATATAGTGCTGTTTATTCCTGTAATAAATATCATTATTCTCATGTTAATGTTGTGTAATAAAAGACTTAATAAAAGCTTGAGACATTTTGCGGTAGCGACATTACTTATGTTGCTCATCAGCTGGCTGGTACTTTTATGGGGTGAAAGGATCATTCACATCAGTGATTTTCTTGGAGGACGAGGGTTATTTTAAAAAGCAAAGTTATACTTAATTTATTAGTTCGCGTAATGGTCCGAACTATTTAAGTACTTTCAGATAGGAGAAATAATGGCACAACATGTATCAGAGAATATAGTGGAGAATCGAACGGCGTCAGTTCAAAGTTGGCTCTATATTGGTATTCTCACATTAATACCAGGGCTCAATATAGTGATTTTTCTAGCCTTAGCGGTTAGTGAGGAACCTAATAAAAGCTTGCAAAATTTTGGACGTGCAGCACTGATCAATATCGCGATAGCAGCCCTCGCTATTATCATTGTGAGCGTGATGTTGTCGTTTAGTATTAAAAGAACCTTAACAGAATTATTACCTTGGTGGGTATTTGGGTGGAGCGAGGGGAAAGACATGAGTGAGGACACGTCTAAGAAAGAACTGGTGACTAACACCACGTCAATTAAAGGATGGCTGTATATTGGCATTTTATCGCTTATTCCTTTTGTGAATATTGTCGCCTTTTTCTTATTAGCTTTCATTGAAAAAAATAATGCTAGCTTGAAAAATTATGCCCGTGCCGCGTTATTGCAAGTAGGAATAGCTGTGGTCGCCATCATCATTGTAAGCTCGTTCCATTCGATTAGTTTGGACGTGATAGAAAGAGAGATATTACATTGGATATCAATCTAAAGATAACAGATGGAGAAAAAATGGAGAAGGGGACGTCTGGAAAATTAGTCGTAAAAGACACCACGTCCATTGGAGGTTGGCTTCTAGTTGCCACCTTAACCATCATTCCAATAGTGAATGTCATTACCTTTTTAGCATTTGCCTTTAGTGATGAGCATAACAGAAGTTTGAAAAACTATGCTCGAGCTGGATTAATTAGTCTTTTCATCGGTGTAATGACCGTCTTTATTGTTGGTATCGGGTTACAAGTTGATTTTAACAAGATGGTGGACTTACTTCCAGATTGGTTCACCTATTTAAGAGGCAACCCAGCTGAACAAGAAGTATAAGGAATGCCTCAGAATAGTAAATCATTATCTGTATGTTGTGAAAACATGTTAAAATAGATAGCAGTTAAGAGAGGAAATGGAGGAGACAGTATGGGGAAAAGATTTTTATTTTTTATTATGACAAACATTCTCGTTATGACGACGATCGTCATCGTATGGTCTATCATTACGAGGTTTACAGATTTAGGTACCACGTTTGATACAGGTGGTCCAGGTTTAGGAATCGATTACGCGTCATTAATGGTATTTAGCTTGCTTGTAGGTTTTGCAGGCTCATTTATTTCGTTAGCTATGTCTCGTTGGGTGGCTAAAAAAATGATGGGTGTGAAGGTGCTTGACCCAGACGGATCGTTATCACAGCACGAACGAGAGATAGTGGAGAAAGTGCACCGACTGTCTCGTGCAGCTGGCTTAACTCATATGCCAGAGGTAGGTATTTACCATTCTGCTGAAGTGAATGCATTTGCTACAGGCCCATCTAAAAAACGGTCATTAGTGGCAGTATCTGCCGGTTTGTTAAACAACTTGGATGACGATGCAGTCGAAGGGGTTATCGCTCATGAAGTGGCACACGTTGCTAACGGCGATATGGTGACGATGACGTTATTACAAGGGGTTGTTAACACGTTCGTTGTCTTCTTCTCTCGCATTGCCGCAATTATTGTGTCACGTTTTGTACGATCAGAATTACAATGGATTGTACGGTTTGCAGCTATAATCATCTTCCAAATTCTATTCTCCATTTTAGGCAGTATGGTCGTGATGGCCTTCTCACGTTATCGGGAATATCATGCCGATAGAGGTGGCGCCGACCTAGCTGGACGAGATAAAATGGCACATGCTTTAAGGTCATTAAAGGCGCACGTTGAACGGGCAACAGTCAATGATCAAAGAGATGATTCTGCTGTACAAACAATGAAAATCAATGGTAAAGGCGGTATGATGAAGCTTTTCTCATCACACCCTGATTTAGATGATAGAATTGCACGTCTTGAGCAACGTTAAGATTAACTAGCGAAAGCGTTACGCTCTAAAATAATGAAAAAGGGCTGTCCCATAAGCAAACACTTATGAGGAGAGGCCTTTTTTTAATGGTGTTATGGAAGAAAATGTATTAGAGTCAACGCTGCGTTTTTTCCTAATAATAATGACCACAGAGGCATGTTAATCATCGCTTTAAAAAAATTTCAAAATTTAGTCACTTAACCTTAGGACATTACATTGTATAAATTAAAGTCTAATGGTAAAACTGTTGAAATGACAATAATAGATAGGAGTGCCCACTATGGATAAAACAGATTCACAAAAAATAGCGAAAGAAATGTTAGAAAATCAAAAGAAAGAAAACGAAAAGGCAAAAGAAAAGGCCAAAAAAGCGCTGAGTCGATAAGGATACATCATAAATAAGAATGATTAACGCCATATTAACATATGCTTTCATTGTGACGTTCACTTAACTTTAGTCGTCATGACATCAGGTGAAATACTTTTACATGGAAAGCCGCTGAAAAAAGACGAGGCAATGCCCAACAATTGGGGAGAGTTGCGGAATATAAGCGGGGAAGTGCTGAAAAGAGAAGAGATAATGCTGAAAAAAAGAGGGTTAATGCTTAAAAGAGAGACTACGAAAGCCGATTATCTGATTAACCCCCAAGATTACGTTAAAGTCATTACAAATGGGACTTATGCGAAAATTTGTTTAGTAACTCGCAGCAGATCCATAATAACTCCTGAATAAGGCTCACATTTAGTTTGCCTGATTCTGTGTCGTAATTAAACTTCTCTCGATTTGAATCATCTAAGTGTAACGATATAATCCACTCGCTGCCATCTTGAAGTGTACGTTTCCATGAGATGCTATTGTCTAAAATAAGCGGTGATTGGTAGGTTGTGTGAATAGCTTGAACAAAAGTGTTATCGGTGTTTTTAAATGGAATAAACTCTAAGAACTCCGCCTTGTTAATGCCATACCCATCGATAAACGAGAGCCCGGTGTCATCAATTTTGTAGAGGGAATAATTAATGCCAAAATTGATATTGTCTAGATTAAATTGATCTTGTACGAGCATTGTCAGCTTGTTTTTCAAATTGAACAGAAATGTCATGGCCATATCACTGCGTTCATTAAATAACTTTGCTAATTCTTCACTGGCATTTAATTTCTCTAATAATTCTTGAATGACAGCCTCATTATCGTCTATAATTTCTTGTTGCATTGCTAGCTCTGTTTCGAGCTCTTCATTATGAGGGGCTTTCATCTCCTGCATAAGTTCTTTTTTTAATGTGGCGATGAAATCTTTTTCTTTTGCTAATGCAATGAGTGACTTATACTCTTTTTCTCTTCTCTTTTCGTAGACGCGAATATGAAAGAAACGACTACCAATCCGACTCATTTCCTCAAGCAAGCGACTTCTTAGCCAAGCTATAAATAGTCCTACAATAACGATAGTTAGAATGACAAGTGATGGTAATGGTAAGTCAAAAATAGTTTCTATATTATCCCATAATACTGTCATCATACTGACAGGTAGGAGGGCGAGGAATAACCCTCTCCATGAAAATAGTTGTTGGAGCAATTGGACGCAATAGTCGATGGCATTTTTAAACAAAAGAGGAAGGACCGTTTTTTCATTCGTTTTCGACGCGTCATGTAAATGGTTAAGAAGGCTGTTGAGCTCTTTTGAAAATACTCTTAGCTTTCGTTCCACATCTCGTTTCATGCGGACTCCTTTCTCATGCCGTGTTCGACCACCATACTAAAATATGAGACAAGAAAGAGGGAATAAATGTTCCTCTTTATTCATGCATATGCACTCATACAGTGTTTCATATCTTTTTCCAGAAAATTTTTATAATGGTATTTTCATGTACATATGAAACTTGCATATTAGATTATATGTACATAAAGTTACGATATCCATCAAAATGTCATCATTCTTTAAGAAAATTGACAGAGAAGGATGTTTTTTACGGCAAATTGGTATAGACAACTGATTCACTACGTGGTATTTTAACGAAATAAGGTCGTTATAACTTCTTTTTTAGTTGAAAGAAAAATGTGAGCTCTTACAATTAGAGTATGATCAAGCCCACAAAGTGTGACCGACATGCTACAAGTCATGGTTGACGTTAAGGAGGACATATTATGCATCGCGACTATATTGACGAAATGATTCACAGATTAGAGAACTTGAAGAACAAACAAGGAAGGTCATTAAAAAATGTAGGAAGAAAGCTGGCAGAAAGGGTCGAAAACGGAGGAATTGTGCATTTATTTGGAGCAGGTCATTCCCATATGTTAGCGGAAGAAGTGTTTTACCGAGCCGGTGGTCTCGTACCGGTGAATCCCATTTTGGAGGAAAGCTTAATGCTTCATGAAGGTGCTGTACGGTCTTCCATGCTAGAAAAAAAAGCGGGCTATGCAGCCACATTTTTGAGCGATACGTCGATTCAGCCAGAAGATGCCGTCATTGTTATTTCCACATCAGGGAGAAATCCCGTTCCTATTGATGTGGCACTGTATGCTAAACAAGTTGGCTGTTATGTGGTGGCAATAACGTCCACAGCTTACAAGTCACACGTTTCTTCTCGACATGAGAGCGGACAGCACTTATGTGAGATAGTAGAAGATGTGTTACATAATTTGAGCCCAGTAGGAGATACGACATTAACACACGATCGCGTCAATGTGCCTTTTGCTTCTGGTTCTACAGTGATTGGTGCAGCCATTATTAATAGTGTGTTTGCAGAGGCAATTGTTCATCTTGCTGAGAAAGGAATAGAACCTCCCGTTTTTTTAAGTGGTAATATTGATCATGCAGAAGAACATAATCAGTCACTGATTAATAAGTATCAAAAACGAATTCCACTACTTTAGCTCGCCTTAGCGCTATGTGTGAAAATTATTATTGGAAGTGAGTAGAAGCATTTTTGTTTTGTGACTATTTATCCCACTCTTAAGGAGCAGTAATCCCCCTCAAAACTTAAGAAGATCGAAACGTTAAGGTGGGGGATAAACTGCCTCTAAAGGTCCGATAAGTTAAACTAACAATCAGCGGAGGGAAACCCCCACTGATTGAAGGTTTGTTTTATCCTCTACTCATACTAAAATATAACTGAACTACGTTAAAAATGGCCCCTTCCCTTCGAAGTAGTAAACAGTAATGATTCGTGAAGGACATCTTCGAAAACATCAGCATTTTAATCCAGAGAGAATGCTATAATAGAGGGAGACGATAGAAGGATGGGGGAACGGTATGAGGCTTGAGGAAGTGGTTAACAGGCATTATCATCAGCTTAATGATAATGATATGTATATTTTAAAATATATTTTAAATCATGCGCAGACGTGTTATCAGTTAAGCATTAATGAGTTGGCGAGAGCATGTAATGTCTCTAAATCTTCAGTGCTTCGTTTTACACAAAAATTAGGTTTTTCTGGTTATAGTGAGTTCAAGGTTTTTCTAAAGTGGGATAATCGGCGGGAAAAGACGGACTCACACTATATAGAGCCGCTGTATACGGATATTGATGCTACATTAAATGATTTATCTGATAAGTCATTTGATGCGATTAGCGAATTGCTTTACCAAGCTAGAACCATTTTCGTGTACGGTTCAGGGGTGGCACAAACGAATTGTGCGTTGGAGTTGCAGCGGCAGTTTGCTAATGCTCAGCGTCATCTTGTGGTGATTCATGACCAAACGGAGTTCGAGATTATCCAACAAAGCATGACACCTGAAGATGTGATCATTATTATTTCACTGTCAGGTGATACGCCAGCGCTCATACCCCAAGCAGAATGGCTAGCAGCGAAAGGCGTGCCGATCATATCGGTAACCAATCTGAAAAACAATAAAATTGCCCAAATGGCTACACATCATCTGTATGCAACAAGTACATTTACGTCAGTGACAGCCTACCGAGATATTATCTCATTTGTCCCTTTCTCCATTGTTCTTGAACACATGTTTCGTCATTATTTAACGTATGAAGAAAAAAGGGATCATCCTGATCAGTAGTCACATTGTGGGGATAGCAGGTTTACCACGTCCCATGTCACTGAATAAGCGCCTCGATTCAAGACAGCTATGGCAGCTGATTGTTACTTTCAAAGTGAACGTCCTTTCCCTTACAAATGGAAGATGAGTGTTTAGTCATTCTGATTAATGTTACGATGTGGCATATTATACTAACTCAGCACATCACTTAATGATTAAGTGGTGTTCTTTTTGTTGTTTGATAACCTCATTTTTCAGGTGAGTAGACGACTACATTCATTATTTGAGTGGACGTCGACAAAAACCGCTGTTCTGGTAAATGGGATTATTTGTATTGAAAAAGATAAGCAGATATTGACTGCTCTCCTCCCGTTCTTTTTCCACCTTTATCCCAGTCTTAAGGGGCAGTAAAACCCCCACTGATTGAAGTTTAGCTTTATGTGGCGTGATAAGGGCCTAGAAAGGAAGACAGTATGAGAAAAGAGTTTAATGAGTGTCTTGATGTTCGTGGGAATGCCTCTTATCCACCGTATTTATAACTTTAACGACAGCAAAAAAGGCTGGGACAAATCTAGCTAAGAAGTAATTGTAGAAAGGGTCGGATCATCAAAATAAGATGTTTGGTTATAATATTTAAACATAAGGACACCCCCGGTAAGTTATTATGTGGTTACTTTAATTTTACCGGAAGGTGTCCTTTAGATTTCAACAAATTAGATGATTGTAGCGAAAGGGGAGAGACGCCCTCGGGAAAAGCATTCGGCGAAGATCCCGCAGGGCGGTTTTCCCGAGGAAGCTGAGGCAATGCCCGAGGCAAGCGAGCATCCTGTAGCGGAAATCAACAACAAAGTTTAGCAGAGTATAAAAAGGAAAGAGAGACACCCACCCAATTTATTGGGATGAGTGCCTCTCTATTTTTTATTTACCGGGTTTGGTTCCAGCCCGTTAGTCTTTATGTCTGATTAAGAAAGGGTTGGCCAAAATTCTTTATTAGCTTCTATTAGATCATCTAACAGTGCTTTAGCAATGGTGACACTAGGGACTGTACGTGATAGGGTGAGTGCTTGCCATAGTTTTTGGTAAGAGCCTTCTACCCACGCTTCAACAACGAGCTTTTCAACAGAAACTTGCTGTTCCATTAAGCCTTTTTGAAATTGTGGGATGTGGCCTACTGTTAATGGTTCCGGTCCTGTGCTTCCTACCAAGCAAGGGATTTCTACCATTGCTTCTGGGTGCATATTTGGAATGGCGCCGTTATTTTCAACGATTAATAGCATACGCTCTTTCGTGTTGTAAGCAATGGCTTTAGCTAAATCGACAATATAAGAAGCATGTTCATCAATATGAAGCGCTGTGTCTGCAGCTGTTCCTTTATCAATAATACTTTGACACTCTCCAAATACGAATTTCTCCCGTCCTTCCATTACTTCGTTTGCCCGAGTATGATCTGGATTGGAGTGGGCAACGACCTCGTCAGGGAAAAAGTAATATTTTAAATACGTATTAGGCAGTGTTTCTGGGTCGATATGTTGCACATCTTTTGCTTTAGCAAACGTATCATTCCAGCTGTCATCGGCATGTTGCTTTGATTTGTCAGCTGTGACATAGCCATGTTCGGCTACGTGAGCCCGTAATATTGGAAGTAAATCGTTGCCTTCCTTATCACGAATGTCGTACCACCAACCGAAGTGATTCAAGCCGTAGTACTTAACAACCATGTCTTTACGTGATGCTAAACCGAGGATAGAGGCCATCAATTCTTCAATACCAATTGGCATATCACAAATGTTAAGCACCTTTGAATGAGGACGAAGACGTCTTGTAGCTTCGGCAACGATGGCAGCTGGATTTGAATAATTAAGCATCCATGCGTTCGGTGAATAACGTTCCATATAGTCTACTAGCTCTAATACAGGGCCGATGGAACGCATACCGTATGCCATACCGCCTGGTCCGCACGTTTCCTGGCCTAGAACCCCGTGTCGGAGAGGGATTTTTTCATCTTGCTCACGCATTTTGTATTTCCCAACACGAATATGTGCCATGACGAAATCAATGTCTGAAAAGGCTTCCTCAGGATCAACGGTGCTCACAAATGTCATCTCTGGTGCTCTTTCTTTTAGTAAAATACGGCAGGCCTCTGCCACTGTCTCTTGACGTTCTTTATCATTATCGTAAAATTTAATAGTGTGGATTGGGAACGTATCAAGATGTTCTAAAAGCATAAGCACGATTCCTGGTGTAAATGTACTTCCTCCACCTGCGATTGTAATAGCATGTTTTTTCATAATAAATTCCTCCTTAGTTAATCGGCCACAGACTAGCGACCAGAAAGCTCTTCAAAATAATCTCTTACTTGTGATACGGAAAGGCCGACGATGATTTGAATATTAGTGCCGTTCACCACAAGCCCGTGAGCGCCAGCCTCTTTAAATTCGGCTTCGCTTTTCAGTTTGCCAGTATCATGAACGGAAACGCGTAGTCGCGTAGCGCAATTCGTTACTTCTGAAATGTTCTCTTTGCCGCCTAGCAGCTGTAAAAAATGATCTGCTTGACGCTCATAATCATTTTTATACGTCTGAACATCGGAAGTGGCAGCCGTGTCACCAGCTTTTTTTGCTTGGTAATCTTTCTTTGTATAAAGCTTCGTTTCATTCGATTTACTGTCCCGTCCTGGTAAAGGAATATTAAATCTTAAAATTAAGAAACGGAATAAGAAGAAATAAATCGCTGTAAACGACAAGCCAACTGCAAACTGAATAAGGTACATAGACCAGTGGTTACTAAATAAAGGCACCCAGTTTGTGGTAGCAATTTCAATCAGACCACCGCCCATATTACCAACGACCCCTAGAGCATACATCGTTGCCCCCATTGTGGCGGCAAGGACAGCGTGAATAGCGAATAAATAAGGTGCGATGAATAAGAACGTAAATTCAAGTGGCTCTGTAATACCAGCAAAGACCGATGTTAATGTTGCCGCTAATAGTAACGCACCCACTTTTTTTCTGTTCTCCGGTTTTGCTGTGGCATAAATAGCTAATGCAATACCTGGGGCAGCAAACATTTTTGAGTTACCGTGTAGAAGGAAACCAGCCTGTGGAAAGACATCCTTTAAAGGTTCTGTCGTCTGAGCGAATGTTCCTAAGTTCTGAATCCAGTAAGCTGTAATACCCTCCTGTACGACTGCTGGACCATATTGGAATGGTGTGTATATAAAATGGTGCAAGCCGGTTGGGATTAAAATTCTTTCTAAAAATAAGAAGATCCAGACACCTAATGTGCCAGCGCTTTTCATAAATCCTTGTAAGGATAAAATTGAATCTTGTACCATCGGCCAGAAAAAGCTTGTTAAAAGAGCGAGGGGAAGCATCAGAAAGAATGCAACCATAACCACATACGGTGTCCCTTGGAATATTCCTACTGCTTCAGGCAATCTTTTCTCGTAATAACGATTATGAAGCCAAACGACGATGCCGGAGATCACGATGGCACCAATAATACTCGTATCAAGCGTTTTAATTCCGGCAATATAGGTAAGCCCGCTCGTCCCGCCGACCTCAGCGGTGAAATCAACACCTAGTGCAGGTCCCCAAATCTCTAAAATACTGTTAACGTAATAATTGAATACAACATACGAAACGAATGCGGCTAAACAAGCTCTCGCAGCAGCTTTTTTAGCTAAGGAGATAGGCAATCCAATCAAAAAGATGAGAGGCATTTGATTGAATATGGTCCATCCGCCATTTTCAATTAAGGTCCATACTTGATACCATAAATGATCTGGATCAGCTAACGATCCAAAAATGGCTTCGTTCTTAAATAATGTTGCAAGTCCGACAACGATACCGAAAAAAGGAAATAAAAGTACGGGAACAATCATGGCACTTCCAAAGCGTTGAATGTTCTTCATCATGGAAAAAACACCACCTTTTCTTTTTAGTTGTTAAGACGATTTAATTGTATATTTGAAAACGCTTTATCACAATGGCATCAAAGGAAAGAGGGAGTTAAAAGCTAATTCGGGGTATTTTCCCACATGCCGGGAATTTTCCCAGAGGTAGTGATATGATCATATAAGAGTGAAAGGAGACGTTAGAATGATAGAAACTAAAAGGCTCTTGATACGGCCGTTCGTAAGTGATGACTTGCCAGCTTTATATGCTATCTTATCAGATAAAGAGACAATGACCTACTACCCGAGACCTTTTAATGTTGACGAAACACGAAGCTGGATAGAACGGAATCAACAAAGATATGTGGATGACGGGTTCGGATTATGGGCTGTGGTATTAAAGAGAACGAACGAGGTAATTGGAGACTGTGGTCTCGTATTACAAAACGTTGATGGCACTAAAGAAGTGGAGATCGGCTACCATATATCCAAGCATTATTGGGGGGAAGGCTACGCTACGGAAGCGGCAACAGCATGTCAACACTATGGGTTTTCGACTTTCAAATTGTCTAAGCTCATTAGTATCATCGATCCAGCAAACAGTCCTTCTGTTCGGGTAGCTGAAAAGACAGGCCTTACATTTGAAAAAGAAGCGTATGTGTTTCATAAATGGCATCATATTTACGCTATTCAACATCAAGGTCCTATGTGATAGAAGTGAGAAGGCTGAGCTAAGATTGGATAGAGGATATGTCTAGGGAAAGGCGCTCGTTTCTAGCGGAAGTTTATTATATTAGTCGTTGGTTCACTAAACTAGGAATGTTCTAAAGAATCCAGTGAAAAAACTATATCCTTATTGGATAAAATCTCAACAATCTTTTAAAATAGGGTGTGACGACACTTTATGAGAATGTTAAAAATAGTCTTAGTTTTAATTGCCTTATCAGTTCTTACAACGAGTGTCTATTCGTTCTTATCAGAGCGACCTGTACCTTTTTGGGTATTTCCTTTAGTAGGGGTGATGTTAAATCGTCCTAATTATCATCTCATTAAAATCAAAAACGTCAAAACCATAGTTTTTTAAACGGCTTTTAGCAAAATGTCTAAAAGTCGTTTCTTTTGTATATCGTGTTTAGCATTCTAGACTTTTGGAATGGCAATTTCTTTTAATGTAAGAAACTTCTAAAATAGTTGTAGACAGGCTGTTTATTTATAGTATCAAGAACACGTGACTAGCGCTCTGTTGTACACGTTAAGAGAGAAGCTAGTTTTAATGGTTGTCAGATAAATAACATGTTTGTATTTGTCCTTCATGGCAGTCGTTTAGGGAAAGTTATTAACATGAGGATACCCCGTGTTTTGTTGAACAATTAGTCTAACCGAGAGGATATAAGCCCCATAGACAAGAATCGAGAGCTAATAACCGTTAGCTTTTAATAAGGCCTTTATGAGGCTAAAAGCGACGTTTGACTTTCTTTTTGACTATGTTAGTATGAACGTGTTCTTTAAATGAACATGTTCATTAAATGATCTTGTTCATAAAACTTTATGGGAGGTATGTGAACTACATGACTTATTCAAAGGTTGAAAAGTCCATTTTTTGGCCCTCATTATTATTAATCTTAGGTGTCACGGTGCTGCTCGTTATTTTCAGACAAGATGCTGGGCCTACCTTAGAATCATGGCTTGAGCAAATTACGTATCGTTTAGATTGGGCGTTCGAACTTTTAACAATTGGTTTATTCATTATTTTATTATGGTTGATGTTAGGAAAGTACAGCCGAGTTAAGCTTGGTGGTGTGGATGATCAGCCGGAGTTTTCCAGGTTCAGCTGGGGAGGTATGTTGTTCTCTGCAAGTATGGGAACGAGTATTATGTTCTGGTCCATTGTTGAACCACTCTATTACTACACGTGGCCGCCATTTGGTTTGGAAGCAGAATCACATGCAGCTGCGGAGTATGCAGTCAGTTATGGATTATTTCATTGGGGGATTTCAGCATGGGCGCTATATGCTCTACCAGCTGTCGTGATGGCTTATAGCTTTTATGTGCTAAAAAATCCGTCATTAAAAATTAGTTCTGCCTGCCGAGGTGTGCTTGGAAAACATGCAGATGGCTTTGTTGGAAAAGCCATTGATGTTCTCGTTATTTGGAGTATGATAGGCGGTTTAGGGACATCGCTAGGTCTAGGTGTGCCAATGGTGTCTGCTGTACTCGGAAATTTAGTAGGGGTTGAACCCTCATTAACGTTGAATATTGTGATTATTATCATTTGGACGTTTATTTTTAGTACGAGTGCTTATTTCGGGCTTTATAAAGGGATTCGTAAATTAAGCGATTTGAATATTTATATGGCGCTTGGATTAGCTGTTTTTGTCATTATTGCAGGTCCGACGCTCTTTATCCTATCTTATTTTACGAATAGTCTCGGTGTCATGCTCGATAACTTTTTGTTGATGAGTTTGTATACAGATCCGATTAATCAAAGCGGATTTCCACAATCGTGGACGGTCTTCTATTGGGCTTGGTTTGCGGCAACGGCTCCGTTCATAGGGATTTTCGTTGCAAGGATTTCAAAGGGAAGAACAATACGGGAGCTTGTATTTAATGTTCTCTTATGGGGATCGTTAGGCAGCTGGTTGTACTTCGGTGTTTTCGGTGGCTATGCAATGGATTTACAGCTATCAGGTACGTTAGATTTAATAGGCATCCAAGCAGAATCAGGTGACCCGTCCGTCATTGTTGCCGTGTTAAATTCCTTACCAATGCCAGTACTCGTGTCTGCTTTCTTTGTAATTCTCGGCTTTATATTTTTAGCTACGTCGCTTGACTCTGCCAGTTATGTCATTGCAAGTGTGGCCACTGAAGAGTTGGGGCCTGAGTCACAGCCAGCACGCTGGCATCGTCTTATGTGGGGGATTCTGTTATCGGCTTTAGCCATTAGTCTTACGATGACGGGCGGATTAAATGTGGTTCAAACATCCTCTGTGCTCGTGGCGATACCTGTCCTACTTATGTATATTCTTATGACTGTCTCCTTGATAAAATGGTTAAAGAAGAATGAAGATAAACACGTTTATCACAGATAACTGTCCGTAAACCCCTCTGGTTCAAAATAGAGCGGAGAGTGGGAGGTAACGGCCGGTAATGTCCTGATTCACTAAACTACCAATCAATGGAGAAGAGAGAAAACGCCCACTGATTGAAGGTTCGTTCGATGTTAAGGGCGGGAAGTAGGGAGGCCAGACGAAAATGGTAAAGGGGAAAAAGGAAATTCAACGGGCTCGTATGTGGCGGTATTTTCTTGATGCTGCAACGGACGTGATTGAAGAAGAAGGGATTCAAAACGTCACCATTCGCAAAATTGCAGATCGAGCAGGCTATACGAGTTCCACAGCTTACAACTATTTTAAAGATCTCTCTCATTTAAAATTTTTCGCTGCGATGCGTTTTACGACGGATTATTTAAATGAGTTGCCAGATTATATGGCGAAGGGGAAAAATACGGTAGATAAGTGGCTGTATGCATGGGAGTGCTTTTGCAAGCATTCCTTTGAACAACCGGAGATTTATTCTGTCATATTTATGGGGAATCTCGGTGTAGAACCAGAGGAGCTTCTTGATCATTATTATGATGTATATAAAGATGATTTAAGCGGGTTGCCGGAAACGATCCAAGCTATCATTATGCAGCACAATTTCTCTAAGCGGAGCGCTCAATTCATACAAGGTGCTGTGGAGGAGGGCTTTATAAAACAAGAGGATGTGACACTTATTGCTGATATGACGCTGATGATATGGAAGGGTATGATGAATACCTATATGAATCATCGACGGACGGACACGAAACAAGAAGCGGCGGCTCGAACGGTCCATTTCGTTCAACAATGTGTGATCCGGTCAATTGATCCGTCGAGGCGGGATGAATTGGCGTTTAACCTGTAACAAATGAAAGGATGACAGACGTGGTTTTTAACATTAAAGATTCGCAAAAACGAAGGGTGAAAACAGATTTTCCCCGAGAGATAGAGAAAAAGGCGCATAGTTGGATTCCCATGTCAGACGGGAGGAAGTTAGCTGCTACTATTTGGTTGCCAGTAGATGCTGACGAGAACCCTGTTCCAGCTATTTTGGAATATATTCCTTACAGAAAAAACGATTTTACCGCAATTCGTGATTCTGTCAGACACCCTTATTTTGCAGGGCACGGCTATGCCAGTATTCGTGTGGATATTGGCGGAACCGGTGATTCAGATGGCTATTTAAAAGATGAATATTTAAAGCAAGAACAAGATGACGCCTTAGAAGTGCTCAGCTGGATTGAACAACAAGCATGGAGTACTGGTGCAGTAGGTATGATCGGAAAATCGTGGGGAGGATTTAATAGTCTTCAAGTGGCCGCACGTCAGCACCCGGCCCTTAAAGCGATTATTACCCTTTGTTCAACAGACGATCGTTATGCGGATGATGTCCATTATCGTGGTGGTAATGTCCTTGCTTCAGATATGCTTTGGTGGGCATCCACAATGTTTGCCTATAATGCTCGTCCTCAAGATCCAGAGGTAGTTGGTGAAGCCTGGAAAGAAAATTGGCTCGAACGCTTGGAGAAAACACCACCTTTTGTAGAAGAGTGGTTGCGTCACCAGAGACGGGATGATTATTGGAAACATGGTTCTGTCTGTGAGAACATTGAGGATATTACGATACCGGTCTTCGCTGTAAGTGGCTGGCAAGATGGGTACACAGATGCTGTTTTTCGGCTTCTACAAGATTTACCTGGTGAGAGTAAAGGTTTAGTTGGTCCTTGGGCCCATGAATACCCGGAAGTAGCAACACCAGAACCGGCAATTGGATTTTTACAGGAGTGTCTTCGTTGGTGGGATCACTGGTTAAAAGGTGAGGATACTGGCATTATGAAGGAACCTAAGCTTACCTCATGGATTCAAAATAGCGAAAAACCGCAAGTTACGTATGAGGAACGGCCAGGGAAATGGGTCGCAGATAATAGTTGGCCTTCTAAACATGTGACTAACCGTGCGTACTGGTTATGGAACGAGAAACTTGGGAAAGCCCCAGTTGAAAAAAATGAAAAGACACTCATTCCGAGCGTGCAGGAACATGGCTTTTATTCAGGGGTATTTTGTCCATTCGGACAGCCAGGTGATTTACCAGCAGATCAGCGGTTGGAAAATGGGAAAGCTGTGACCTTCACATCTGAGCCTTTGGAAGATACGATAGAACTGTTAGGCCACCCAAAATTTTATGCGGACCTGTCGTCTGATCAAGAAGATGCTTTCATTGCGGTTCGGTTGATGGATAAAGCGCCAACAGGAGAATCTACCTTAATAAGCTGGGGTATGCTTAATTTGACACATCGCCATTCTCATGAGTATCCGGAAAAATTAGTAAAGGGAGAACGTTATAAAGTAGAGGTGAAGCTGGATGCTCTAGGCCAGCAAATACCGAAAGGCCACCGTATTGAAATAGCGGTAGCCCCTACTTATTGGCCGTCGGCGTGGCCATCACCAAAACCAGTGAATTTGACCTTATACAGTGGGGAGGCTACCCGTTTACAGCTGCCTGTGAGATCACCTCAGCAGCAAGATGAAACAGCAGGCGACTTTGATGCTCCAGAAACGGCACCTGTTATGGAACGAGAGATTATCCGAAAAGAAAAGCGGACGAGACAGGTGATCCATGAACCCATAACAGGAGAATGGACACTTAGTGATTATTCGGATGAAGGCGAGCGTCGTTTACCAGAGAATGGTCTACAATATGGTAGTGTTAATAAAAATGTATGGTCTATTCGCGAAGGAGACCCTCTGTCTGCACGTAATCGCTGTGAATGGGAGCTGACCATCGGCCGTGGACAGTGGCAGACGAAGGTGCAAACATGCAGTGATATGTGGAGTGATGAGACGACCTTCTATCTCGTTAATAAGTTAGTAGCTTTTGAAGGAGATAAAGAGATTTTCTCAAAGACATGGGAGACAGAAATTGACAGGGACCATGTTTAATTCAGGACCAAATGTTTAAAACGGTTAAAAAAAGATTTAAAGGTACGGTATATAAGTGAGTTTAACGATAAAAATGTTCGTTAATGATAGGTGCGATAACCTATCATGGACAGAATGGAACAAAATATAGCTACTTGAACAATGGCAGACGGTCTAGCTTTAAGGTTGGACCGTCTAGTTCATTTATAAGTGATGGTTTTAGACTAACAATATAAATCATCTCTTCTCTATAACCTTCTATTGTGATGAGAAGAAATCAATCAAATCACTTCATTTTTGATGACTTCCCTATCATTAATAAGACCTCCCTCTTGCGGCTAAGCAGTAGTTGAGGTTATAATTGATAATGATTATCAATTACTGATGTAACGTCTATGGATCACCTCGTTTGTCCCTCAGAGTGTAGGTTCGGCCGTTCTTCTATTAGGGGGTTTTAAGGTTGCTTGCTCGTTTCTTTTCTTATTACAAGCCTTATAAAGGGCTATTTATTTTAGACTTTTCTTGTGCTGTGTTCGTTGGTTTGTTAGAACTGGCTTTTCCTCTTGCGGTTAACCAAGTTATTGACCGGCTTTTACCTGAGGGAAACTGGTTAATTATATTCTGGGCGTGTGTGGGGTTACTCTTCATCTATGCTTTAAATACGGCGATGCATTACGTTGTCACGTATTGGGGGCACATGTTGGGCATTAATATTGAAACGGATATGCGGAGAAAGTTGTTTAAACATATGCAAAAGCTGTCTTTCGGTTACTTCGATAATAGTAAGACAGGGCACTCAATTTCTCGACTAACAAAGGATTTAGAGGAAATTGGTGAAGTGGCTCACCATGGTCCTGAAGATGTCTTCGTCGCTGTAATGACGTTAGTCGGCTCATTAGCGATCATGATGACAATAAATTGGAGACTTGCGCTCATTATTTTTACTGTGGTACCGTTAATCGTGATTTTTGCCATCTACTTTAACAAAAAAATGACTCATACTTTTCGACGTATGTTCAAGGATGTAGCCGATATTAATGCGAGAGTGGAGGATAGTATCGGAGGCATTCGCGTTGTTAAAGCATTCGCTAATGAAAAGTATGAACAAACACAGTTTGCCAAAAATAATGCGCAATATCGTCACACGAAGCTCGCTTCCTATAAAATAATGGCTCAAAATGTCACAGCTAACTATATGTTGATGCGGCTTGTTACTTTACTTACATTAATGTTTGGTACGTGGTTTGTTATTGGTGGTAATTTAACATACGGTGAGTTTGTGGCCTATATTTTATTAACAAATATTTTAATTAACCCTATTCAAAAAATTAACGCGGTTATTGAAAGTTATCCTAAAGGTATCGCAGGATTTAAACGCTATACAGAAGTGATTGACTTACAGCCTGATATTTCGGATGCAGAGGACGCAATAGAAGCTGATTTAGATGGCCATATTACTTATTCGAATGTGACGTTTGGCTATAAAGGCTTGGAGAAAGTGCTTAACGGCATTAACTTATCCATTGCAGCCGGTGAAACTGTGGCATTTGTCGGACCTTCAGGAGCAGGAAAAACGACACTGTGTAGTCTTCTTCCTCGCTTTTATGATGTAGATGAAGGGGCTATTACAATTGATGGCATTGATATCCGTAACATTAAGCAAGAGTCATTGCGGAGCCAAATTGGGATTGTTCAACAGGACGTCTTCCTGTTTTCAGGAAGTATTAAAGAGAACATTGCTTACGGAAACTTGATGGCGACAGATGAGGAGATCATGGAAGCGGCTCGGAAGGCTCGCCTTGATGACTTTATTGAAAGTCAGCCAGATGGGTTAGAGACGATCATCGGTGAGCGGGGGGTTAAGCTTTCTGGAGGACAAAAGCAACGTTTATCGATCGCCCGAATGTTTTTAAAAAACCCACCTATTCTCATTCTGGATGAGGCCACCTCGGCGTTGGATACAGAAACAGAAATTGCAATTCAAAAATCATTAACGGAACTATCAAAAGGACGAACGACTTTGGTGATTGCTCATCGGCTAGCAACGATTAAACATGCGGACCGCATCGTTGTGGTGACGAAAGAGGGCATTGCTGAACAAGGTCATCATGATGAATTAATAGGTTCAAATGGTGTTTACAGCCGCTTGCACCACGCGCAGTTCAGTTAAATAGATAATGAAAGACTTTGTTATGTGGGGTGCATAACAAGGTCTTTTTTGTTAAGAATTTAAAGCCAATCACCTAGAGACTTCGGTGGACAAAGGACAAGTTACCATCGATATTTTTCGCTTCGCCCCCTTATACTAGTCACCACCATGTCTTCAATCTCATCAAGATGAGGGCATTGTAAACGATAGCATAAAGAGTAAGTCGTAATTTGTAGACAGCTTTCAGTTCCTGAATAGCTCCCTATTTTAATCAGTTTCTTACTGCCTTGATATTTCGTCTGTTCGGTTTGTCTGACATCGATAATATCTTTTATAGGAATTTTTATACTTGCCATTTGCCACTGAACGACGAGATTATCGCCCACAGTTTTAACACTTACATTCAACATATTCGCTTCTCCCTCTCATCTTCTTATAGTATTTTACGGCTTTAAAAGGCCAAAAGTTCACTAGTTCACACATATCTTTTTAAAAAAGATAAATGTCACGTTTTTATACTATATATTGGTTACAAGTAGTCCTAAATGGGGAATTAGATCGTTAATAGGACTAAATATCTAAATGAACTTCAATGGTGTCGAATTTTGCCGATAGAATTACTGTATTGGTATTGGTATTGGAATGTAAAAATAGAAAGGAGCGTTTTTATGAAGAGGAAAAGCAGTATCCAAAAGAAGATACTCATCTTTGTGCCGGTAGTGATTGTTGCCATTGTCACACTATCATTGT
Source organism: Salipaludibacillus agaradhaerens (assembly GCF_002019735.1). NCBI lineage: Bacteria > Bacillati > Bacillota > Bacilli > Caryophanales > Bacillaceae > Salipaludibacillus > Salipaludibacillus agaradhaerens. The sequence continues at coordinate 3,044,799 of NZ_KV917378.1, forward strand.
TCAGTTATTTTTTTGCTAAATCGCAATTACAAGCTCAAATTTCAGAAAAAATGGGCCATTTATCAAGTGAGGTCGTTAATGATATAGATCGACAACTTATTAGTCACCAACGTCTTGGGGAAGCGTTAAGTTCTGTAGCTGGAGCTAATGGGACAGATTTTTCCCATGATGATTATCATGCTTTATTTGAACGAATGCTCCCGTTAAATGAGGACACATTTGGCATGGGGGTATGGTTTGAGCCTTACGCCCATGATTCAGATACAGAGTATATGGGACCATATGCTTATAAAGATGGTGAGAACGTCGTTTTTACAGATGAATATGAAACGGCAGAATATGATTATCCAAGTCATGAGTGGTATATAGCGGGGGCAGAATCAGGTGAGGTATCGTGGACAGCCCCTTATTTCGACGAAGCTCTTGATACAACGCTCATTACGACAAGTATTCCATTCTATTCGCATACAGGGTCACTGGCTGGTGTGATATCCAGTGATATTGATATAGGGAACTTACAAACGATTGTTGAAACGATTGATACAGGCACTGAGAGCGGCGAGACATTTTTGCTAGGATCTGGTGAGGAGTTCATTGTTCATCCTGATGGGGGGACACAATTAGAGGTGACAGTGGCTGATGATGGGGAACTTTCTTCTCTTCACGATGCTATGGCAACCCAAGCCTCAGGCGTCCACACCGTTGCCTTAAGCTCTGGTGATGCTCACGTCTATTATGAACATATCCCACGAACAGACTGGACGCTAGGGCTTGTTATTCCAGACGATGAAGCCTATGCGGCGTTAAATCAGTTACTTTTACAAATCATTATCGTCTCAGTTGTCATCATTTTGGTGTTTGTGATGATTGCGCTTATAATAGCGAAGAAAATTACGAAACCAGTAAAACAGCTTAATGATGAAGTAAGTAAAGTAGCTTCAGGAGATTTATCAGTGCACCTTGAGCCGTCAACGTCAGATGAAATTGGCGAATTGACGGACAACTTTAACGGGATGGTTAAAAACATTAGAGAACTCGTTACATCTGTTAAAACGTCAATTCATACTGTGGCAGATTCTACGGAACAATTGAGTGCTGTATCGGAAGAAACAACCGCATCAAGTGAGGAAATTAATCGGGCAATGAGCGATGCTGCTAATGGGGCATCAGAAGCGGCGAACCATGCTGAGAGTACTAATGAACAAACGGTATCATTGTCTGAGCAATTGACTAATTTAGTTAAGCAAACGAACCAATTAAAAGGGTTCTCAGGGGATGTGCAGTCCCTAAATGAGCAAGGATTGACCCAAATGGGACTTTTGAAAGAAAAATCTACCGCCTCAAAAAATGTGGTCATGTCTGTGGAAACTGTCATTCAAAAGCTATCAGCTAAAATGACGGAAATAGGGACTATTGTCAATACCATCAGTGACATTTCTGAACAAACGAATTTACTGGCGTTAAATGCATCTATTGAGGCAGCCAGAGCAGGAGAACAAGGTAAAGGGTTTGCGGTAGTAGCTGATGAAGTGAGAAAGCTTGCAGAACAAACATCTCAAGCGACAGAAAATATTAGTCACACAATTAAAAAGGTCCAGTCTGAGTCGAAGGACGCTGAGAAACAAATCTCATCTTCAAGGGAAATGTCAGAAGCTCAAAATAAAGCGGCGGAAGACTCCTCCCAGCTTTTCGAAACGATATCTGAGAAAAATGACCAAATGATTAAGGCAATTGGAGAAATTGGAAAAGATATTGATAACATTGATGCTTATAAAGACAATGTCGTCGAATCCATTAGTCATATTGCGGCTATTTTACAAGAAAGTGCGGCAGCCTCTGAAGAAGTTAGCGCATCTACTGAGGAGCAATTAAAAGCATTACGAACAATCACCACATCAGCTGAAAACCTCCAAGAATCTGGTGAAGCCCTCGAAAGATTGATTGAACGATTCTCAACGGAGCGTCATGAATCAGTGGAAGATGATGTGGAGGAAACGCCTTAATTAAGTGGTGTATCGAAAATACCAAGTGAAGACATATTACGGTGAAGGAACTTAGAAGAGGAAAGGTTTCTTTAGCAATCATTTGAAAGAGGATAGGAGAGTTTTAATGGAAAAGGGCTAATAAAGTGCCCTTTTCCATTTTCTTTATTATGTGTAGAAAATATAATATCATCTTCTTGCTCAACAATAGAGTGGAGAGCTAACGCCATTTAGGCGGGAGATAACGGACGCTGATGTCCTGATTCACACAACTCCCACAGATTAAATGTGTCTTTTATTCCCAATTTGAAAAGAAGAAGTCATATTCCATATGGATAAAAGCTCAAACTAAGTGAGAAGAAGGTGGAAAAAGTGCTTCATTAGCCAGTTGATAAAAAGATATTATTCTCCTCCTCTAGGGTAGTGAGAATCCGTTTTTATCAGTTGAGGGTCAGGTTAAGAACCCGATCTGAAAAATAGCCGGAGAAAATTCTCTTAAATAATCATTAGCCATGACACTAGCTTAAATAGGCGGAGGGATTCCGCTAATAGCCCGAAAAATATGAAAAATAGATCGTTTTTATTTGCATAACCGGAAAATTTCCCCTTATATTCTCCAGAATGAGCTCATTTCTCCCTCTAACCGAAAAATATCCGCTTATTTTACTCTCACTAATGACTCAATTATTGACAAGACTTTTTAATCTAAAGGCAAAGACATTTAAACCGAGATTATTAATGACAGGCCCAAGGTAAAGCGTCCGTCTCCCCAGTCATCATTCGAACTTTGACTAATGACATTAATTAAAACACTCATTGCATTGAAACTACTTCGGTTATAGGACGTTTGCTTTTTTAAATTGATCAAGCTATGTTTAAGGTCATGGAATATCATTTTTTTGCTTCTTATTTTATTAAGCAACTCCTATATAATAGAAAGGGTAGCGAGCTTCACTATAAGGGAGGTAAACATTCGTGCAAAAAATACTTATTGTCGAAGATGACCCAAAAATTGCTAACTTACTACAAGCATACATAAAGGATTATGGTTACAGCGTTGTAACGGTACAGACTTTTGATCGTGTGTTGGAAGAGTTTCGTGCACATAATCCCGACCTCGTTCTACTCGACATCAACTTACCTAGCTTTGATGGGTATTACTGGTGTCGGCAAATCCGATTAGAGTCCGTTTGTCCAGTCATTTTTATTTCGGCAAGAACGGGTGAAATGGACCAAGTTATGGCACTTGAAAATGGCGGTGATGATTTCATCACAAAACCATTTCATGCCCAGGTGGTGGTGGCAAAAATTCGTAGCCATCTGCGAAGAGCCTATGGGGAGTACGCAGCAAAAGGGCAGGAGCGCAAAATGACGCATAAAGGCCTGACATTTTATCCTGAACGACTTGAATTATTATATGGGACACATAAGGTGACATTGTCGGCTAAGGAAGCGGGTATTATTGAACATTTAATGGAGCGCTTTCCAAGAGTCAGCGGACGGGAGGATTTACTGGAAACACTTTGGGACGATCAAACGTATGTGGACGAAAATACTTTAAATGTGAATATGACGCGCGTTAGGAAAAAGTTTAGTGACCTCGGACTTGATGATATGGTGGAAACGGTAAGAGGAGCGGGATATCGTCTGAATGACATTTGGGAAGAGGATCTGGAGTCATGAAGCTGTTTCTTAAAGAGCACTCACTTCTTATTGTCATTCAAATCATCCAGCTTTCTGGCGTTATTGGCGTCCTTTGGCTTGATGGCTACCGAGATTTTCAATTATCGGTTTACGCTATTTTTTTAGGGTTAGTCGTGTTAACAGGCTATCTTGCGTATCATTACATTAGTCATCGGCACTTTTATGCACGCTTGAGTAAGCCGCTCATGTCACTTGATGATTCATACCAAAAAACAGAAGACATGCCGATGGCTAAAGCACTTGATCAGCTGTTAAAGGCCCAGTATAAGCATTATCATAAGCAAATCAAAACGTTAGAAAAACAGCAAGAAGAGCATTTAACTTTTATCGACCAATGGGTTCATCAAATGAAGACGCCATTATCGGTTATTGATTTAACGGCAAGAAACGTGGAAGAGCCAGAGTCTTCAGATATTCGAGCGGAAACGGACCGAATGAAAAACGGATTGAGTACCGTCCTCTACATGGCGAGATTAAGGACGATGGAACAGGATTTCCATTTTAAGCCTGTTTCCTTATCTACTCTCGTAAAAGAGGTGAATCATGAGAATAAACGGTTTTATATTCGCCATAATGTCTATCCTGAAGTAAGACAACAATCCCCTCACATTACAGTAGAAACGGATGAAAAATGGTTGATGTTTATCATTTCTCAGCTCGTAAACAATGCCGTTAAATACTCCACTGATATCGCAAGTAAAATGACGATTGCCATCTATGAAAAAAATAGAGAAGCCATTCTTGAAGTGACCGACTTCGGCGTAGGGATTCCGACACAGGATATAAAAAGAGTGTTTAACGCCTTTTACACGGGTGAAAATGGAAGGACGTTTAGGGAGTCAACGGGGATGGGACTTTATCTCGTTAAAGAAGTGCTTGATCAACTCGGCCATCGTATTGAGTTAGAATCAAAAGAAGGAGAAGGAAGCACATTCCGTATCATTTTCTCTTCTGCGCAAAACCTTACAAGCGTGTAAGGGAAATGAAAGATGAATCGATAGTGACTTAGTCAGTATGAGCGGTAAACTGATCACAGATCAAAATAGGGAAAGGAGATCTTGTGATGTTAAATGTCAAACAAGTAAGCAAAATTTACGAAGGTAAAATACCTTATAAAGCGTTAACGAATGTTGATTTTACAGTGGAAGAAGGAGAATTTGTGGGGATTATGGGGCCTTCTGGAAGCGGTAAGACGACGTTGCTTAATTTAATTGCGACGATTGATGAACCTACCACAGGTGAAGTCGTTATCGGTGGTCACAATCCTCATTTATTAAAAAAGGGGAAGCTTGCAAAATTTCGTCGAAATGAACTAGGGTTTATCTTTCAGGATTTCAATTTACTACACACATTAACCGTGGAAGAGAATATTGTTCTTCCTCTTACGCTGGATGGGAAAAAAGTGGCGGATATGAAACAGCGAGCAGCAGATGTGGCAGCGAAGCTAGGAATTAGCGACATATTAGGGAAACGTACGTATGAAATATCAGGCGGGCAAGCCCAGCGAACGGCAGTGGCACGGGCTATGATTCATACGCCCAAACTTCTACTTGCCGATGAACCGACTGGCAACCTTGATTCTAAGTCTTCCAAAGATGTCATGACCCTTTTAGAAACGATTAATACTGAAGAGAAAGCGACAATGCTACTGGTGACACACGATCCGCAAGCCGCCAGCTATTGCAATCGAGTTATTTTCATTCGAGATGGTAAGCTCTTCTCAGAAATTCATCGAGGCGACCATCGCCAAACCTTCTATCAAAAGATTATTGATACATTGTCACTGCTAGGAGGGAATGATAATGACTTTCCGTCAGTTCGCATTTAACAATGTCATTCGCAATAAGCGTTTATATATTGCTTATTTCCTCAGCAGCTTATTCATGGTCATGGTATTTTTCACATTTAATATTTTCGCTCATCATCCGGTGTTAAGCGGTGGCATCATGGAATCGGGGATAGGACAAAACGCGAGCTTTGGGATGGATGTGGCCGCTGTTATCATTTATATTTTCTCTTTCTTCTTTGTTCTCTACTCTATGGGGGCTTTTCTAAAGTCTCGGAAGAAGGAATTCGGGTTATTGATGCTCCAAGGGATTTCAACTTGGCAGATTCGGCTGCTGGTTTTTTTAGAAAATATCATTATTGGCTTTCTTGCAACAATAGGTGGGATCTTAGTTGGGCTCTTGTTTGCGAAGGTGATTCTGTTAATAGCTGAGAATATAATTGTTATTGAAGAGTCATTGTATTTCTATATTCCTTGGCAAGCGGTTGTTATGACATTTATCTCGTTTACGGCCTTGTTTCTTTTTATCTCCTTTTTTATATCAATAGTGGTCAAAAACCATAAGCTAATCGACCTCATTAAAGGTGATAAAAAATCAAAAGGGGAACCAAAAGCCTCAAAATTTTTAACAGCGGTAGCTGTTATTTTACTTGGTAGCGGGTATATAACAGCTTTTATTGTTGAAGGTGAAGCTGTCATTATAGCGATGCTCCCTGTTATTATCGTCGTTGTCATAGGGACATATTTTTTATTTACACAGTTAAGTGTCTTTATTATTCGTAAGCTCAAAAGTAAGCAATCTTTGTTTTGGAAAAAAACGAATATGCTCTTATTTTCAGATTTGGCTTATCGGATGAAAGACAATGCACGAACCTTCTTTATGGTTGCGATCATTTCAACGGTGGCATTTAGTGCAATCGGTACGTTGTTCGGATTTAACAATTTTATTACACATGGTTTAAAGAATATGTACTCTTTCACGTATACACCTCACGCAGACACAACTGACGAAGAAATAGAAGAAACGCGTGCATATGTAGAGACTGTATTAGCGAAAGGACATATTGAAACAGTTAATAAACAGCCATTACTTCATTTCTATGAATTTAAGGAAATGGACAACAGATCTTCTATCCTCATAACACCAGAATCGCAGTATAATGACATGGCACAGCTTCTCGGTTACGATACAGTGAGGATAGCCAAGGATGAGGCCTTGTTAGCCACATTAGATGTGGCTATGGGTGGTTACGACCTCCCTAATATGGACGAGATTCCACTAGAAACAGGAGAAGAACTTACTGTTACTGACACGCTTCAATCAGGCGTTTTTCCTGACATTGTCTATTATATCGTGCCAGATGAGGCCTTCGACAAATTACCTGAACCTAGCTCTCAGGAGCCCTATTATGTTTGGCACGCAGTGGACGCTGATCATGACACGCTCGTTGAAGCAGGAGAAATTATGAGGAATCATTTAGACACGTATGAATTACAACCAAATGATTTTACACTCTATGAAGTGAGTGCCATATATAGTCCAATCTTATTCATCGGTCTGTTTATCGGTATCGTCTTCTTTGTCTCAGCAGGAAGCTTCCTATATTTCCGACTTTATTCCGATTTAGAGGAAGACAAACAAAAGTTCCGAGCTATTACAAAGTTAGGATTAAGTGAAAAAGAATTGAAGAAAGTGCTTACAAGGCAAACTGCAATTCTCTTCTTCACCCCGATTGCAGTGGCGCTCATACATGGTGCTGTTGCTCTAAACGCGCTATCGAATGCTTTTCAACATGATCTCTTTCTTCTCTCTGCCACTATTCTAGGTATTTTCTTTACTATTCAAGTCATTTATTTCATTATCGTACGGTATTTTTACATTAAACAAATTAAACAGGCAGTGTTTTAAATGCCTCTTTAAAAACCTTTTTTAGAAGGTACTGTCCCCCTAAAGTTAGACTTGAAAATCTAATTTTAGGGGCTTTCTGTTTAGAGAAATCTATCTTTTATTCTAGAAAAATCTCGTAAATTAGCTTTTTATGTCACCTAAGTGTACTGTCGTGGGTGGAACGTCTCATTTTTAATAAGGAAAGCTATTTATCCCCTACTCTATGATATAATTGCAACATTATGAAAACGTTTTCTTATTTTGAATAGGGGGTGATAAACTTGGAGTAAGGAGGTTTTATATCCATTTGTGCAAACGATTGCTTCGATTAAAACATTGGGAGTGAGAAAAGGATGTATAGAACGGTAACCTTCTTCATGCTAAGTATTATAATGCTTTTATCAACTTTCGCACCTCATAGTGTTAATGCAGATAAAGACACGATAGATGTGACAGAAACAGAGAACGAGACTTTTTCTTGGGATAACGCTACCGTATATTTTGCCATGACAGATCGCTTTCTTGATGGTGATCCGACAAATAATAACTCCTATGGGCGTCCGCAGGAAGATGCGTGGGGGCAAAATATCGGGACCTTCCATGGTGGTGATTTCCAAGGGTTGACGGATAAACTTAATGACGGTTATTTCACTGATCTCGGCATTAATTCCATCTGGATTTCGGCACCTTATGAACAAGTGCATGGCTGGGTTGGGGGCGGGCCAGACGGTGATTTTGCTCATTACGCTTTCCATGGTTATTACGCTCTTGATTATACGATGACCGATCAAAATTGGGGAACAGTAGAAGATATGAGAGAGTTTGTAGATACCGCTCATGAAAATGGGATTCGAGTGGTTTTGGATGTGGTAATGAATCATCCAGGATATAACACGTTGCAGGATATGCATGAATACGGGTTTGGCAATCCTGGAGTATCCAATAATTGGACACCTTCCTCAGGCCAATCGTGGCACGATGTGCACAACTACATTAACTATAATGATGCTAATGCATGGCGTTCATGGTGGGGGCAGTGGGTAAGAGCCGGTATTGCTGGTTACCCCTCTTGTGGAAATAATGATCGGACACAATGCTTAGCGGGATTGCCTGATTTTCGAACAGAATTAACAAACAGTATTGGGTTACCGCCATTACTTGAAACAAAATGGGAAATGGAGCGTGACGGAAGCTATGACGAGTGGATCGTTCCTGCGGCAGATGACTTAAGAGCAGATCTAAATATGGCTCCTGCTGATTATATTGTAGAGTGGTTATCAGCATGGGTTGCAGAATTTGGTATTGATGGTTTTCGGGTAGATACTGCTAAACACGTAGAGTTGCAACGCTGGGATCAATTAAAAGAATCGGCCAATGAGGCTTTATGGACGTGGCGTGAAGAAAATCCGGATGCACCAGGAGCTGATTGGACAGATGATTTTTGGATGACAGCGGAAGTGTGGGGCCATGGTGTCGGAAGAAGTGAGTACTTTGATCATGGCTTTGACTCCGTTATTAATTTTACATTTCAAGGGGAAAACGGCAATGGACCGGCTTATAACTTAGCAACAATGGAATCAACGTTTTCACGCTATGCAAATGCGATTAATAGTGACCCTGGTTTCAATGTGTTAAGTTATCTTTCGCAGCATGATACCCACCTGTTTCCGCGAGACAACTTGATTGATGGTGGAACGTATTTAATGCTTTTGCCTGGTGGCGTACAAGTGTTTTATGGAGATGAAACAGCCCGCCCATACGGACCGACCGGCTCAGACCCTGATCAAGGAACACGGTCATCAATGAATTGGGATGAGGTTAATGAATCGGTACTACACCATTGGCAGATTATGGGTCAATTTCGAAACAGTCATATTGCCATTGGCGCTGGTGAACATGAACAGATAGGAAGCAGCCCCTATACCTTTAGTAGAACCTATCAAGATGACGATCTAGAGGATAGCGTTGTAGTGGCAATAGGAGCGTCAGGAGCAACAACTATCGATGTGTCATCCGTCTTCTCTGATGGTCAGACTGTCCGTGATTTTTACACGAAAGAAACAGCTGTTGTGAGTAATGGAGAAGTGACGTTTCAGGCACATGATTACGGTGTTATTCTTATCGAACGGGCTGGAGAAGCACCCCCAACAGTGACAGCCTCGCCCCAAGGTGGTGAGTTTGATGAAGAATCCCTTGAAGTAACGTTGCATGTGAGTGGGGCAGAGTCGGGCATGTATACTTTGGATGGCTCAAACCCTGCTGATGGCGGAATGGTCTATGAGGATGGTGACGTCATAACGATAGGGGAGGATCTCGCCGTTGATGAGTCCGTGACGTTACAATTGTATGCCGAAAATGACGCAGGAGAAGCAGAGGCAGATTATACATTTACAAAAACACCTCCCTATCCATCAGTAGCAGCCGATCCCCCTGGAGGAACTTTTACAGGTGATGGCGTAGAAGTGACGCTATCAGCAAGAAATGTAGAGGAGGCAAGCTACGTTCTTAATGACAATGAAGCCGTCGTTTATGAAAACGGTGATACACTCCTTCTAGGTGAAGGGGCAGACATGGGGGACGTTATCACGCTCACTTTAACTGGTGAGAACGAGTACGGGACAGCTGAAGAAACGTATGAATTTACAAAGGCAGAAGGATTAACCCTTTATTACCGCACCGATTGGAGTCAACCACATATTCACTATGCCATTGATGACGGTTCTTGGACTGATTCCCCAGGAGTGGCAATGGAACCTTCACCGTTTGAGGGCTATGCGATGATAACTCTTGATATAGAGGAACAAAGTAGGGTCACCGCAGCATTTAACAATGGTTCTGGTCAATGGGATAACAACCAAGGACAAGATTATCACATCACCTCAGGCGTTTTCACGCTAGAAGATGGTCAAATTCGCGAAGGTGATCCTGAATCACCAGCAACCGTGACCCTCTATTATTATACGAACTGGTCAAACCCCCATATTCACTATGCAATTGGCAGTGGAAATTGGACGACCTTACCTGGGAAAGCATTAACAGCCTCTAGTAACTTTCCAGACTATTACGAAGTGACCATTCCTTTAGAGGACGCTAACAGCTTGACTGCCGCCTTTAATAACGGGGGAGGCTCGTGGGATAACAACCAAGGTCGTGACTACACCTTTAAACAAGGCATTCACACAGTAAGAAACGGTCGAATCACAGCAGGAGTACCTCGCCAATAAGAAGAAAGGCGTCCGAAATGGGCGCCTTTTCTTTGGTAGATGAGACGGATGAGGAAGAGGGAGGGTTGTCGGGAAAAAGGGGAGGAGGTTGCGTAAAAAATGAAGGTTGATGATGAAAAAAGGGGGGGAGTTGCGTAAAACGGGAGGCTGATGCAGAAAAATGGAGGGTTAATGCTGAAAAAAGAAGAAAAGTTGCTGAAATACCATTATCCGACTTATTTATAATTTGTTAAACCGATAAATATGCCTAGCATAATCCACAAAACGGTATGGAACATAAAAAAACGCCACTTTTTCTTACTTTTTTGACCCCCATCAAGAAAGACAAGTGAGAAGTCTTTCTTATAAATAAAAGGGTATAAAATATAAAAACCAAAACAAATAATTGGGTAGGTGAGGAATGGCTCCCAATGATACCATGCACCAGTAAGAAAAGAAAAAGTAAAATAGAGTAAACTAGTTGCCCAAAAAGGCATTAGAAAGAAAACAATCAGTCTAGATTTGTATGAAAATTTCATTGGATATCCCCCAAACTTAAAAATGAACGAGAGACGTTAAAGTAGTCCACGTCCCAACAAATAGCCAAAAAAGGGTGTGGAAAATAAAATATGACTTGTGTTGTTTTACTTTACAGACGAATGATAAATGAGCGTCTCTAACGAAAATGGCTTCGAACTTTTCTTTAGAAAAGAACGGATAGCAAACATAGACAATAAAAGTGAGTACAAGAACCGTCAGCATAGTATCAATGTTAAGTAAAGTCCGTTTAATAAGTGACTCTGCCAAGTTAGTTAGCAATGCCGCCCATATTGGCATTAAGATAAAAGCAATTAATCTATTTTTAAAAGTCAGCATATGAATGTCCCTTTTCACTAGATTTGAATGACTTGTTGCAGGTGGTATTAGAAAGGCCCATAAACGTGGTCACTTCAATCCAGCTAACTAAACCTTGTGGTCCGCTAGCTTCTCGACATGAAGACTCCTAACTTTATTACAGAAACCGTCCGTAAAACTCCCGCATAAAATAGAGAGCAGAGCTAAATTTATTTAAGCCGGAGATAATGGCTGCTAATGTTCTGATTCATTTAACTACCAATCAGTGGAAGAGGTACGGAAACACCCACTGATTGAAGGTTTGTTTTATAAATGAACGAGAGATGCTAAAGTAGATGCTGTGCCAACAAAGAGCCAAAGGAGGCTGTGAACAATAAAATATGATTTATATCGCCTTATTTTACGAAGGAATGATAAATTAGAATCTTTAATGAAAATAGCTTCGAACCTTTCTTTCGAGAAGAACGGATAGGCAATATAAACTGTCAGGGCTAAAATAACAATCGAAGGGAATCTATCTAAATTTGGCCATGTCCAAAGAATGAGTGATTCTGAAAAAATCGTTAAAAAAACTGCCCAACAAGGCATGATGATGAACGCTATTAGTCTATTTTTTAAAGTGAGCATATAAATGTTCCTTTTTACTAAGATATACCTACGAAGAAACGTAGGGGGGGTTAATTAGTGAGTCCCATAATTGTTGCCACCACTATCCAAATGATCGTATGAAAAATAAAATACCCTCTGTGTACTGAAAGTTTTTCGGCCAACGAGGTTGCACGGCTAGTATGAAATACGTCCGAAAACTCTTTTTTATAGAAATGAGAATATAAAAAGTAAAAACCAAAGCAAAAAAGAACATAAATAAGGAACTCGTCTAAACTTAACCATGAGCGATTAATTAAGGATTGTGTTAGTAAGCCTATTATAATCGCCCAACAAGGCATAAAAAAGAAAGCAATCAGTCTAGATTTGTATGAAAGTTTTTTTCCCTTCATTGGATATCCTCCAAGTTAAAATAGAATGACGGCCTCTATGCCAGTCCACGCCCCAACAAACAGCCATAGGAGAGTTTGCTCAATAAAAAACGATTTATGTCGTCTTATTTTACAGTCGAATGATGAGTGAGAGTCTCTAACGAAAATGGCTTCGAATTTTTCTTCAGAAAAGAACGGATAGCAAACATAGACAATAAGAGCGAGTATAAAAATCGTTATCATTGTATCAACGTTAAGTAAAGTTCGTTTAATAAGTGACTCTGCCAAGCTTGTTATAAAAGCCGCCCATAAAGGCATGATGACGAACGCTATTAGTCTGTTTTTAAATGTTAATTTGCGCTTCTCCATAATGACTTCCCCTTTAGTTGTAAAAATCAAATTTATTAAGCCACTTTTTAAAAGCATTATCAGCTTTATCTTCATAATCAATCGGTTTGACACCGCCATGCTTATCAACGGTAATGTAAACACGGCTGTGCCACGTCTCACCATCATCCTTACTTAACCACACTAATATTTCCTGTTCGCCTTTTTCAGGTATCGGTGTGCCTACAATAGGGATTGAGACGATAAAACTGTCTATAGCATAATTTTTGGGACTCCACGGGTAAGAGGGGTTTTTATATTTGTCAAAGTATTTTAAAGCTAAATAGTATTTTATACTACTTAGGGTAATTTTGGAAGTTAAATAATTTATAGCTGTCTGCTTGGTCCCAGTTGTGATTTTGCATCATCGAGACGACGGTATGTTTGCAAACTTTAAAATGGCTATTATATTTTTGCAATTTTTAACTTACTCAGTTATTTGAAACTCTTTCCCCCCAGATTCCCAAACAAATCCGGGGGGAGCGCATGACGGTTATTTTTTCAATAGTAAGTAGACGAAATACGGCGCTCCGATAAGGGATACGACAATTCCTGCAGGCAATCCATCTGGGTCAGTCAAATTTCTTCCGATCGTATCGGCAAGGAGTAACAGCCATCCCCCAATTAAAATAGCAAGGGGAATCATCCGTTGGTGGACGGGCCCGATGAGAGCTCGGGCAATATGGGGCGCCATCAGTCCTACAAAGGCGATACCACCAGTGACTGAGACGGCAGAGGCGGCCAGTGCGACCGCTGTTAACAATAGCGTGATCTGTTCCCGCTTTATTGCGACACCACGGCCGATAGCTGTCGCTTCACCTAATCCAAGAAGGTTTAAGCGATTCGCTTTAAAAAGGCTATAAGGAATGAGAATAATCAACCATGGAAGTAGTGCATATATAAATGGCCAATCTGTTCCCCATATGTTACCGGCCAGCCATGTGGCAATGAAGTCCACTCGTGCTCTGTCTGCTGACGAAACGAGAACGACCATCACACCTGATAAGGCTAATGAAAACCCGACACCTGTTAGAATAAAGCGGACAGGGTTTAGACCTAGACCGGATTGACGTTCATAGGAAAACGCGTAAATCGTGCCAGCTGTTACTAAAGCGCCAATGAACGCAGCTAGCGGCAGCATATAAATAAAGGTGCCTGCTTCAATTGGAAAATACAGAAAGAAAATGGCCACGGCTACGCCTGCACCTGAGTTAATCCCAACAATCCCAGGGTCTGCTAAATCATTCCGTGTGAGTCCTTGAAGAATGGCACCTGACAACGCCAATGCCATACCGGCTAAGAAAGTGATGATCATACGCGGTAATCGAATGGAAAATAAAACAAACTCCTCTTGAAATGTTCCTTGACCTAATAAAACAGGTATGAGTCTGTCAAAGGATAATGTGGCGTATCCAATGCCTATACTGAGCATACTCGTTACCGTAATTAATAATATACAAGTGATCATAATCACGCGTTGTTTTTTAATTTGTGCTGGATGTCTCATTTAAAATCCTTTCCCTCCTTTTCTAACGACCCATAAAAAGAAGGGCAGGCCGATAATAGCAAGGATAGCTGCTACTGGTGCCTCATAAGGAGCACTAATCGTTCTAGCAAGCGTATCTGCCATCAGCATAAAGGTCGCACCTATAATGGCTGACATTGGGATGATAAAGCGATAATCTGTCCCAACGAATGAACGGACAATGTGGGGGACCATCAAGCCGACAAAGGCTAGATTCCCGGCTAAGGCTACTGACGCTCCAGCTAAAAGGATGATAACGATAAAGAGTAACGCTTTAATAAGCTCAGTTTTTTGACCAAGTCCTGTGGCCACATCGTCGTTTAAGCTTAGGATTGTCACTTGTCGTGATAGGAGGATGGCAATTAATAAGCCGAATAAAATCACGGGAATGACGATTTGAAGCTGTGCCCAGCTTGCGCCGAGTAACCCACCGGAGGTCCATAGAGATACTTCTCGTGATATTTTAAAACTAAGGCCGATTCCTTCAGCAATAGCGTGCAAAAAAGCGGAAACAGCAGCCCCGGCTAAGACGAGTCGAAAGGGGGACATGCCCCCTCTTTTAACACGCCCAATGCTAAATACGAGTCCGGCTCCAACGGCAGCTCCAATAAAGCACGCTATCATGATACCGACATAGTTTGTCGTTATGAGTGCGATTGTAACAGCCAATGCGGCGTTGGCTCCAGCTGTTAAACCAAGTAGCCCTGGATCGGCTAGTGGGTTTCTCGTCATACCTTGCATTACAGCGCCAGCTACTGATAAGGCAGCTCCTAAGAAAATAGCGGCTACCCCACGTGGAAGCCGAATTTCTCTTATCATGGTGAGGGAGTCCCCCGCTTCGTTCGTCATTAAGGCAAGCCAAACGTCACGCATGGGCACTTGAGCGGCACCTAGCATTAAAGATAGCGCAAACATCATCAAAAGGATGACACATCCAATAAAAAAAGTAATGGGAAAGGATAAACGTGTTTGCAACATTTTTGGCATAAAAATCCTCTTCTTTACTAAGTTTTGAATCGACTAGTAGGGACAAGGCTCCGATAGCCTAGCCTGCATCGTCTCCTTAAAAGCAGTGATTTTAGAAAAAGTATGTATCTCTATGTTTAGTTTAACAGATGAATGAGTTTATGACAGATAACCGTCTGTAAAACGCCTTTCAAATAGAGAGGGGAGCTAACTCTATCTAGGAAGATGATAACGGACGCTAAGCCCTAATTCACGCAACTACCAAGAACGGCCCTGCCACTGATTGATGGTTCGTTGTTTTAAGAAGTGGCATATTATCAAACAGAAAAAGAAGGTGCTTTTAGTTGTAAGCACCTTCCCTCCGCACCTAACATTTAGTGATCCAAAAAGTGATTTTGGAAAAATTCCAGTTGATAATCGAGTGAGATTGGATCATTGAAATAGACCGCCTTAGCATTAGCTTCAAACACGCGGCCATTTTGGACGGCAGGGATGTTTTGATACGTTTCTGTCTCTGTAAAAGAGTTATCTGTATCGTCATCTTTACTAAAAATCATGTAGTCACCTGCAAAATCAGGAAGCACTTCAGGTGAAAGGGCATAATAACCGTCTTCTAATGCCATCTCTTCAACTTTTTCAGGCATCTCAAGTTCCATCGCTTGATAAAGAACTTCTGTGCCCCGCCCCCAATTATCGCCGTAAATATACAATTGTTTATTAAAGTTTTCAAAAACAGATACGGTTGCGTCTTCACCGATATGGGCTTTAATGTCTTCTCCAGCTGCCTCTGCTCTTTTTTCGAAGTCATCAACCCATGCTTGTGCTTCTTCTTCTTTGTTCAGCAATTTTCCAATCTCAATATGCTGGGTTAAATAATCGACCTGTCCATAAGTGAATGTCACGGTAGGTGCGATTTCTTCCAATCTATCTACATTATTAATATTATTAAGTCCTACAATTAAGTCTGGTTCTAGTTCAATGAGCTTTTCTAAACTTTCATCGCTCACTGTTTCCACACCTTCCAGTTCTTTTTCAAAGAGGGGGCTGCCTTTTGACCAATCATCAACCCCAACTAGATTAACATCTAAAGCGATAACATTTCCGGTAAATGTGGATAGAACAGCCACACGCTGTGGATCAGCAGGCACCTCTACAGGACCGTTCTCCGATTCATACGTTATCGTCTCGCTGTTATTTTCAGGTGAGTTATTTGTGTTGTTGCCTGTATTTTCTTCACCGTCGGCATTTTCTGCTGCACCACATGCATTAAGAATGAGCAGCGACAGTGCGAATGGAATGAACATTTTCTTCATGCTGTTGAGTCTCTCCTTTAAGTAAGTGATAGGTCATACACATCGGCTTGTGGGTTCGAGGATCACGGCCGATCACGGCGTCAATATGAAATACTTTTCTAAGGACGTCGGCACAAATCACATCTTCGCAGTGACCAGAAGATAAAATATGCCCGTCTTTCATCGCGATAATATGGTCAGCGAACCTGGCTGCTTGGTTTAAATCATGAAGTACCATAATAATCGTCCGCTTTTCTGAGCGATTTAATTCTTCTAGCAATTCTAAGACTTCTAATTGGTGCGCCATATCTAAGTAGGTTGTTGGTTCATCAAGAAAGATCATTTCCGTCTCTTGCGCAAGAGCCATGGCGATCCATACACGTTGACGCTGGCCGCCAGATAAAGCATCCACAGGACGGTACTTGAATTCCTCAGTTCTCGTAACCTCAAGAGCCCAATCAATCACGTCACGGTCATGTTTCGTAAGGCGCCCCATTCCACGCTGATAAGGAAATCTGCCATAAGAAACGAGCTCACCAACTGTAAGGCCACTTGCACTTTCAGGCGTTTGCGGAAGAATGGCCATTTTTTTCGCTAAATTTTTGGTATTCTCTTTAGAAATGTGCTGGCCATCAAGGATAATGGACCCTGAAGCATGGGGAATGATACGCGTAAGTGCTTTCAGCAATGTTGATTTCCCACAACCATTTGGGCCTATAATCGTCGTGATCTTCTCATCTGGTATGTACATATTTAAATCTTTAATAATCGGTTCTTCTCCATATCCCACAGTGATGCTGTCCGCAAATAGACGGTTCATTCCTCTCCACCCTTTCGTCATAATCGTTTCTAATACGCAATCATCCTAACGACGCCATGTTATTAAATAACATCTTCAAATGAGATGTCACGTTAGATTATTAAAAAAACGTTGATAATGATTCTCAATGTCATCTACAATAAGCATAAGTGTTACGGTTTTTAAAGTCAATGGAAATTTTCAAATGGTCGCCATTGAATCTTGAAAGGGGTGTTTTATTATGAAGGAGTTAGATGTTTTCGATGTGACGATTATTGGCGGGGGGCCTGCTGGATTATATTCAGCATTTTATAGTGGATTGAGGGAAATGAAAACGAAACTAATTGAGTATCAAGCTGAACTGGGTGGCAAAGTGAGGCTTTATCCAGAGAAAATGATTTGGGATGTTGGGGGACTGCCACCTACCACGGGAGACGCATTTATTAATCAACTCATTAATCAGGGACTTACTTTTAAGCCATCCGTGCATCTGAATACGAAGGTCACACATATTAGTAAGCACGAGGACGGTATTTTTTACATAACAACTAATAACGGGGAATTGCATGCTTCCAAAACAATCGTTATAGCGGTAGGAGGAGGAATCATTACACCTCAGAAACTTGCCATTGAAGGGGCCGGACGATTTGAACTGACGAATCTCCATTACACGATTCAATCGTTATCGCGTTTTAAAGGAAAAACGGTGCTTATCTCAGGCGGGGGAAATGCTGCTGTTGACTGGGCAAATGAACTTGAGCCTGTGGCCGAAAAAGTATACTTGACTTACCGCAAAGAGGCGCTAAAGGGTCACGAAGCTGAAGTAAGTCGTTTGTTGAACAGTTCTGTGACGTGTTACTTCAATACATCCGTGACAAAGCTTATTGCTAAAAGGTCGGAGGAAGCGATAGACCGTGTGGAACTCTTACGGAGGGATACGGGGGAAGCGATGGAGCTAGAAGTGGATGAGGTAGTCATTAATCATGGGTATGAACAGGACACGTCGTTATTAAAAAATACAGGATTGCCAATAGAACTACAAGATGAGCACTTTATTGCTGGAGGGCCGAACAGTAGCTCCTCCGTACCAGGTATATTTGCCGCTGGAGACATTTTGAGGCATGAAGGAAAACTTCATTTAATAGCCGGGGCTTTTCAGGATGCTGCTAATGCTATTAACCAAGCGAAACAATTTATTGAGCCTAAAGCTGAGAAATCAGGTCGTGTTTCTTCACACAATGACGTTTTTAAGAAATGGAATGCTGAGCTAAAAAAAGAGAGGCAAAACGCACGGTAGGAAACGGAATGTTCAATATTTTATAACACGCTTAGTTTTAATGATAATGGCTGACAGTAATGTGAAGATGCAGCACCATATGAATAGCTACTTTATAATGACATTGCTAACAAGCTAACAAGGAAACGGTACGAACACTTCTTAATCATGATTCATCAAATGGCACCGATCATTAAATGTAACTGATCGGTGCCATTTGTCTGTTCTTTAGCTAGTTGTATTTTCTTCGATCAAGCTAGTCACAGGCACATCGAATTCATTTTCTGGTTGAGTAAGTGAGAAAATGCGAGCTGTATCAGTCACGTGATCAACATGCTGAATATATATGGGGGTGCCATTGTAAGTCACATGCTTCATGTCTGGAGAGTGAGCAATTTCCTCTGCCCTTTGTTTGTTCATGTGTTTACCTCCATCCTTTTTAAATGTTTATATTAAGGCCCTTCTTCAACAAGACCATCAATGTCCACTTCCTGTAGGTGATCCATTTCATCTAGCGGAAAGACGACGGCTGTGCGGCTACTGTCATCAAGTGATTCAATGTAGACTGGAACGCCTTTATAACTTACATTAATCATGGTAGGTGCTTCGATAATTTCTTTTACACGCTGTGTCTCCATCGTAACCTCCTCGTTTATCTGTCGCTCAGTATTTTACACCTTACTTTAAAAAAATATGACTGGAGCCATTTTCCAGATGCCGTTACTCTTTAAAGAAATGAAATTGAACAGTGTAGGACGCAGTTACGTCACTATGACAAGGAAACGTTGTGTCAGCTGGCTGTTTTTTATTAACAATAGACATTCCATTTAAAAGTTGAAATCTCCATGATATTAACTGTCACCCAATCAGCATGTCGTCTAAACTGAAGCATGTCAAAATCCATGGTATTCCGATTGATAAATAATGTTTAATAACAAAAAATTCAAAAATTAAGTCTTCTTTGTGAATAAATGGCCATTTTCGACAAATGATTCTCATTCTCAATTAAACTGAATTCAAAAATTATCGTTTGAAATGGGAGGAAAAAAGGGTGGTTAAAGAAAACTTATGCACCGTTAATCCATCGGTAAAATGCAAAATAGTAAGTATTCCTGACTTACCGATGTTGGCGTGTCTTGGTGTTCATATAGGGACAGAGCTGACTGTCGTGGTTAAAAATTGCTGGAGGGGACCGGTCGTTATAAAGCTAGCTGGGAAACGTGAGATAGCGATCGACTTTCACGTGGCATCACAAATCATTGTGGAAGAGGTGGGGCTACGTGAGCTGTCACTCTGAACATCATATAACTAATCACTCATCTTCTCGTAAAAGAGTACTGCTAATGGGGAATCCGAATGTCGGGAAGAGTGTAATCTTTTCTACTTTGACGAAAAAAAGAGTGATGACAGCTAATTATTCAGGGACGACTGTCTCTGCTATGGAGGGAAATTTGATTCATCTGAAAGAATCGACTGTTCTTATAGATGTGCCTGGTATTTATTCATTAACAGCTCTATCTGAAGCAGAAAAGGCAGCCGTCAACATACTAAATGACGGGGCAGATCTCATTTTATACGTGCTTGATGCTACAAACCTTGAACGCAATTTACAATTAGCGTTAATGTTAAAGCAACAAAAAATACCTGTTATTTTTATGCTGAATATGATGGATGTTGCTGAACGTAAGGGGATTCACATAGAAGTCAAATTATTAGAAAGACTGTTAGGAGCTCCAGTTATACCGACTGTAGCTGTTAGGAGAAGCGGGTTTACGCGGTTGATGACAGAAATTAATCGTACGTTACGCAAAGGACCTTCAATAGATGCTAATTTTGATCCTAATTTAACACCTGCAAGCATTGTGAGCAATGTACAGTCGATCAAAGATTATCGATCAACGAGGCTTGATTTGTTGGAAAAGTGGACGATCCAGCCTCACACAGGAATTCCTTTAGCAATCATGATTGTTCTTCTTGCTATGGTGTTTGTAGTAGGCGTAGGTAAGGCTGTAAGAAGTGTTATTTTTTTGCCTTTATTAAATAACTATTATATGCCATTCGTTGATTGGCTCGTATCGTTATTGGTTAATCAAGATACCGTTATCCATTCAGTACTAGTAGGGGAATTTGGCGTACTGATTAAAGGTGTGGAATGGCCTTTAACATTAATTTTACCGTATGTTTTTTTATTTTATATTGTCCTTTCTTTTTTAGAAGACAGCGGGTATTTACCACGCTTAGGTATTTTGATCGACGGATTACTTCGACGTTTTGGCCTTCAGGGACATAGTATTATTCCTATATCGATGGGGTATGGTTGTGCCGTACCTGCTATTGTCGGTACAAGAACAGCAACAAGCTTAAAAGAACGACTTATTATGTCTTCCTTGGTAAGTCTGGCTGTTCCTTGTATAGCTCAGACAGGGGCATTTATTGCGCTGTTAGGGGACCACTCATTTCTTTTATTGTTAGCTGTTTTTCTATTGTCATTTATTATTATGTTTATAAGCGGTTCGATCCTTAATCAATTGTTGAAGGGAACGCTCGATCCTGTACTTATCGAGGTACCTAACCTGCTTGTGCCTGACTCACATACGATGTGGAATAAAGTCAAGCTACGGACAAAACACTTCATGATTGAAGCAGAAATTCCCATGGTCATTGGTATATTAATTGCGGCATTAACAATTGAAACAGGCGCCTTGTCCTACGTGAGTTTTCTTATTGAACCTCTCGTTGTCAATTGGCTAGGGCTGCCTGCTGAAGCCAGTGTTGCCTTAATTCTTGGAGTTGTAAGGAGAGAGCTGGCAGTTCTTCCGCTTTTAGGGATGGATTTAACGTTAGGACAAATGTTTGTCGGCGCAGTAGTTGCTCTCCTTTATATCCCATGTATGAGTGTCTTTTTTGTTTTAGTGAAAGAATTTAAGTTGAAATGGGCGCTGTCTATTTCAGGAGCGACAATCTTACTGGCATTTTTAGTAGGAGGTATGATGCATTTCCTCATAACAGCAGCAGAATGGTTTTTGGCAGGAGGAGGCTACTAACATGTCAATTATAACGTATTGTACGAAATTATGTGAGCAAGCGTGTTGTACGATACCACCGTGTGCGCATGTTTTTGGTTGGTACTATCAGTCTGTCATTGAGAGAGAAATTGCCCTCTGCCAAATGAATGTACATGATCGTGTATTGTGCATTGGTGGCGGCGCAACCCCTTTCTCTGCCTGTTTATTTGCTGCTAAAACAGGTGCACAGGTGACTGTTATAGATAAAGAACCTTCAGTCATTTCTCAAGCAACTAAGTTTGTAAAGTTAATGCACCTTGAGGATCATGTAACAGTTTTACATCAAAATGGCTTAGACGTGTGTCCAACACATTTTTCAGTCATTCATATAGCTATGCAAGTGACACCGCTAGATAGGATAAAGGATTATCTGTATACTTCTATGGCTAGTACAGCAAGACTCATTGTGCGACAGCCCAAGACGCGTGTGAAACACCATTACTCTGTTCTTGAAGAAAGTGAGTACGCAAGGGCGACAGCTGCCGTTGCCCATTCAGGAAAAATGATTGCTGCTTCAATCCTTTTTATCAAGCACATCCAACAAGAGTATTTAGCGTGAAACGAATTTTAATCATTGCTATTATCATTGGGCTGTGTTTGTATATGTTTTCTTCTTTTGCATGGCGTAATTGGTGGGAAGCGCTTAGCCATGTGTCTGTGACGGGGTTACTATGTCTTGTGTTTCTCCAATTTTTAAGCTTCAGTTTAATGGCCTTGCAATGGAAACGATTGTTAAAACCGTATTGTGAAATGACACTTAAAGAGCTCCTTAAGTTATTGCTAATGTGTGCTTTTATAGAAGGGATTACGCCTTCGGCTAAATTGGGAAGTGAAGCCTTCAAGGGTGTCTACTTCAAACAACATTGCGGGGTATCTTTTACAAGAGCATTGGTCCTTATTACTTTGCAGAAGAGTATTAGCTTCATAGCATTTTGTCCATTAATTTTCCTATCAGTGTATATGGTATTTGCTCAATTAAACCAGTATTTTAAAGACGTGACACTGTCTGTTATGAATGGGCTTCTCATCTGTTTAATTAGCTTGGCAGTATTAACAGGTGTGGGGATACTGTTATGGAAGGGTGTGCTAAAAACGCGATTCAAGGAGTCTATTCAAAAAGAATTAACTCTAATAGAAACTAAAGAAGTGTTCATACAAAGTGGTCTATCCATTGTTATTTGGCTCCTTTTTCCGTTAAAGGGCGCCATTTTGGCAGCCATATTACCCTTTAATTTGTCGTTTATTAACATCGTTGCGATTGTTGTTATTTCATATGGAATGGCACTACTCCCACTTACGCCAGGAGGTATTGGCACATTTGAAGTAACAATGGTGACATTTATGACTGGCTTGGGAGTCCCTCTGGAAGAAGCAGGAATATTTGCTATTCTCTTTCGTTTTATTACTTTCTGGATCGGTGTTGGAGCTGGCGCAACCGTTAGTGCTTATTCGTTGAAACCATTACAAGGACATACTCTAAAAAGAGGAAAGGCTAAATAGGTGGAGAAGCCATGGTAAACCCGTATTGAAACGACATATGTGTATAAATTGAATAGGTTCACCACTCCGAACGACCGTGTGTGAAGAATGTCAATGACAGGGGAAGAAATCGATCCCTCAATAGTGTGCGGAAGAAAGCTTGCTAATTGCCAGTGAAAATAGACGGAAATGACGATGTGAAAAACGATCGTATGAGCATTCTAGCAGAAATGGGTTGCATGACCTGATAAGTGGCGTCTAAACCTCCCGATCGCGTTCGGCTAAAGTTAAAAAGTCGCCTATCATAACTACTTACATTGTAAGAGAGATAGGCGACTTTACATTTTTATTTCTCAATAGATAAGAGACGGCCCATTTTTAGGCCAACCATATCGTTTATGAGAGTGGTAGTGAAACATACGGCGGATAACAAAAGGTCATATCAAAACAGTAAGGTGTCTTTATAAGAGCTACATATCCCGTTACTAGGAGAGCGTCCTAACTAGCTTTATAATAAAGATGGACATGCTCTTTTATTGGTCTCAGGTCGGGTACCTTATCAGTGTCGGTTTTTTCGACTATTTTTAAAATTTGGATGAATGCCAGCGCTATTTCCTCATGACCTGATGTGATCCCCTCGTTAAATTCAGTAATAATATTTAAATGATGAGAGTCATTGTTAATGGCATCAATATGGGGCTCAATAGCCTCAACTGTTTTCACATGCTGGGAGACCCCTTGAAGGTAATGGTTCTTGACAAATTTCATTTCAGGCGTTTTACATTCTAATTGTTTAATGTTACTCGAGACTCTTAATGCTGACGTTAAGTAGCGATCATGATGATGAGAGATCGTCATTTGAACATCGATGGCATTTTCTAATTGATTAAGATAAAAAAAATAACTTTCTTCATTTTCTGCTGCAATTGCATGAAAAAAGGCAGATAAATCTTGCACTAGTAATGTGTCATCTGAGCTGACAGATAGACCAACCTCTGACCAAGTACTGTTATGACGTGTGGACGTCTCCGTTTCTTCAGAATGCTTCGGTTCCTCGATGTTAGTATTTGTGACATCATTGTTTTGGCTGCAGCCTGTCACCACATTTGTTAAAAAAATAAGTATTGTAAAAAATAATAAAGGTCTTGCCAAAGTCTTTCTTCCTTTCTCAGCTACATTCCCGATCTAATAGTCCTAGTTTAGTCTAGTAAACAGTATCTTTCTACAAAAAACAAGCCATTTCTAAAAAAGAGGATGGGAGTCATGCCTTTTTTAGTGGTGACTAAAAGTGGAGATAAATAATGTCGAATGATGTCATAGAAACGCTACTAAAGATTCATATAAAGGGGCCTTTTCTGTTTACTATAGGATGGCATTTAATGAAAAACGCAGCCATCTATATAAGTTTGCTTATTTACCTATAATCAGTAGTTTAATAGCCTTAATACCTAATTTGATAAATTTATTACTGGAAAATAGATAATGAATTAAAAAGACCTATGACAAAAGACTTATATTGAGTAATGTGTCCCGATGATAAGCTCGTTAACTATACACGATGTTGAATGTGTGGAAAGGAGTATCAAACATGGCGCGCATATTAAAGAGCGAATCTGAGGTGCTATGGCATGGACAAAGCGTCCATGCGAATGAGCGAGAAGTGTAAAGGGAAAGGTTGAGGTTCAGTTCACAGTTTGAAGGTAAGATGGTGATTAGTTGAGTTGCTTAGCCGCGAGATTTCCTACGATAGGAAACTTATAAATTTCCCCTTTATAGGCTCTCAACATCCCTAGAATCCAAAAAACAAGCATCAACATTCCCGTCAAAAAACTGAAGAGTAGTCCGGCAAAAGGTATGAATCTGCCAAAGGATGTAAAAATATATAACGGAACGAACGCCATGATGGATTGCATAGCATGAAAGCGTATAAATTTATTTTCCTTTTCGATGACAATGAAAATAATACCTGTTATGAAAGTGAGTGAGTAAGCAAGTAAACCACCAATATTATTTGTAAGACCCGTAGAAGAATATGACTGTTGATCTGACATTGTGTCAACCCCTTTCCGATTTGATAGACAGAATGGATTATAACATAGTATTGGACATTATTGACGATATTTGTAGAAAATTGCAAACTTTTTTTGGGAAACATAGAATTAAACACTATTTTAAGTTTTAACTAAATGAAAAAACGGCATCGAGATATAGACTATGACTTTATACATAAGACTATTGATTTGGGCAAATTATGTCTAGGAGTTTATGCTTAATTTGATGAAAATGTAACCGTACTACACTCCTGTTTTGTCTTTTTCGTCTTTTTTACTTCCTGTTGAAGCGATACCATTAGAAGGGTTAAGTAAAGGGGATTTATGATAAAATAGGAGGATAAACGAATGAACCAGGACTTGCAGCTTATTAGTCGAACTAGAAAAGAACGTATTACGTCAGCACGAGAAATAGCTAAGAAAAAGAGAAAATTCAAGAGGAATGGTCGTGTACTTGCTGGCACAATGGCGGCCGGCGTATTGTTAAGTGGTATAAAAGGGGCGGAAGTGACAGCAACTGAACGGACATATAACGTCCAGCAGGGAGATACACTATACAGTCTTGCCCAACGCTACCAAGTGACGGTAGAGCAATTGAAAAATATAAATGGCCTTACATCAGATTTAATATATACAGGTTCACAATTAACGGTGCCAGGAGAGCATGTTACACGAGGGAAAGCTATTAACATTAAAAAAGGGGATACATTATATAGTATCGCTCGTCGTTATGGCTTAACTGTAGAAGACTTACTATTAGCTAATAGCCTTAAATCAGATCGCATTAATGAGGGGCAAAAACTGATTGTACCAGGAAAGAATAGCTCTGGGTCGACGACATGGGTGACAGAGTACAAGATTTCACGGGGCGATACGTTGTTTTCGCTGGCAAAAAAGTATGGTACAACTGTCAATAAGCTTAAAAAGAATAATGGTTTATCCTCTGATAATATTTACGTAGGTCAGACTATTTTAGTGCCGGGAAAGGAAAAGACGGAACGTGAAGATTCGGTCCCTGAAAAGCCACAGGCACCGCAGGAAACGACCGTACATATTGTCCAATCCGGTGATACATTATTCAGTCTAGCAAAAACATATGGGATGACAGTTGATGAGATTAAGCAACTTAATTATTTGGCATCTCATAATATTTATGTAGGCCAAAAGTTGACGATGACAGGTACTCATGAAGTAGAATCCCCATCGGAACAAGTGACGAAAGCCATATATACGATTGCACCGGGAGAAACACTATGGAGCGTGGCTCAACGATTAAATTTAACAGTCGATGAAATTAAAGCGTCGAATAGTATGAAAAATGATTATGTTATTATTGGACAGGAAATTGTTATAGAAAGCTCAGATCTTGTGAAGGCAACGGCTATTGTAACGGGGGCTGTCGATAAATCGTCAGTAGAATTTGAGATGAATGGGGAGACAAAAGTCCTTACAGTGCCATTTAATACGGCTGACATGTTTGAACAAGTTGCTGGGCAAGAAGTCACGATTATTTATCAAGAGAAGCGTCGACCAGCACTTGTATCAATTGAGAACTAACTGAGCTAAAAAAGTGGGAGTGAGGTCCTTCTAGGAGGGTGAAATGATATGCAGATATGGCGATCATTGTTTATGCTCTTTCTGAATGTTGTCATAGGAGGCGTGTTAGTTGGCTGTTCACAGTCCATAGATACACATGGGAATAATGAGAATGATGTTCTACTAGAAATTAACGACGACTTAATAAAACGTCAGGAACAGCATGAAGAAGGCAATATATGGCTGATGGAGTATGCTCATGAGATTGGATTCTCTCTGGACGCACCTGCAATAGAAGGATCTGAAGTCAATACTACTTTAGAAATTAAGGGAAGTATTGAAGAGGCAGAGAAATTAAACGATGATCACATTTATTTGCAAATTGCTTATGAAGGTGAGTTTGAAGACGAGAGTATTCCGAATGTGTTTTATCATTTCATCCCAGTAGAAGAAGGGCATTTTTCGGAGGAAGTGGCACTTCATCACGGTGAAGGGGAATATAATGTCCGTGTTCATGTCTCTAGTCATGATGAAAGCGAGAGAGAGTCTTACTACGCGACTACGTCATTTAATGTTGTAAATAAAGATAAGGAGATTGCTAGGGAAATAGAGTATACACGATTCGGAACGAAACAAGGGGTAGAGTTAGCTTTTCCTGAGATGGGTTTAAGCGAGGAGTCGGGTTCAGTTTATGTCTCTGGAGAAGTTCCTGAAGATTACTCGGGGGATATGGTTTTTGTCCACGTGGAACAAGGTTCTCAAAACGAGCGTGTTATCCTTCCTGTTGAGGGACGAGAGTTTTCAGGTGATATTCCGCTTTACTTCGGTGAGGGTGTGCATTTAATTAAAGTACAGACGATGGCTGAGGAAGATGAACTTTATTATGATGCGGCTACGTTCTATGTGACAAATAAAACAGCCATTGAGTATACTCGTACGACACATTTTAATCAGTATGTGGAACGCGGGGTGACAATAGACGAACCGGCACTAACTACCGAATTAGCCCGTAGTGGGTTAACCTACTCTATTAGTGGAGAAATAGATGAAACGGTTCCTGGTGCAGATGACATTTCTCATATTATTGTTACCACGTTAAAAGAGGAAGATGGGGAGGAAGTAGAAGCTGGATATGTCCTACCTGTGGAGGATTACAGCTTTGCTGGTGATATTTATTTTCGCTTTGGTGAAGGTACCTACGACGTGATTATAAATGTGCCTGAACGTGATCAACAAGATCAATCAATGTTTTACTATAGTGGTATCATGAAAGTGACTCATGAGATCAATGATATAGAGGATAAGCGTAGTACCTTGCCCTCGAGGGGAATTGAGGCGGATCACCCGTTGATTATAGAAAAAGCCAATGCTATAACAAACGACATTGAGGATGAACGGGAAATAGCGAAAGCTGTCTATGAATTTGTGGCCACACATGTGGACTATGATGTTGACAAAATGGAGCGAGATACTTTTAATATTGGAGATAGTGCAGTCAAAACGTTAAAATCGGGAACAGGTGTATGCCAAGATTACGCTTTTTTAACGGTTGCTTTACTACGATCAATTGGTATGGAAGCGAACTACATTGAGGGAGATGCAGGTCTGAGGCATGCATGGGTTGAAGTGAAGGTGGATGGGGAGTGGCTAACCATGGACCCAACTTGGGGGGCTGGTTATGTCGTTGATGGTGAATTTATTGAACACTACCGTCTCGATTACTTTGATCCTGATCCTGATGTGTTTGCTGAAACGCATACTCGGAAAGGCGTTTTATATTAGAGAAGTAGAATTAAGGTTGGCTCAACTTGAAAAAATGGCTGTATTTATTCACAATTGTTAGCCCACTCTTTCATTCTCATTGATCGCTTACAACTTAACAATAAGTAGGACTGTATCAAAGCAATTCATCCTGAGTTGCTTTGATTTTTCATTTTAGTCAGGAAGTCCAATGAATATCGGTTTAATCCAACATAAACAGATAAACGACTGAAAGGATCCGGTGTAGTTATCTTTTAGTTGCCTTTGATATACTATTAAAAAGTGCTTATTTAATATGTGGAGATAGAGGTAGATGTGGGGGGAGATATCGTGTTTAAAAAAGTGTTTACGACTGTCTGTTTATTAGGTATTACCCTTACTATAAGTGGCTGTCATTCGGATGAAGAGAAGGTAGATATTTATGTTTTAACAGCTGCAAGTATGACAGAGGCCATGGAAGAAATAAAGAAGCTTTATGAAAAAGAGCATGAAGGTGTGGCGCTTATCCCATCGTACGGAAGCTCAGGCCAATTGAAGGATCAAATAACTCAAGGAGCTCCGGCACACCTGTTCTTACCAGCTGCGCTCACTTGGATGGAAGAGTTAGATAGGGAAAGTGTTATCCTAGAATATGACCCTTTATTAGAAAATGAGCTTGTTCTGATCAAAGGCAATCATATAGAAACGGATATGACAACACTAGAAGAGCTAGTGGCTGATGAGATTGCTAGTGTGGCAATTGGTCATCCTGATATAGTACCCGCTGGAAGTTATGCCATACAAGCACTGGAAGAGCGAGAGCTATATGAGGCCCTTTCAGACAAAATCATTTTTGCTTCAAATGTGAGAGAAGTGCTGACATACGTTGAAACTGGAAACGCAGATGCTGGACTTGTGTATAAGACAGATGCATATTCGTCGGACGATGTAGACATCGTGACAATAGTGGGGGATCATGACACCATTTTATACCCGGTTGGCTTGCTTGAAGATGCCGCTGAAATAACAGAGGCTCGAGATTTCTATGAGTGGCTGCAAACGGAAGAAGCACTCGCTATATTTGCGTCATATGGGTTTGGTGTACGTTAGATGACTATACAACAATTTCTAACACCGGTTGTTATATCATTACAGGTCATTGTAGTCGCAAGTATTCTCTCTTTTGTTACGGCATTATTAGCAGCATGGTTTATGAAGGGTAAATCTTTTCGAGGACGTAGTCTCATTGAAACAGTTATGATGCTTCCGCTTGTACTACCGCCAACGGTTGTCGGTTTTGGGTTGCTCGTAATTTTTGGCGGACAAAGTTGGATAGGACAAGCGTTTGAATGGTTATTTTCGACGCGGATCGTTTTTTCTTACTGGGCTGCTGTTATTGCTGCGGCTGTAGTTGCCTTTCCACTAATCTATCAAACGTTAATCAATGCTTTTGAAAATGTCGATACAGAATTAGAGCAGGCAGCAAGACAAATGGGGGCTAATGAAAAACAACTTTTCATGTATGTCACATTTCCTCTTGCTTGGCGATCCGTCATCACAGGTTATATGCTGGGTTTTGCGAGAGGACTAGGGGAATTTGGAGCTACCATCATGTTTGCTGGCAATATACCTGGACAAACTCAGACGATGCCAACGGCCATTTACTCGGCAGTACAAACTGGTCAGACAGAGGCTGCTTATTATTGGGTAGTGGCGCTCATTTTGTTTTCGTTTGGATTACTTAGTCTTGTGTTGCGTCTAAGGGCAAAAGAATGATGTTTAAAATATAGTTGCCAGGGTATCACTCATACTAACCGTTTTTAAGGAGGTTCAAAAGGATGAGTGAACACGATAAGCGTGAAGAAAAGGTAGAGAAGAAAGAGGAACCAGGACGGGTGGGGGCCACTTTCATTAAATACGCCTTCATCACCGTTATTTTATTAATTATTCTTTACTTTATAGCAAATTATTTACTCCCAATGTTCCCTGGTGGTGGAAACACAGGTCTTTATTAAGTGGCTAATGTCATGGAAGCGTGCGAGTAAAAAATGAAACAAAAGCCTGCTGGACACGGAAAGTCAGCAGGCTTTTCAGTATATAGTATAATAATTAGTGCATGAGACATATTCACGTTAACGGGCAAAAAACAATGACTTAGAGCGAATCCTTTTGTTTAAAGAATGTGAGCAAAATAATGATTTTGTCGATTGGATGTTGTAAATCCTTTACAGATCGACTATGAGATAGGGTGAGTATCCCAAGGTTTTAGTTCTGATAAAATTGTCGCAAGCTCTTTACTTTGCTTCCTTCTTTCTTTTCTGCGCTGAATTCTGGCAGGCGCAGTTTCGTTTAAATAAATTTCTTCTTTTGTTTCTGGTACAACTTTTGGAACCTTCGCAGGAGTACCTTTGTTGTTTAAAGCGACAAACGTTAAGAAACTAGTTGCAGCTAATGTTCGTTTACCAGTTAGAAGATCTTCTGCAACGACTTTAACAAAGACCTCCATGGAACTCGTCCCTGTCCACGTGACATGAGATTCGAGACAAACAGAGTCAGTTGGTCGAATGGGAGACAAAAAGTCCACAGAATCTGTAGAAGCTGTCACACATTCTGTTCGGGAATGGCGTGCAGCGGATATAGAAGCGACATCATCAATATCCCTCATTAATTTACCGCCAAAAAGTGTATTGTGATTGTTTGTATCCTGAGGGAAGACCCTCCCGGTTTTAATCACCTTTGAATCACGACATGCTTTTTCTTTCATGCTGTAGTTACCTCCGTTTAAAATGAGTGTCAATTTTAAAAAGTATACCATTCATTGATAAATAATCAAAAAAGATGCGAGACGTCTCATGACTTATACAATGAAATGAAAGTGTTCCCGTTCCCGCTCTTTACAGTGTTGAATACATAGTGGTAAGGAAAAATCAACACGTAATAATGCTTATAGGGAGGTTTGGAGTTATCTTTCGGCTGATTACTTTTTCAGCGTACGTCTAACATTAACGACGGCTCCATATGCAATATTAACAAAAATAGGTTATGGAGGATTTAGGATAATGACACATAGTCAGAGAGTGAAAGGGAAAATGATAGATCATGAGACACGATGTGCTCATTATCATACAGAGGTAGATAGAGTAGCGATCAAATTCAAATGTTGTATGACCTATTATCCTTGTATAGAATGTCACCGTGAAACGGCCGACCATCCGGTTACCCGTTGGGAGCAGAAGGAACTCAAGGAAGTGGCCATTTTATGCGGAAGTTGTTGGAAAGAACTAACGATTGAACAGTATGTATATGGACAAGACCATTGTCCTTTCTGTAACGCGGGGTTTAATTCGCGGTGTTCACGTCATTATCATCATTATTTTGCTATGACGCCCTTAACCTAAGTGTCATGGGAAGGGTGTTTAGCTTAGGATGTTAGATATATTTTAGAGAGGTCCGCAACCCTTGTTGTAAAAAAAGAGTGTATAATGTAGGAAGTATGTTCATATAGAAAGGGGGGGATGATACTTGCATTGGACTGATATTTATCCGTATTATTTGCTTCTTATGGGATTTTTTTCGTTCATGCTTGCCATCTTGACGTTAAGATATCCCCGAACTCCTGGTAGATTTTATTTTGCATCATTATTATTTTTATCATTTTTGCTCGTGACATTGACTGCCGCTGAGCTTTATCACTCCTCGTATACAGTCATGTTATGGCTCAGAAATAGTCAGCAGATCCCTATATTTTTAAGTGCTATATTACTCCTCGCTTTAGTCAGAAGTTACTTAGGAAAGCCAGAAAAAACGACAGCTCGCATTGTAATTGTCCTTTCTTTACCAGTTATTGTGTATTTTTCTCTTATAATCACGGATCACCATCATCATATTATGAGAACGTGGGTCGATATCACCCAAATAGGCTCCTTAACTGAAATAAACGTTAACCCTACCTTCATAAACTTAATGTTTATTGCATACTATCAATTTGTGGCTATGTCAGCGGTTGTTGTTCTTCTATTAAATATAAGAATGTTTTCTGAAAAATTAAGGAGAAAATTTGTGTTTATGTTTACTGGAATTAGTATTCCAGTTTGGCTCCCTGCTTTAAGCATGGCTCTTCCATTTAAAATTCCTGGGACGATGTCTATCTCCTACACGCTGGCAGGTTTGTTCGTTTTTATCGCATTTTTTCGTTATCAAATTATGTCGGTATGGCCGATTGCGAAAGATAGAATTTTTGAACAAATGAGTGATGGGATTGTGCTATCTGATAGCTATAATAGAATTGTGGATATTAACCCAGCAGGGGAAAAAGTATTACACTTAATTAATCCTGATAAAACAACGCACTCTTGGATAGGAGAATATTTGCCTGCCCTTCTGGAGAGCTATCCATCTCTTATTAATAATTATATTAATAACAAAGATTTAGCGGATGAGATAGAAATTGTAGAAGAATCGAAAAAAATATTTTACTTAGTGAGATTCCATCCCATTCGTCATTCAGGTAAGGAAGAGGAAGCGATACTCACCATATTCACAGATGTTACAACTAAAAAAATGTTTGAGAATGAATTATTAGAAAAGGCAACGACAGATTATTTAACTGGGCTTCATAACCGACGTCATTTTGTGGATTCGTTTGAGCGTTTTAATATAGTCAAAGGGCGTTGTAACACTAAAGTAGCGTTATTGTTACTGGATATTGATGATTTTAAAATTATTAATGATACATATGGACACCAAACGGGTGATGATGTACTTGTTGTTTTTTCAGAACGTTTAAGAGATTTCTTTTCGAATGGTGCTGCAATCGGAAGAATCGGAGGGGAAGAGTTTGCGGTTTGTCTCATTGACAAAGATGACGATGAGATCATCAATCTTGCACGAAGATTTAGAGACCATTTAGTAAACACACCGCTCCATCTAAAGGGACATGAGGCCTTGCCGGTGAGAGTGAGTATAGGAATGGCCACAGCATATAAGGGAAGCAAGACGTTTGAATGGATGCATAAAGCGGCAGATGAGGCGTTATATAAAGCGAAAAACAGTGGGAAAAATCAAGTCATACCGTATCTGGAAAAGGAAACAGTCCATCAGTAAACGACCGTTTATAAATCAGTATTAAATGAGGTGCACATCTATGACATTATTGTACGTTACCGCAAACCCGAAACGTGTGGAAGACTCATATAGTTTACAGCTTGGAAAATGCTTTCTGGACGTGTTTAGAAAAAACTGCTTAGACACAGACATAACTCAGCTTGATCTTTTTGCAGTCCACATACCGCCATTAGAAAAAGAGGCGTTGGCTGCTTGGGAAAGATTTGAATCAATTGACCGTGATATACCCATTACAAACCCATTTGTAGAACAGTTTTTACAGGCGGAGATTGTCGTCTTTGTCACCCCTTTATGGAATATGAGCTCTCCACCTCAAGTAAAGGCATATATCGACCAGTTAATTATTCCTAAAAAAACATTCTGCTTTACTGAGGAGGGAATAAAAGGATTAGCGCATGATAAAACGATCGTCCATATACAATCTTGCGGAGGTGTGTATTCTGAGGGGCCGCTGGCCTCATTGGAGCATGGCAATACGTATCTCCAAACAATCTTTAGCCTCATAGGTGTTAAAAACTATCATCACGTCAGTATTGAAGGAACGAGTACCTTTCCTCAAGAGGTAGAAGAAAGGTTTGAAAAAGCAAAAGAAGAGACACGTCAGTTAGCAGAAACATTAAGCGATAGGCGTACAGCGAAATGACACCCACACGTTTTTGAGGTTAGGAATCCGTTAGTGTTACAAAGCATGCTGTTAAAAGTGGTGTTCTTTAGTTGATTGTTGTAGCGTTCACCCTCTAGATACTCGTGCAATAAAAGTTCCTACAAAAGGGCTCCATGATATAACCCACGCCCAATAAAATAGTGTCCAATCTTCCATCCATTCACGGGAAGAATACGGGTTGGTGTCAAATGTCAATTCGGTTAACGCTCCTGCATATTGGCCGATAGTTTTGGTGAAATGATCCAAAATAAACACTGTCGGCCCAAGGGTGAGGGCGATGACTAGCAGGAGTCCTGCTAGAGATAGATTGCCAACACTTAAATGACGCATCCCCTTATTTAATCCTGTGAACAGAAATAAGAAAAATAACCGTTATGACAGCAATGATAATGAGCTGGATAGTGAGAGTGTCCTCCCAACCAAAAACCTGTGAAAAGCCGTTACTTACTTGTATTGTACTGAGCCCAAATGAAGTGGCAATACCAACGGTGGTAGCAATGATCGCAATAATATCAATGAATTTCCCTGTTTTTTTAAATACATGATCGCCAATTAGAGGATAAAAAGCTGAGCTAATTAGACCAGGGAGTTTTTTTCGATATTTAGCAAAGGCCAGTCCAAGTGCTACGATGGCGTAAATTGACCACGGATGAAAGCCCCAATGAAACACGCCATAAAGCAACCCTTGTGCAGCTGCGTATTGTGTCTCTGCTTCTATTCCATGAGGTGGGCCGATGTAATGAGACATAGGCTCTGCTACTCCCCAGAAGACAAGTCCTACCCCCATGCCTGCAGCGAACAACATACCTACCCATGTAAAATAATGATATTCCGGCTCATCTTCTTTATTACCTAGCTTCATATGACGATATGGACCAAAGCCGAGAAATAAACAAAACCCTACAAAAAATGCTGTGGCTAGTACATATAACCACCCGAAATTTTGAATCATCGAACTCATAAGTGATTCCATCACCGTTTCCATACTGACAGGACTAACAAGCCCCCAAACAACAAGGATAAAAATGATTACCCCTGATATGATAAAAACGAGGCTGCTGTTTCCTTTTGTAGACGTAATACCATTTTAATCACCTCGTTAAGCTGTAGCCGTGAATAAGGATGTTTAAACACAAGGCCTAAAATAGATGAAAAGTGGGATTACACTGTCACAACCAAAAACCGTCTCCATAATGGAAACGGCTGGTTTTTAGTATTTAGTAATTCGGTTGACGTTCACCTGATTCGATTTCTTCTATATAGTGGCAGGCAGCTTGATGCCCTTCAGCCATATTAAGATCACTTGTTCGTAACTCAGGAATTTCTTCTTTACATTTATCAGTTGCAAAAGGACACCGCGTGTGGAAACGACAGCCTGATGGCGGATTAATTGGTGAAGGGACATCCCCTTTAAGAATAATTTGTTCCTTCTTTTTACTTGGATCAGGAACAGGGATGGCCGACAACAATGTTTTTGTATACGGGTGCTTAGGGTTGTCAAAAAGTGATTTTTTATCAGCAATTTCCACGATTTTTCCGAGATACATAACGAGGACTCGGTCAGAGATGTGTCTCACAACACCTAAATCATGGGCGATGAACAGATAAGTTAGGTTGAGTTCCTTTTGCAATTTCTTCAGCAAATTAAGTACTTGAGCTTGAATAGAAACATCAAGGGCCGAAACAGATTCATCGCAGATAATCAACTTCGGATCAACAGCCAGTGCTCGAGCGATACCAATACGCTGTCTTTGTCCACCACTGAATTCATGTGGAAAACGGTCTAATTGGTGAGAACCAAGACCAACTGTTTCCATTAGCTCAAGCATTCGAGCTTCACGGTCTTTTTTAGGAAGTACATTTTGGATCTCCATAGCTTCACTTAGCACTTGTCTTACGGTTTGGCGTGGATTAATCGAAGCATAGGGATCTTGGAAAATAATTTGTAGATCTTTACGCATTTTTCGCATTTGTGATTTGTTTAAAGATAGCAAATCTTCTCCCTGGAACGTTACCTCACCTGATGTTGGTTCATCTAGGCGCAAGATCGCTCGCCCAGTTGTGGATTTTCCACAGCCAGATTCGCCAACGATACTTAACGTTTCACCGGCCTTTACCGAAAACGTGACATCATCAACAGCTTTGACATCATTAATTTTCCTGCCAAAGATCCCGCCTTTAATAGGAAAATATTGTTTAAGATTTTTGACTTTGAGCAGTTCCGTAGTCATCTCTCACGTTCACCTCCGGGCCGTCCCATTCGTCGGTATGAATCCAACAGCGGACTTGGTTTTTGTCATCAATATTTTCAAGTGAAGGAAGCTTCTCTTCACATAACTTTGTAGCAAAGGGACACCTAGGTGCAAATCTGCAGCCTTGTGGTAACTCATCAGGTCTTGGGACCATTCCTTTAATTACTTCTAACTCATCTTGATCAATATCATGTCTTGGTAATGATTTTAACAACCCAACTGTGTATGGGTGTTTAGGCGCTTTGAAAAGGGTATGAACATCTGCATATTCAACAATTTTACCAGCGTACATAACCGCGACATAATCACAGGTTTCAGCTACGACACCAAGGTCATGTGTGATTAAGATCATCGACATGCCAAGTTCACCCTGCAGACGATTAATGAGACGAAGAATTTGTGCTTGAATTGTTACATCTAATGCCGTTGTTGGTTCATCGGCGATAAGCAACTCTGGATTACAGGCTAGTGCAATTGCAATCATCGCCCTTTGACGCATACCCCCTGATAGTTCATAAGGGTAGGCTTTTAACCGGTCTTTAGGGGATGGAATTCCAACAAGTTCAAGCATACCTAATGCTTTTTTCAAAGCTTCCTTTTTTGAGAGTTTTTCATGAATCATATATGATTCAGCAATTTGATCGCCTATTGTAAAAACAGGATTTAAAGATGTCATTGGCTCTTGGAAAATCATTGAAATTTGGTTACCGCGAATATGTCGCATTTCTGCTTCACTTTTAGCAAGAAGATCTTCCCCGTTAAAGGTGATAGAACCGCCTTTAACTTTTCCGGGAGATTCAATCAGGCGCATGATTGAAAGGGAGGTAATACTTTTCCCCGAACCGGATTCTCCAACGATACCAAGTGTTTTACCACTAGGAACATCAAAGCTGACGCCATCCACTGCTTTCACTTCGCCCTTACTAGTATAAAACGAGGTTTGTAACTCGTTAACGTCTATAATGGTTTTAAGGTTATCCAACATATGTCACACCTTTCTGTACTGACCGTCATTAATCTAACTCGACCCGCTTGTTTAAGAAGCGGTAAGAGATATCAACGAGGAAGTTTACTAGAACAAAGAGAAGTGATAGAACGAGTACAGTTCCTTGTACAATTGGGAAATCCCTTGCGTTAATTGCATCTACAACAAGGCGTCCCAATCCGTTAATCGCAAAAACTGTTTCAGTTAAGACAGCTCCGCCTAACAACGCACCAAATTGAAGTCCTACCACTGTTACAACAGGGATTAAAGCATTTCTTAATGCATGTTTATAAATAACTAAACGTTCTTTAACCCCTTTAGCACGAGCTGTTCGAATGTAATCTTGATTAATAATCTCAAGCATACTTGACCGCGTCATGCGGGCGATAATCGCTGCCCCTGCAGTGCCTAACGTTATAACAGGGAGTAAAATATGTTGTGGCGTTCCCCAGCCAGAAACGGGAATAGCCTCAAAATTGAGTGAAATATATTGGATAAGCATAAGACCTAACCAAAAGTTTGGCATGGATAAGCCAAATAAAGCAAAGATCATAATAAACATATCTGAAATAGAATTTCTTCTAGTAGCTGACACAATACCAGCAATAAGTCCTAAGAAAATACTCAATATTGTACTGTAAAAGGCTAATTCGACTGTTACCCAGATTCTTGAGCTGATTTCACCTGACACAGAGCGACCACTGCGGATTGAATTTCCGAAGTCCCCTTGCACGGCATTCGTAATGAAATTCCCGTATTGAACATAGTAGGGGTCGTTTAAACCAAGTCGTTCTCTCATCTGCTCTACCTGTTCTTCATTCGCTTGCTCACCAGCAATGATCTGAGCAGGGTCCCCTGGAATTAAGTGCATCATAAAGAATACAACGAGTGATACACCAATGAGGACTGGGATAGTCTGGAGGATACGTCTAATAGTATATACTAACATGGAGGTTCACCTCTCTTACGATTTAATTTTTGGATCCAGTGCATCACGCATACCGTCTCCAAATACGTTAAATGCTAACACAACAAGGACGATGGCCAGTCCTGGGAAAAGTGCCACATGAGGGTGTTCCCACATGTAGTTTCTTCCAGCAGCAAGCATTGCTCCCCACTCTGGGGTTGGTGGCTGAGCGCCTAAACCAAGAAATGAAAGTCCACTTGCAGCAAGGACTGTTGTAGCAATACTTAATGTTGCTTGTACAATAATCGGTGACGTAATATTTGGTAAAATGTGTTTGAAGATAATTCTGAAATCTGAAGCACCTAATGCACGAACGGCATCTACGTACTCTAATTTTCTTACTGATAATGTTGAACCTCTCACGATCCTAGCGAATGTAGGTACGGAAAAAATGGCAACAGCGTAAATAACATTTTCAAGGCTAGCGCCCAATACGGCAATAATTCCAAGCGCTAATAGAATACTAGGGAATGCTAATAGAACATCCATAATCCTCATTAACACAGTGTCTATCCATTTGCCATAATACCCGGCAATGATCCCAATAAGAACACCAGCTATTAACCCAAGTGCCACAGCTGAAAAGCCGATATAGAAAGTAAGTGACATGCCGTGAATTAATCGCGTAAAGATATCTCTTCCTTGGTGATCTGTCCCAAACCAGTGTTCAGCAGAAGGTCCTTGAAGTCGGCTGCTTACATCAGGTAGTAACGGATCGTGCACCGTAAAGTAAGGTCCGATAAATGATACGATTAAAAGGAAGATAATCATGAATCCACCGGCCATAGCTAGCCGGTTAGCACGAAGCTTTCTCCACATTATTTTAAGATTTTCTAACTGTGGATTAATTTTTTTAGCTTCTGTCGTCGACGCAGTAACTGTAGTAGGTGTATCTGCCATTCGTTAAACCTCTCTTTCATTTATTCTTTCTAAATAGTCTCATAAAATAATGAGTAAAGGATGTGTTTTCTAAGGTAATCTAATAATAGTAGAGAAATGCATTAAATTATTATCCTATCAAGACAAACCTTTCTCAGCTATTTTAAAAGGACAGTCATGTTAATGGGCTTAGAAGGTAAGATTATCTACCATTAACTTTTGCTTAATTAGAAAACGCCTTAAAATTCAGACAAATAAGCTTCATTACGTCAGAAAAAGACAGAACTGATACGTAAAAAAGCTTATTCGGAAAAATTATATCATTTCTCAACTTTTTCACAAGGTCTTCCCCAAAATTCGTGATGTTATTTTTATGCAATAGTATTTTTCAAATTATACTGGATATTGTCGAAACAGTCAAAGGATAAAAGAGGAAGGGGAACTGTAACACTTTAAACCGTTAATGTACTACGAATAAACATGCGTTACAAGTTATGGTTAACCCTATATTTGAAAAATTTTATTTTTTAGATTTTTACATCTTTACATCTTGTTTTTTTTAGGTGTATAGTGTAAGTTATATCTTGTCAGACTATTACAAAATTAAGACGACATGAAGGGGGAAATACAATGTTTAAGAGCAAGACGTTAAAAGCTGCGCTTTTATCGGTCTCAATGGTGGTTGCTTTAGGTGCTTGTGCCAGTGAGCCGGATAATAACGCAGGAAATGACGCAGCCCCAGCAGATAATGGGAATGCTAATAATGCTGAAGGCGGGGACGCCACAGACGCTGATGTAGATACGGATAACCTTGTTATCGGGACACTATCAGATGCGGAAGCGATGGATCCACACGGTTCCAATGATGTTCCTTCAAGTAATGTACAAACGAATATTTTTGAGACGCTCGTAAAACACTCTGCAGATATGGAGTTGGAGCCGTTATTAGCGACAGAATGGGAAGCGACAGCTGATGATGTGTGGGAGTTTACACTTCGTGACGACGTCACATTCCACGATGGTTCAGAATTTAACGCTGACGTCGTAAAGGCGAATATCGAGCGTATTCTTGATGAAGATGTGGCATCACCACGTTCTTTCTTATATAACATGGTAGAAGAAGTTGTCGTCGTTGATGACTATACAGTAGAATTTCATACGGCGTACCCTTTTGCACCACTTCCATCTCACTTAGCCCACAATGGTGGCGGGATGATCTCATTAGAAGCGATTGAAGCTGACTACGAGGCGATGGAAGATGGCGGTCAACCTGGTGACTACATTAATGAAAACCCTATAGGGTCAGGCTTCTTTAAATTTGAAGAGTGGCAAACAGGTGATCGTGTTGAACTTGTCCGTAACGATGATTATTGGGGCGAACCTGCTCAAGT
Organism: Salipaludibacillus agaradhaerens; assembly: GCF_002019735.1. Classification (NCBI taxonomy): domain Bacteria; kingdom Bacillati; phylum Bacillota; class Bacilli; order Caryophanales; family Bacillaceae; genus Salipaludibacillus; species Salipaludibacillus agaradhaerens. The sequence continues at coordinate 3,085,572 of NZ_KV917378.1, forward strand.
TCAGTCCGTTACGTTCAAAGTTGTACCAGAAGACTTAACACGTATCGGTGAGCTTGAGACAGGAACAGCGCATATTATTGATCCTGTAAGCCCAAGTGATAAAGCTCGTGTTGAAAACACAGATGGTATTCATGTTGATGAAACAGAAAGCTTAAGTCTTTCTTATATCGGTTTCAACTTACAAAAAGAGCCATTTGATGACCCGCTTGTACGTCAAGCTCTGTCAATGGCAATTAATAAAGACGACATTATTGAAGGTGTCCTTGAAGGAACAGGTACGCCTGCTGTAGGGCCTATCGGTGAGCAAGTATTCGGTTTCAGTGATGAAGTCGAGGCGTTACCTTACGACCCAGAACGTGCCCAAGAGCTTTTAGCTGAAGCAGGTTACGAGGATGGTTTTGAAACAACAATTTGGACGAATGATAACCGTGAGCGTATGGATATGGCTGAGCTTGTCCAAGCCCAATTAGCTGTTATCGGTGTTGACGCTGAAATTGAAGTGCTTGAGTGGGGTGCGTACCTTGATAACACAGCTCAAGGTGAGCACGATATGTTCATTCTTGGTTGGGTAACGGTAACAGGTGACGCTGACTACGGTATGCACGCGTTATTCCACTCCGACAACCACGGTGAAGCAGGTAACCGTTCATTTATCTCTAATGATGAGCTTGATAACCTACTTGACCAAGCGCGTGAAGAAACAGACGAATCAGCACGTGAAGCGTTATATAAAGAAGCGATGGAAATCCTTGTGGACGAAGCACCAATGCTTTACATTTATCACCAAACGTACTTAGACGGTGTGCGTGATGAAGTGCAAGGCTATTGGAAGCATCCAAATGGTTTATACCAATTGCATGACGTTTCTATCGAAAACTAATTCGCTATAGCTGTTTAACGTCTGAAAGCTTCGGCTTTCAGACGTTTTTTAGTGAATTAACATTAAATAGGAAGTTTGGTTACACAGTTGTTAGTATGTTGTACATTTAATTAAAACGTCTAGCTGTTAAGCGGTGAAATTAACTCAGAATTTATTTTTTCTAGTATCTTGCCGAATTGGTCTTAATCTAGTATACTTATTTTACAATTCTTCTCAAGGAGAACATTTGTATTCTGTGGGAGGACACTACTATTTGATAATGAGAAGGAGTTTGCGGAAGATGAAGGTCGTAAAATTCGGTGGAAGCTCACTTGCGAGCGGCGTACAATTTAATAAAGTAGCAAACATTATTTTATCTGATTCAGAACGAAAAATTGTTGTCGTGTCAGCTCCGGGGAAGCGTTATTCTGATGACATAAAAACAACGGATTTATTAATTACACTGGCTCAAGCGATTATTGAAGATGGCGATGGAAAGAAAGTTTTAGAGGCAGTGCTTCAACGTTTTGCAGATATTGTATCAGATTTAACTTTAGATAACACGTTACTGACCAATATAGACCAAGAACTCGGAAAGTTAATCTCCCAGTATAAAAATGATGCTCCTAGACTTATGGACGCTCTTATGGCAAGTGGAGAAAACCAAAATGCCAAGCTCATGGCTGCTTATTTGTCGAAGCGGGGAAAAGAAGCGACATATGTGTCGCCAGAGGAAGCTGGTTTACTTGTAACTGATGATCCTGGAAATGCTCGTATTTTGCCTGAGGCTTATGAGAAGTTGAGGAAGCTTAAACAGATGAGCGGTATTTTAGTTATTCCTGGGTTTTTCGGTGTTTCAAAGCAGGGACATATTGTGACATTTCCGCGAGGGGGCTCCGATATTACCGGCTCGATTGTAGCTGCTGGTGTGGAAGCGGAAGTATATGAAAATTTTACTGACGTTGATTCCGTTTATTCTGTTAATCCGCAACTTGTTAATTCCCCTAAAGAAATGAAGGAAATTACGTACCGTGAAATGCGGGAGCTTGCTTATTCCGGCTTTTCTGTTTTTCATGATGAAGCATTACAGCCTGTCGTAACAAAGAAAATACCAGTCTGTGTTAAAAATACGAACCACCCTGAAGCTGAGGGGACTAGGATTGTGGCTGAACGTTCACAAAATGGCTGTCCAGTTGTAGGAATTGCCAGTGATAAAGGTTTTCTCAGTATTAATATCACTAAGTATTTAATGAACAAAGAAGTGGGCTTTGGTCGTCATCTATTAGAAATATTAGAAGATGAATGTATTTCCTTCGAGCATACGCCCTCAGGAATTGATAATATATCGATTATTTTACGGGACCATCAGCTTCGTAATGGTAAAGAAGAGAGAATCCTTGAACGAATCCGTACCGAGCTAAAGGTTGAAGATGTTCAAGTAGAACGGGATCTCGCCATGGTGATGGTGGTAGGAGAAGGCATGTGTCGTACTGTAGGGATTGCCTCAAAAGCAACTGAGGCCCTCGCTGAGGCAGGTGTGAATATTAAGATGATTAACCAAGGCTCTTCCGAGGTGAGTATGATGTTCGGGGTGGATGCGAAGCATGCGGACTTAGCTGTTCAAAGCCTATACTATAAATACTTTACCCCTGTTAATCACATATAAAATGCCAATTTAGAGGGGCAGTCATCATGAGTTGAGTAAAAGGATAAAAATTATTTATACCGTTAAAGAAGCAGTCTTAAACCGAATAGGTGAAAGACTGCTTCTTTTAGTACTAAAACCTATTTTTTACCGAAATAAAATAACCCGAACAACAACCAAAATAATGTGATAATAGCCGATAAAATAAGAATAGCAGTGGGGCCAAATTGGAATATAAGCGGTAAGGAAGCAGCTGTGAACAAGCCTCCTCCAACAAATGGTTCAAATAAAATTTGCTTATAGCCAAACCCTTCTAATGCAGGTGTTTTATTTTCAGGATCTGCGACTTTCATAAGTAATAACCCTGTAGCGGTAATACCAGTTGCTTGCCCAAAATCGCCAATTCCCCGTTCAAACCAATAGGATGGGATCATCTTTGGAGCCAGAACAAGAAAGGCAAAAATGTTCCAGATGATACCAACTACAGCTAAACTGACAAAAGCGATAATGTTCTCACCGATAACGGATAGCGAAATGGTGGCGAGGGCACTTATAATAAGGATATCTAATGAAAAACCGCCAATTCGATTAATCATTTTTCTGTCAATTACTCTAAATTTATCAAATCTATCTGAAAATGCTTGCGTAATAATGCCTCCTGCCATAGCTAAAGGGAATAACGGCACATAAATCATTAAGTAAACATCTGTCCATGCGCCCCACGTATAAGCTTCAAGGAGTATGAGCCCTTCTAGCAGCAGCCATCCTACAAAGATAGCGATCCCCACATAAGCAAGGTGTAAGGATAAAGGTTCAATCGATTCTGGACGCGTTGTCATATCTGCCCCTGAATCTCGATTGTCTAGCTCAACAATACCATTTCTTCCTGTGCTTGATAGTTTTTGAGCCCCGCCTACATATTGGCCGTGTCCTTTCCGGGCACCCCAATTAATGAGAATAATGCCGACGATAACGCCAGTTAAAATTCCGACGGTAGCAAGGCCTATCGCTAAATCTTGTCCTTCTGCAAAACCAAGCTCCGCAAACGTGTTGCCAAGCCCTGCAGCCGTACCGTGTCCACCGACAAAACTAATTTCTATTAAAGCACCAGCTAATGGATTAACACCAAAAAAAGGCGTTAAAATGAGTAGTACTAACAGGAGACCAATAACATATTGCCCCCAGGAGACCATTTGCCCCATAGCGACTTGGGGCCCACCAATATGCCAAACTTTACTTAAACTTGGCAGTGATTTTCCGAGAAATAGCGTAGCGAATACAATGTTAATGAATAGACCCGGTAATGCTTCCCAGACGTCAAGCGTAGCGAGATTAATGAGGCCTTGAGATAATAAATGATCGTCTGAAGTTAAAGCTGTCATTAAGCGACCTAACACTTCAGGGCCTACTAATAAAGCGATGAGACCAGCGATAATAGAAGACGGTAGGTAAAGTTGCTGGAGTAGTGGGGTATAGACTCTTACCCATTTTCCAATCACGATGAAGAGTCCTAATAGTATAAAAGCAAACCCAATTTGTTCAGCTGACATAAGTGTCCCTCCTTCATGGGGTTAATACCCAGAAAGAGGGAAGGTAAGACATCATTTTTTATTTTCACACACAATTTTAACATTTTGTCCCTCGCAGCTTAGTTCCACTATCGCTAGTTGTACTCGTGAGAGAGAGGTTTTCATTCCCATATATAGGGTGTTTCCTGGTACACGTAATAGTTCAGCCAGTTAGAAAATAGTAAATGGGCATGTGAACGCCACCTATTTAATGGCTTCTCATTAGGATCGTTATTAGGAAAGTAGTGTACAGGGAGATGAGCACTTAATCCTCTATTTAGATCTCTCTCATATTCTTCTTTTAAAGTGTCAGTATCATATTCTAAATGCCCTGTTGCCATAATGTGTTTGCCGTCCTGAGACATAATAAGAAATGGACCTGCTTCTTGAGAGGAGGCAACTAATTTAAGCTCAGGATGTTGAATAAGTTCTTCTTCGGATATGTTTGTATATCTAGAATGGGGGGCGATAAATTCATCGTCAAAACCGCGTAATAGCTTAATTGGGTTTTCTCCATGATAAATACGGTGGTGAAAAATCCCTGAGCACTTCTCTTGGAGAGGAAATTTAGTTATACCGTAATGATGGTATAACGCTGCTTGTGCACCCCAGCATATATGCATAATAGAGGTGACGTGTTTCTCAGCCCAATCCATTATGTCTATTATTTCTTCCCAATAGTGAACATTCTCAAAGTCTAGATGTTCAATAGGAGCTCCTGTAATGATCATCCCGTCAAAACGTTTGTGGTGAATGTGGGCAAACTCAGTGTAAAATTCTCTCATATGAGAGGCGCTCACATTTTTTGCCTCGTATGTGGCTGTTTTTAAGAATGTGATGTTGACTTGTAATGGACTGTTCCCTAAAAGTCTCAGAAGGTGAGCTTCTGTTTTTTGCTTTTCAGGCATGAGATTTAAAATGACAATATTTAATGGGCGTATATCTTGCGTAATTGCCCGTTCGTCATCCATGACAAATATATTTTCTTTTTCTAATATTTGAGCTGCCGGTAGGTGCCGAGGAATTCTGATAGGCATGACGAACATCCCCCCTAGGACTAATTTCGAATGGTTTAGAATTTTCCGATAAACATTATTATAACAGGTGACAGAAAATCTACAATGGGATTTGCATGAGGAATTAAAAAACATAGAACAAATCAATGAGATTGTCTGACTAATGCTAGTCATTTTCCGCAAATGAGATATTATCTACAACATAGTTCTCTAAGGAATTTTAAATAATGACATTGGCGATAGATTCAAGAGGTGTGATAGAGGATTAGCGGGTAATATAGGATGAAATAAAATTGAGAGTGATCACAGAAGGTGAAAGATATAAAGGAGGTAACGAGTAGGTTATTTCTCTTTTAGTACTAAACATGTATAAAAAAGGGTTCTTCTTGATCTTGCTGGACCCTATTGCTTATGGAAGAAGTATTCGCTTATAATGAAACCATTGTATTTAATTAAGAATAGTAGGTGGCGTATAATGAAGAATAGAAAACTGTTTTTTTTCGATATTGATGGCACGTTATTAGACCATGACAAACAATTACCAGCATCAACGGAAGCGGCTGTCAAACAATTGATAGAAAAAGGCCATTTTGTAGCTATTGCGACAGGAAGAGCCCCGTTTATGTTTAAGGAACTTCGTGAAAACCTTGGGATTACATCCTATTTAAGCTTTAATGGCCAATATGGTGTTTTTGAAGGGGAGCCCATAATAAAGAAGCCATTGGATAAAGATGAATTAGCCCGTTTAACGGTTGAAGCAACGAAGCGAGATCACCCACTAGTCTACATGAATGAACGTGATATGAAAGCGAATATTCCTTACCATCCTCAAATTGAAACAAGCATCGGTACACTTCATTTTGAGCACCCTGATTATGATCCTGCCTTTCTTGAAGGACGAGATATTTATCAATCACTCATCTTCTTTGCGGAAGATGAAGACCATTTCTACATAGATAACTATGAAAAATTTGATTTTGTCAGATGGCATGAGTATTCATCAGATGTGGTTCCTGCTGGAGGATCGAAAGCCAATGGTGTAGAAACGATGATGAACAAGCTCGGCATGACAAAAGAGGATGTTTACGTTTTTGGTGATGGGCCGAATGATGTAGAGATGATAAATTTTACCCCTAATAGTGTAGCGATGGGCAACGGGGTAGACCAAGTAAAAAAAGCTGCTTCTTTTGTAACGAAGGATGTTAGCGACGATGGAATCGTTTATGCGTTAAAACATTTAGGAATATTATAATTAAAAAAGCATCTTACATTGTTAGATATTCTTAACAATGTGAGGTGCTTTAGTTTGTTAGCATTTTACGAAAGTGAGGATGAAGCTTTTTTGTTTTTTGTTATTAATGGTCGTGATGAATGATATAGCTTGCTGTCAGAAGGGGGCCCATTGATAATTGTTTCAGCGAGAAGCTTTGCAAGAATCATACTATAGACGGTTCCATTGTCACCAAAAGCAAATAGAAAGTAACAATGAGGGTAGTCAGAGTACTCACCAATAATTGGGAGGCCATCACGGGTGCCGCCATAAAAAGCGGATGATGCAAAGTCTGCCTCCACGTGAAGATGAGGAAATAGCTTGTTAAATTCTTTAATAAGCTTATTCCGCTTATTAATTAGTTTGCTATCTCTGGCCTCAGGGTAATTGGTGGGATCATCAAGACCACCGATAATGACGCGATTATCAGCTGTCGTTCGAATATACGTATAAGGTCGGGCTGTTTCCCAAATGAGCGAACGTTCATACCAGCCATTAAAGCGATGTAATGGCTTTGTTGTCACGGTATAAGTGCTGACAAAGGAGGTATTTGGCTCTTTACGTATATCTGTTCCTTCATATCCGGAGGCAATGATCACTTTCTTTGCATGGATATTGTGTCCAGTGCGGGTTTGGACATTCACTTGATCGTGTTGACATGTCATTCCGTTTACTGATGTATTTTCGTAAATAGAGACACCTTTGGTATGAGCATACTCCAGTAAGGCGTGTGTAAACTTAAAAGGGTTAATCTCACCATCCTGTTCAAAGAGTATAGCCCCAGCCTTGCTAAATGAATAGTGTGAAGAAATGGTGGCTTCATCCCACATAGCAATGGGACAGTGGTGCTTGAGGAGAAAGGCCGCTTCCTGTTTTAGTTTTATTAAATCATCATCCGTACTTGCGAAATAGAGACTTTTTTTTCGCCTAAATTCAAAAGGTGTTGAGCAGATTGTTTGTGCTTCTTCTATGTCGTTAATTGCTTGATTACATAAGTGAATATGGCGAGCAATAGGGTCTTCACCAAAACTGTTAATTAAATCTGTAAACATTTTTTCGCCAGCATATTGAATCAATGCCGTGTTAGCCGCTGTACTGCCTGACCCAATGAGATTTTTTTCAACGACGACAACATCGAGGTGATGGCTAGCGAGATAATAAGCAGACTGAGCCCCCGAAGAACCTCCCCCAATGATCAGAACATCACAATTTAAATCCTCTGTGAGTTGAGGATAGGTAGGGGGAGACGGCATTGTAGTGGGCCAATAATATGTGCCAGACTGTATATCCAAAGGAAGCACCGCCTTCTAAAGATTTTTAGTTTAATATGCCCCAATTTGGGATAGGTCCATCTTCCATTTCAAGGGAAATAACTAAACACTTTAACATCTGGTACTTTTCTTATATAATATGGATTGGATTAACTTATGTTGGCCCCGTAGCTCAGTGGATAGAGCGTAGGTTTCCTAAACCTTGCGTCGCAGGTTCGATTCCTGCCGGGGCCGCCAACCGTTGTTGTAGCACGGTTTATGTGCGATGATTCAACGTTAATACATAACGACCGTCTAACGGTCACATAGTCGAATAAAAGGCGTAATCTGCCCCCTTCCGAAAAATCTTTTATATTGCTATCGATGACTTGATAAGATGAGATGGTAGCCAGGTGATAAAACACCCGCTAAAGCGTCATAGAACGTCTTAGCGGGTGTTATCATGTTGTTATCTTCTTTTTATTAAAGCTTGGATGGGACAGCTTCCAGAGTAACGGTCACACCTTCAGCGTCAACCGTAAGTAAGTCAATTTGATGATTAGGGAAATGCTCTTTCACTTGTGATTGAACATCTTTGCCTTGCCCTTTTGGGGCGAAGAAAAGAACGATAGGACCTGCTCCACTTAGTGTCACGCCATAAATAGGTAAATTTTCAGCCATTTCAACAGCTTTCTGCCATTCTGAAATATACGGCATACGATAGGGCAGATGAAATAAATCTTTCATCATCATTCGGCCAACTAATTGCCAATTATTTTGTAAGATGGCTGCTACTAAGACATTGCTAATGCTGCTTACTTGAACAGCCTCTTTATAAGGTAAAGTCTCAGGTAGTGTCTCACGGGATTCCCGTGTGCTTAATTCATAGTCAGGAATAAGTGCAATTACATCAATATCGGGTGTACCTGCCAAAACAATGTTGGTGTCATCTTCTCGGTGACTACCGATAATAAGACCGCCGTAAATAGAAGGAGCTACGTTATCCGGATGTCCCTCGTAGATGCTCGCCCAACGGGTTTTTTCCTCAGGGGAAAGTGTGAGGGCTAATAGTTGGTTAGCGAGTTCGATACCAGCAACTATAGCAGTAGCACTACTACCAAAGCCTCGGGAGAGAGGGATCTCACTCTCCATCATGACTTCAGCTTGTGGAAGCTCCTTATTATATTCGTCAGCGATCCACGCAGCGATTTTGTATATAAGGTTCTCTTTTCCCTCAGGTATACCATCAAGGTTATCTGAACATGTCTTAAAGGCCCAATTATCACTAGGTGTGACATACAATGTCAAATATTTATTCAACGCCATACCAATTGAATCGAAACCAGGGCCTAAGTTAGCGGTGCTTGCTGGTACTCGGATGGAAAAGTTGACGAAGGCAGTCATTGGTTGACACGACCTAACATATGATCAATGACCACGGATTCATCATTTGGAAGGGCCACTGGTTTAATAGGTGCTGTATCAATTGCTGTATTAGGGTCTTTCAAACCATTACCTGTTAAAACGGATACCACACGAGACCCTTTTTTAATTTCGCCTGACTCTAATTGTTTCTTTAATCCTGCTAGAGAAGCTGCAGAGGCGGGCTCTGCAAAAATCCCCTCTTCACGAGCGAGGAGTTTATATGCTTCGACAATATCGTCATCAGTGACGAAGTCAATTTTACCGGAAGACTCCTCAGCTGCTTTCACTGCTTTGTCCCAGCTAGCAGGGTTACCGATACGAATGGCTGTAGCCAATGTTTCAGGATTATCGATAACGCGGTTTTTCACAATCGCTGCTGCACCTTCCGCTTCGAAGCCGCGCATTTGTGGTAAACCGGTTCCTTTCTTTGCGTTATATTCTTGAAATCCTTTCCAATAGGCTGTGATATTACCAGCATTACCTACAGGGATTGTCAAAACATCTGGAGCGGACCCTAACGCATCGCAGATTTCAAAGGCAGCTGTCTTCTGGCCTTCGATTCGAAACGGGTTTACTGAGTTTACGAGTGTAATAGGAGATTGTTCAGCGAGATTCCTCACCATTTGAAGGGCGTTGTCAAAGTTGCCTTCAATACTAAAGATTTCAGCCCCATAAACGACAGCTTGAGCTAGTTTTCCCATGGCAATCTTTCCTTCTGGAATGACGATTAAACAGCGTAGTTTCGCTTGAGCGGCATAAGCCGCAGCGGCAGCTGATGTGTTTCCGGTAGAGGCGCACATAATCGCTTCACTGCCTGCCTCCTTCGCTTTAGCTACGGCCATGACCATCCCTCGATCTTTGAATGACCCAGTTGGGTTGGCGCCGTCATATTTCACGTGGAGATCGATTCCCCATTTTTTTGATAAATGTTTTAATGGTAGAAGAGGGGTATTCCCCTCTTGTAAAGAGAGCATCGGTGTTTTGTCATTGACCGGTAAATATGCTTTATATTCTTCAAGTAATCCTCGCCACATCATGTTATTCTCCTTCCACACGGTAGCTGCTTTTAACGTCTACGACCACATCCGTGTCATTCAATTTAGTTAAAACCGTTTCGTAGTTCTTTTTTGAAACGGCGTGCGTCACCAAGATAATTTCAGCTAGCTTACCATCGTTAAGCGGCACTTGCAAAATCTTTTCCAGACTAACACCATGCTTATCAAATAAAGAGGTGAGAGCAGAGAAGGTTCCAGGGACATCTTTCGCGTGAATACGCATAAAGAATTTAGAGAAAATATCGTCGTCCGTTTTAAGTTTTTTGTCGAATTGAGGAATAACGACACTGTTACCATTAACGCCAAGGCGTTTATTTTTTAAAACTTCCACAAGGTCTGACACCACAGCTGTTGCCGTAGGAAGCTGTCCAGCTCCAGCCCCATAGTACATTGTTTCGCCAACGGCTTCCCCATAGACGTATACGGCGTTAAATTCATCATCCACGGACGATAAAGGATGATCATGAGGAACCAGTGTTGGCTGTACACTGACTTCCACTTTATCCCCGGATCGATTAGCGATCCCCACGAGCTTCATCGTATAGCCTAATTGGTCACCATATGAAAGGTCTTCACTTGTAATAGTTGAAATACCTTTCACTGACACATCGTCTAAATCAAGGTTCATAGAAAAGCCGAGAGTTCCAAGAATAGCGATTTTTCTCGCCGCATCTAGGCCCTCTACGTCAGAAGTAGGATCAGCTTCCGCATAACCGAGGGCTTGTGCCTCCTTTAGCACCTCGTTATAGACGCGACCTTCCTTTGACATTTTCGTTAATATATAATTGGTCGTGCCATTGACGATCCCCATCATTTTCGTAATACGGTCTGAAGCAAGCCCTTCAACGAGAGTTCTTAGAATAGGGATACCTCCTGCAACACTCGCTTCGTAAAATAAATCACAGCCCTGTTTATTTGCTAATTGTAGTAATTCACTGCCGTGGAGAGCCATAAGGTCTTTATTAGCTGTAATAACATGCTTACCGTTCTCTAAAGCGTGACGGATGTAACGTCGGGCCTCGTCAATGCCGCCCATTACTTCAACAATGACATCGATCTCGTCATCATTAAGAATATTCTCAGCGCTCGTAGTTAATTGCTCTTGATTCACATCAACCGAGCGTTGTTTGTGAAGGTTACTTACTAGGATTTTTTTAACGGTAACAGAACAGCCTAACTGATGCTTGAGTTTATCTTGATGATTTTGGATAATTTGTAAAACGCCTGTTCCTACTGTTCCAAAGCCGAGTAATCCTATATTCATATTTTTAGTCATAATACTATCCACTCCTGAAAACGTCTCTGTTTAACGTACATTTGTATTTGTATAAAGGACATTATAGAGAGGTTTAGCTAATAAAACAACCGTTTTTATAAAAAAACACAAAAATTCAGTCAATGTCCTAAATAATTGGCTAATGTAGTGTGCGTTGTCATGTCATAATGTAAATGTCATCATATAATTCACTAGGCTCATATCTGAAATGTTTTAATAGGATATGCTATTATGGAGGGGACTAGTCATTCAATGCATACATGGTAAAGGGGATAACTATGAAGCAACATTATACAATTCATCGCCATTGTCATCACTTTAATTGGGATAATGCCCTTGAGCCCGTACATGTCATAACACCGGGTGAGCGGTTAAATTTCGAAGTAACAGATGCCTCGGCAGGGCAGCTGACTCCCGCTTCGACCACTGAGGACCTCGGTCGAGTAGACTTCCAACGAGTAAACCCTGTGAATGGCCCCGTGTATATTGAAGGAGCCATGCCTGGAGATACGCTAGAAGTGGAAATTGAAAGCTTTGGTCCACAGGACTGGGGATGGACGGCGGTTACGCCAGGCTTTGGCCTGTTACAGGCGCAATTCCAGGATCCTTACTTGAAAATATGGGATTTAAAAGCTGATAAAGCTGAGTTCCTGCCGGGAATTGAAATACCGATCGCCCCATTCCCTGGAACAATTGGTGTGGCGTTGCCTGAGCCCGGGCCGCATAATATCGTGCCTCCTCGCAAAAACGGAGGGAATATGGATATTAAACATTTAACAAAAGGTGCTAAGCTCTACTTACCTGTATGGGTGGAAGGGGCCTTGTTTTCTGTCGGTGATACGCATGCCGCACAAGGAGATGGAGAAGTGTGTGGGACGGCTATTGAAGCACCGATGGACGTTCAGCTTCGATTTAAGTTACATAAGCAAAAACAAATTTATGAACCACAATTTACCACACCTGGCTCTCTTAATACGGGGACTGAAGAAAAAGGATATTTTGCGACAACGGGTTACGGAGAAGACTTATTAACGGCCACTAAAAAAGCGATTAGTTTTATGATTGAACACCTTGTAGGTCATTATGGCTTATCGGATGTTGAGGCCTATGCACTGTGCAGTGTGGCAGTGGACTTAAAGCAAAGTGCGGTGGTCGATATGCCTCACTACCTCGTCTCTGCCTACTTGCCGTTAGCCATTTTTAAATAAAGAAAGAAGGAATAATAGATGATTAGATACGGTGTCATTGGGACAAATTTTATAACAGATTGGTTTGTGGAAGCGGGTCAAGTGACTAACGATTTTAAATTAACAGCCGTTTATTCACGAACGGAAGAGAGAGCGAAGGAGTTTGCGCAAAAGCATGGTGCCAAGCATACCTTTACACAGCTTGAAGATATGGCTGCAAGTCACGAAATAGACGCTGTTTATATAGCAAGTCCCACAGCATTGCATGCTGAACAAGCGATCCTTTGTATGCAGCACGGTAAGCATGTTTTGTGTGAAAAGCCTATAGCGTCACACGATAAAGAGGTTGCTGACATGATTCAAACAGCTGAAAAATATGGTGTTGTATTAATGGAAGCAGTGAAAAACACAGCGCTTCCTAATTTCAAAAATCTCCGTGAGGCCATCGGTAAAATCGCGCCAATTCGCCGCATTGTCACTAATTATTGTCAATACTCTTCAAGATATGATGCTTATAAAGAAGGGAATGTCCTCAATGCATTTAAACCAGAATTGTCAAATGGCTCAATTATGGATATCGGACTGTATTGCCTCTATCCCATCATAGATTTATTTGGTAAACCTGAAAATGTTCAAGCTACTGGTATAATGCTTGAATCAGGTGTAGACGGTGAAGGAACGGTCATACTAACTTACCCTGAAATGGAAGGGGTGGCAATGTACTCTAAAATTACGAATTCACGCTTACCGTCTGAAATTCAGGGAGAAAACGGGACGGTCGTGATCGATCATATTCAGACGCTATCTGATATACGTATTTACTATCGAGACGGATCAGAAGAGATCATATCTGAAGATCAAATAAAGCCGACGATGACATATGAAATTGAAGCATTTCATAAGAGAATTAGCGGTGAATTAACAGATGACGAAATAAATTCTTTATCCACGTCTCTATCGACGTCTCAAGTCATGACAGAAGCGCGAGATCAACTAAAAGTTCGCTTTCCTGCAGATCAAAGCAGATAGTAAACGTGCGGTGAATTTTTAGACGGTCATAGTATAATCAGAATCCCACGATGTGCTTAAAATATGAACGGTCAGCTCATTTAAGTAAAATGGTGGGGGTAGAAAGTGTGGAGAGATATTCTTTCCGCACTTTTTGACTTGTGCAAATGTGGCAAATGATGAACAGGCGTATAAACCCCTCTTTTTTTATTGTTTTTAACATATTAACCAAAATTATGAATAAACCCCCTCATGATGATAGCTCCCAAAACAACGACTAAAGACACTGAAAAAGGTAAAACAATCACCTCACTAAAGCCATGGTAAAGTGCGTTAGGAGTGAGAAGACTAAGAAGAACGCCGAAAGAACTAGTAAAACTACCAACATGGTAAAAAGATAGTAGAGCTAATGGATTTGTCAAAGCATGTCGTCTTCTAATTTATAGAACGCCATTTAGGTTCTTCTGTCGTTGTGTTAAAAGGGTTTGTAGGTGATAAAGAAGTAAAGGAAACAAAGCTAAATATGACAATTTAATAAAAAACAAGTAAGTAGAGCCGTGTTAAAAATTCAGGGAGGAATACCCACCCATACCCCATGAACCCTCAGTTCTAATGACCTGTTCATCTAATACTTTTCTAGGTGAATTAAGAAAAAGTGTCGTTTTTTGTTAAAAACGGTTGTATAATTGCGATAATTCAAATAACAGCTTAGTGATCCTCTAACAAGGTGGGATGCATGTGAAGAAATACCAAGAGATGATGTATAGCCAAATACGAGAAACACTTAATAGTTGGCACAGTGAAAAAATTGTGCATAGACACGATATTTACCATTTTTTACATAATGTTAGAAGGACGGCTGATGTTATTGAGATGAAGGCTCTATCTGAAGAAGTCATGGCTCTTCTAAAAGAGATAGATACACAATCAGAACAATGGTGGAACAAATCTGAATGGTTACCAATTGTAGAGCGTATTGAAAGAATATGTAAACCTGACTTATTAATTGGAGAAAAATCAAGGGATTGGTCTCTTTTGGATAGGGTAAGGCAAAAGGAGCTGCCCTTCATTCTTGTTATTGATCATGACTTGAAATTCATAAAGGGAATTAAAACATTTCTTGAAGAGGAGGGTTTCAAAGTCGTCACGGCTTTATCAGGTAAAAAAGGTTTTGAGCTGTTTTATCAAGTGAAACCGAGTTTAATTATCTTGGGTCACGTACTACAGGATATGAATGGTATTGCATTTCTTGAACAAATGACTGTAGATGCGCAAAAGGAGATGACTTCAATTGTTATGGTCAGTTCTTCTTGTTGTGAGAAAAATCGTGTCAAAGCCTATGAACTAGGAGCAACAGATTTTATTACTATGCCATTGAACATGAATGTTCTTGTCCCCCTCCTACATAATCGTATTCGTTATCGCCAGCATATCATTAAGCAAATTGGTGAAGATGAATTAACGGGAGCGTTTAATAGAAAATATTTAGAGTGTGAGTTATCTTACCAATTGACCATAGCGAAGCATGATGACAAAAATAAGTTATTTTCATTCGTAATAGTTGATTTAGACCGTTTTAAAATAGTAAACGACCAATTCGGACATGTGAAAGGCGATGAGGTTTTAAAAACATTTGTTAACATGTTTATGCTAATTAAAGAACCGGCGGATACGATTAGTCGCTATGGCGGTGAGGAATTTGCCATTGTGATGCCGGATACGACTGAGGAAGAAGCACTTAAACGCATTGAAGCTTGGCGAGATATATTTAACAAGAAGACTTTTATGGCAGGAAAAACATCTTTTAAGGTGACGTTTTCCGCAGGGATCAAAGAAGTAGGAAAAAAAGATGATCAAATAAAAAGTGTCATAGAGAAAGCAGATAAAGCTTTACATTTTGCAAAAAAAATGGGTAGGAATAGAAGTGAATGTTATAAAGAGACCTTAGAATACGTTGACTTTAAAGATTTTGTTACCATCATTATTGTGGATGACGACGAGATAGTCAGGCAAGTGATGACTTATCACTTTAAAAAACGAGGAGAAGTGGCGGGGCGCCGTGTGAAAGTTCGCACATATTCAGATGGTATTTCGCTTTTAGAAGGGACTTGGTACCAACCTGACAAGCAGTTTATGATTCTATTAGATGGGAGAATGCCGAAGATGGACGGGATAGAAGTGTTGCAAAAACTACGAGAGACTTATGGCAATAAAAACATTGTTATCTCTATGCTGACTGAAAAAGGTGAAATAGATGTTGCAAGAGCATTGAATCTGGCGGCCGATGATTATATGTTTAAACCTTTTAATGTGAATGAAGTGACCGTTCGCGTAGACAGGCTGATTGAAAGAGTGCTTAATTGATGGTTAATAATACATTACTCATAGTGGGTGTCTTACTTATCATCCAATTAAGTCTGCTCATTTACTTATATACGGAAAAAAAATCGATCATTAAAAGAAATGATGAAGCCAACAGCTTATTTCAACAGCTTTTCCCTAAGTACCTGCCATTTTTAACAGGTGATTCCGATATAGAACCATGGCTTCCTCAAAAATCAAAATTAAAGCAGGTAGTGTTGGAGAGGATTCTCACTGGCTTTGCTCATGTTGTGACCGATCCCGTTGGAAACCAGCGAGTAAAGGAAGTGGCAGAGTGCCAGTTGTTAGATTGTTATCGTAAAACTCTTAAAACAGGAAACTGGTCTGAACGACTAAATGCGCTTTATTTAATAGAAGAGTTCATGATGGACGCTTTACGAGAAGATATCAAAGAGCACTTAAACTCAGTTGAGACGATGGATGAAGAATATAGACAAACATTACGGACACTAGCGTCTTTTGAGGAAGAAAGTTTGCTTGATTATATTCTTAGTCATCCCCATATGTCTCAGCGGCTGATTAAAGAAATAATGCGAAGATTGCCTCTGAATATTTTAATAGACTTAATGGGTATGATCAAAGAGAAAGGTGAAGAGACTCCTGGGGCCGTTAAATATGCGTTTATCGATTATTGTGGAGAAGCCGGTTATTATGAATTATTGCCATTTGTTGAATCAATGCTTGGCGACACCTCTAAGGAAACGCGTATTAAAGCATTGAAAAGTCTCTATCACTATCAATATTGCACGAGTCCAGAGTTGATCATCCCATTCTTTACCTCTGTAAATTGGGAAGAGCGTTTATATGCGGCGAAACTAACAGGGGAGATGAATCTAACTGAGTTTAGTAACTACCTCATGCTACTTGCAGGTGACAGAGTGTGGTGGGTGAGATTTCAGGCATGCGAAGCGATAAAACAAATGTCAGATGGAAAGATATTACTGACTTATTTAACTGAACGCCATGAAGATGTATATGCACAGGATATGGCAAAGCAGTCGCTAACAATGAGAGTGGGGGGACATGTATGATAGACAAAGAGTGGCTATCACTCCTCACATTGATACTTGCGGTTATCGCTATCATATATATGGTTACAGTAGGTCTCATTTATTTAATCTTATTTTTGATCGCAAGTTCGCGTATCAAAAAGGAACGTTTTTTAAATCAGGAAGAGTATGTAGAGGAACTTACATCTAATAAGGATACGTTTCCAGTGTCTGTTCTCATACCAGCTTATAATGAAGAAGTTGGCATTTACACTACCGTCCGCTCTATGCTTGGGTTAAATTATCCACAATATGAAATCATCGTGATAGATGATGGTTCAAAAGACAATACGAGTGGAAAAGTGATTGAAGAATTTAAAATGACGGAAATTGATGTAGCTTTACGGAAATATTTTAACACGAAGGATGTCATCAAAGCTTATCAATCGACAGTGCATCCGAATATATTTCTGTTAAGAAAAGAAAACGGAGGCAAGGCGGATGCCTTGAATGCTGGGATTAATTTCTCTCGTTATCCTTATTTTGCAGCAGTAGACGGTGATTGTATTCTAGATCACGATGCCCTCCTTAAAGTAATGAAACCTATCATTGATTCAAACGGTTTAGTCACAGTTACGGGCGGAACCGTCCGTATTGCCAACGGGTCAACTATTACGAGAAGCCAAGTAGAAAAAATAGCTCTCCCTAAAGGGCCGATAGTACTTATGCAAATTATCGAATATTTTCGCGCCTTCTTAATAGGGCGGCTTGGGTTAAGTCGATTGAATATACTATTGATTATTTCTGGGGCTTTTGGTGTCTTTGAAAAAAAGAGAGTCGTGAAAGTTGGTGGTTACAACACTAAGACCGTTGGCGAAGATATGGAACTCATTGTCCGTATGCACCGTTCGATTAAGGAAGAAAAGTCGAACCAAAGAGTCGAGTATATACAAGATCCTGTATGCTGGACAGAAGCCCCTGACAATGCGGCAGTCCTTCGTTCTCAGCGGAAGCGGTGGCAACGGGGTTTGGCAGAGACCATCTGGCTTCATAAAAAGATGCTGTTTAACCCAAAGTATAAGGGAATTGGCCTGTTTTCGATGCCCTATTATTTAATTGTGGAATTATTAAGTGCCGTCTTTGAACTTGTTGGTTATGTTGTGATTATGAGTGGACTGTTGTTTTCTTTTGTATCACTGGATATAGTGATTGTCATGTTTATAGTGACTGTTTTTTATGGCTCCTTGTTATCATCATTGGCCGTCTTATTAGAGGAATGGACTTATCATAAATACCCTGATACCAAAAGCTTAATTGTCCTTTTTTTCTGGGCATTAACAGAATCATTTTGGTATCGTCCCCTCATGGTATGGTGGCGCTTTTCTGGTTTAATTCAATCGTTAACAAAGAAGGCGGATTGGGGCAATATGAAACGAAAAGGTATTTCTACTGATTAATGAGAGTGGGAAAAAGTGAATCACATAGCTTGCAAGAAATTTCCTCTTCTTTTTTAGACTATGATAACGTGTGAATTGCTAGATGAAAATTAATGAATAAAACGTGATACGACGTTGTTTTCTAATCTCATACTAAAAATCAATAGGTATTTAAACCCCATTTACAGCTAGTAAATGGGGTTATAGTGCTAATGTCCTAAAAACGCTATACTTTTTGTTTAGAAGGCATGTATAATGGCTTTAATATAGGCCATAACGTAACAAGCTTAAGGATCCTTTAACAAGGTGTGATAGATGTGAAAAAATATCAACAAATGATGTACGATCGAATCAAAAAAACGGTCGGAAATTGGCGAAATAAAGGAAACGTTCATGAATATGAAGTTTACCACTTATTGCATAGTATCAAAGGGACAGCTGGCACGATTGGGATGGATAAGCTCTCAGAAGAAGCAGAAGCTTTACTTGATTATACTGATGTCGAATCAGAGAAGCTATGGGGAAAGACAGAATGGTTACCGTTTGTGGAACGGATTGAAAGTGCTTTTGAACCGTCCCTATTTCATGATAAAACCGATGAAATGACACAACCAATAAACCTTGAAACACCAGTGAGTCAGGCAGATGTACCGTTTATTTTAGTTATTGATGATGATGTGGAGTTTGTTACCCACACCAAAACCTTCCTTGAAAGGGAAGGGTTTCAAGTTGTCATTGCTTTAACGGGAGAAAAAGGATTAGAGCTGTTCTATCAAGTGAAACCGAGCTTGATCATCTTAGACCAAGCCCTTCCAGACATCGATGGTATAGAACTTCTTAAACAAATTTTCGTAAAAGCTCAAAAAGATGTGGTACCGATCGTGATGGTGGGGACATCTGATTATGAGGGGAATCG
Organism: Salipaludibacillus agaradhaerens; assembly: GCF_002019735.1. Lineage (NCBI taxonomy): Bacteria > Bacillati > Bacillota > Bacilli > Caryophanales > Bacillaceae > Salipaludibacillus > Salipaludibacillus agaradhaerens. The sequence goes on from NZ_KV917378.1 coordinate 3,104,854, forward strand.
CATTAAAGCTTATGAAATGGGGGCGACAGATTTTATTGCTAAACCCTTAAATATGAACGTTCTTGTCCCTTTCCTTCATAATCGTATACGGTATCGAAAACATATGCTGAAACAGATAGGTGAAGATGAATTAACGGGAGCGTATAATCGTAAATATTTAGAACGTGAACTTTCTTCTCAGTTGGTAATGTTGAAGAAGGATGATAGAATGGCGGCTTTATCGTTCATTATTGTGGACATTGATCATTTTAAATCTGTTAATGATCGCTTCGGCCACCCAAAAGGGGATGAAGTGTTAAAAGAATTTGTCCATTCGTTTATGAAAATCAAAGCGCCATTGGATACAATTAGTCGTTATGGTGGTGAAGAATTTGCCATTGTGATGCCTGGTACTTCCAAAGAGGAAGCCTTTGAGCGTATTAAAGCGTGGCGCCAGTTGTTTAGTAACGTCACATTTACTGCAGGGGATAACACGTTCAATGTCATGTTTTCAGCAGGTATTAAAGAAGTGACGGTCAATGATGACCACTTAAATCGAATTATTGAGCAGGCTGATAAAGCCTTATATCATGCGAAAGAGACGGGAAGAAATAAAACGCAGTTTTACGAAGAAGCGCTGGAATATACGGAATTAAAAGATTTTGTGACGATTATTATTGTGGATGATGATGAGGTAGTAAGACAAATGATGACGCATCATTTTAATAAAAGGGGAGAGGTAGCTGGACGCCCTGTTAAAGTACGAACATTTCCAGATGGGGTAGCATTCTTAGAAGGATCTTGGTATCAAACTGACCAGCAATTTATGATTCTTTTGGATGGGAGAATGCCGAAGATGGATGGTATTGAAGTCTTGCAAAAGTTGAGAGAAACATACGGCAATAAAAACATTGTCATTTCTATGCTCACAGCAAGAAAGGGAGAGGTTGAAGTCGCTAGAGCGCTCAACCTTGGAGCGGATGATTACATGGTAAAGCCTTTTAATGCCAATGAGGTGGCTGCCCGTATCGACAGACTACTTGAAAGAATGTTTAACTAATGCTTGAACTCGTTTTATTACTAACACTCGGCCTTTTCGTGTGTCAACTGCTCTTACTTGTTTACTTATATACGACGAAAACGTGGGCAATAAAAAAAGATAATACAGCTAACCGATTGTATCATGAGCTGTTCCCTGATTACCTCTCATATTTAACAGGAGACACTGATATAGAACCTATACTTCCTAAAAATGATGAGTTAAAGCAAAAAGTACTTGAAAGAATTCTCTCAGGGTTTACTAATATTATGACTGACTCAGCAGGGAAGGCGCGTATTCAGCAATCAGCTGAAGCACATTTAGCTACGATTTATCGTAAGAAGCTCAAATCTAGTAATTGGTCTAAAAGAATGAATGCTCTTTATTTAATTGAGGATTTTATGATGCTTTCATTAAGAGAGGATGTCAAAGAACATCTTCATGCCATTACGATTATCGATGAAGAATATCGGCAAACATTGCGAATATTGGCGTCGTTTCAAGAGGAGAGTTTACTTGAATACATGTTTAGCCGTCCCAATATGTCTATAGGATTAATCAAAGAAATATTACGCAGATTGCCTCTGAGCTTTTTAACAGACATAATGGTGGTGCTTAAAAAAGATGAGGATGACGTTCCTTACGCGATTAGACAAGCTTTCATAGATTACTGTGGGGAATCTGGTTATTATGAATTTCTTCCTTTTATTGAATATATGCTTACCCATCAATCTAAAGAAACGAGGATTAAGGCGTTAAAGAGCTTACATCAATATCAATACTGTTCTAACCCCACTATTATTGTCCCATTTTTTACGTCAGAGCATTGGGAAGAGAGACTACATGCGGCTAAGCTAACAGGGATGATGAAGCTCACAGAGTTTAGCGATTATCTCATTCTTCTTGCAGGTGATCGTGTTTGGTGGGTGAGATTTCAAGCATGTGAAGCCTTGAAAAAGATGACAGATGGGGAAATTCTGCTTGCCTATTTAAGTGAGCAACATGAAGATATGTATGCAAAAGATATGGCGAAACAAACGCTAACGATGAGAGCGGGTGGACAAGTATGACCGGCGAGGAATGGGTATCATTAATCGTCAATATAACAGCTGTTAGTGTCATCCTTTATATGGGGTTAGTTGGGCTCACCTATTTGATTTTATTTTTAATTGCCGGCCCGCGAATCAAAAAAGAACGTTTCTTAAATCAGCAAGATTATGTAGAAGAGATGGTATTTAATAAGGATACTTTCCCTGTGTCAGTACTGGTACCAGCTTACAATGAAGAAGTCGGTGTATCCACTACGGTCCGGTCGATGCTGGGTCTGAGTTACCCACAATTTGAAATCATTGTCATAGATGACGGATCAAAAGATAATACAAGTGGCAAAGTGATTGAGCAATTTAAAATGAAGGAAATAAACTTAGCTCTACGTCGATATTTTGATACAAAGCAAGTGACGAAAGCCTACCAATCGACATTATATCCGAACTTATTTCTATTGAGAAAAGATAATGGGGGGAAAGCTGATGCCTTAAATGCCGGCATTAATTTCTCACGCTATCCTTACTTTGCAGCAGTAGACGGGGATTGTATTCTTGACAGTGATGCTCTCCTAAAAATCATGAAACCAATTATTGATTCAAACGGCTTAGTGACAGCTACTGGTGGGACGGTTCGTATTGCAAACGGTTCAACGATTACGAAAAGCCAAGTTGAGAAAATCGTCCTTCCAAAAGGCCCCATTGAGTTGATGCAAATTATTGAGTATTTTCGAGCTTTCTTAATTGGTAGATTGGGATTAAGCAGAATGAATATCCTGCTGATTATTTCAGGAGCCTTTGGTGTTTTTGAAAAAAATAGAGTTGTTAAAGTTGGCGGATACAATGCGAAAACGGTTGGGGAAGATATGGAATTAATCGTGCGTATGCACCGGTCGATTAAAGAAGAAAAATCTAAGCAAAGAATCGAGTATATACAAGATCCTGTTTGTTGGACAGAAGCACCTGATAGTGCGGCCGTCCTTCGTTCACAAAGAAAACGTTGGCAACGGGGATTAGCAGAGACTTTATGGCTTCATAAAAAAATGTTGTTCAACCCGAAATACAAAGGGATAGGGCTCTTTTCTATGCCTTATTATTTATTAGTGGAATTGTTAAGTGCTGTTTTTGAACTCATCGGTTATTTTGTCATTTTATTCGGCCTTATATTTTCTTTTGTATTAGTGGATGTAGCGATTGTGATGTTTTTGATGACCGTGCTGTATGGATCACTTTTATCCTCATTAGCAGTGTTACTTGAGGAATGGACCTACCATAAATACCCTGATACAAAAAGTTTGCTTGTGCTGTTTTTTTGGGCGTTAACAGAATCTTTTTGGTATCGTCCTTTAATGGTGTGGTGGCGTTGTAGTGGCTTGATTCAAACATTTACTAAGAAAGCCGATTGGGGAAACATGAAACGAAAAGGAATCTCATCTGATAGCTAATGGTTGGAGGTAGAAAATGAGTAAAATTCTTGTAGCAGACGATAGTGATATTTTAAGAATGTTAATTGTTGATACATTAGAAGAAGAAGGAGAATGGGTTGTTGAAGAAGCGGAAGATGGGAGAGAGGCGCTAAACAAATTAGAGACAGGCATTTATGATTTAGCGTTACTTGATTATATGATGCCAGAAATGACAGGTATCGACGTATGTGAAAAAGTATCTCCAGCTGTAAAAGAACAAACGAAGCTAGTGATGCTTACGGCTAAAGCGCAAGAGAAAGATCGGCAAGAGGCAAGGGAAGCAGGGATTGTTTACTTCATCCCGAAGCCATTCAGTCCTGAGGAACTAGTCAGAATTATTAAGGAGCTTCTCTCATGAAAGGAAGCTACATGTGGAAGCGAAAAGGCATAAGAGCTTATTTTTTACGAACATCCCTGCTTCTTTTAACTGTTATTCTTTTCATTATAGGGGCGTTAAGTGTTTACACGTACCATGAGCAGAGTCAATTAGCTGAAAAAAAGCAAGAGTTAAGAGACAAAGCAGAGCTTACAGAAAGCATTAATAGTACATTAAATAACCTTATCTTTCGTGGAAGAACCTATTTAGCATTTCAAAGTGAAGAAGACTTGGAACGGGTCTTTATCCATTTATCTGGGCTGGACCTATTGCTTAATCAAATGAATGCTTACACGTTGTCAGCAGATGAGGAAGTGCTTTATCGTCAGCTTGAAGAATTCATTGTTAATTATGAATTTTCTTTAATGCCCCAAGCCATATCGTTTGTAGAAAATGATGATTATGAAGGGCTGCGGGAATTTTGGAATGAAGGAACAAATGAGTCTGTTATGAGCTACCTTTCGCGCACAGCCGCGATGGAAAATAAACTATCATCTCAAGTGACGAACCTCTATGATGAAACAGTTGAAGCGGCTAATTTTCAAAGTTTTTTAGGCTTAATTTTAATGGGCGCGACGATGTTGCTTTATATGATAGCTCTTTCAGGTGTGTTAACCCGATTAGTTAAACCTCTGGAAAGCTTGACTGAAGCAGCTGATGATTTGGCAGCAGGTAGAGACGTCACACTAGAAATTGTGGATCGGCAAGACGAGCTCGGATCATTGTCAAATGCCTTTCATAATATGGCTAGGAGTATTAGTGAAAAAGAAGAAGAGTTAACTGCGCAATATGAAGAATTGCAATGCCAACAGATAGAATTACAGCAATACCTTACGTCTATGAAGACGTCCAATGAAAAACTTGAATTATTCAATCAGCTAAACCATGCCATCTCACTTAGTCTAAATAAAGAAGCTTTTATCACCTCCATTTTTAATTACATTAATAAGCTTTATTTATTTGATAAAAGTATTTTTACGCTCACTTCTGAGCGGATTTATAAAGCGAGGGGAGCTTCAGAAAAAACGGTAGATCGCTTTATTCAATCGGATAAAAGTGATTTAATTATTCGCTTGCAACAGGATCGTCATGTGGTAATTAAGCGAAAATCGGAAAATGCTGAACAAGGAATGGCTGATGACCCGATTGATGTGTACGATCTTTATTCAGGCGTGATGGACGCTGAAAAGAAAGTCATGGCAATTTTTTCTGCAACACGGATTGGTCAACCGTTTTCAGATGAAGAGATAAGTGAAATAGACGGTATTATGAATAGGGCGTCACTTGCATTAGAGCGCACGGTTATTTATGAAGAAATGGAGACATCGCGTAAACTGAGTCAGGATATTATTGATAACCTTAATGAAGGCATCATGTTTGTCTCCGTTAAAGGCGAGGTACTGCAATATAATGAGGCTGTTTGCCAAATGGTCAAGTGTGAGGGTGTGCTTCGTGAGGAGAACGTGGATCTACATGGATGGTTTGATAAGTTTACTAGGTATGTTCAAGATTCCGACGGTTTAGCAAATTTTATTAGCAAGTTTATTAATGACGATATTCATGGCACGATGAACTATCAATATGAAGTAGAAACAGATCGGGACGTCCGAGTCATAAACGTCTATGGCACGAGTGTGTATCATAATCAGGAGAGAGTTGGCACCATCTTTGTGCATCGGAATATTACGAAAGAATATGAGTTAGACAAAATGAAATCTGAACTCGTAAGTACTGTAAGTCATGAACTGCGAACCCCTTTATCAAGTGTACTTGGTTTTACAGAGTTATTGCTAACTAAAAGCTTGAAACCGGAAAGACAAAAGAAGTATTTAGATACGATTTATAAGGAAGCGCAGAGGCTGACGAACTTAATTAATAATTTTCTCGATTTACAAAGGATGGAAGCTGGTACACAAGCTTATACTATGGAAACAAAACGAATGGACAAGGTCGTTATGGACGTCATGAACAACTTTAAACACGAAAAACAACACTATTTAAAATTTGTTGATGAAAGCTTAGATGCTAGAGTGAAGATGGATGAAGCTAGGATTCAACAAGTGCTTACAAATCTTCTGAGTAATGCGATTAAGTTTTCTCCCGATGGCGGAGATATTACAGTGACCCTAAGAAATCATGATAGTATGTTGATGGTCACCGTGGAGGACGAGGGGCTTGGTATTCCAGAAGAGCACATGGATACACTTTTCAGTAAATTCCAACGAATTGACCAACACGATCGGAAAAAAATCGGTGGTACAGGGCTTGGGTTGGCTATCTCTAGGGAAATCATTGAAAATCATGAAGGAAGTATATGGGTTGAATCTGAATTAGGAAAAGGAACCACTTTCTCCTTTAACTTACCACTTATGCGTCACGTGATTACGGCGACAGAGCAAGAAGGCGCTCCTATTTCGCAGAAGGGCTCTGTAATGATTGTTGAGGATGACGCCAGTTTAGCGCTCTTACTTTCTGAAGAGCTTAAAACAAACAGATTTCGAGTTATTCACCATTTTGATCCAGTGAGTGCTTATCACGATAGTGTTCAACAATCATTTTCCGCTATTGTTGTCGATTTAATGCTCGGTGAAGAGATGGATGGCTGGGACTTAATTAAGAAACTAAAAGAAACACCTGAAACTCAAACAATTCCTATTATTATCTCATCTGCTCTTGATAAATCCGAAGATAAAATGAGGGAATTTGGTATTAAAGATTATTTGACAAAGCCTTATCCACCTGACGAATTGTCCAAAACACTGCTACAATTCGTTAGCTCAAACGAAAGGAAAGAAGGAGAAGTACTGTTCCCAGATGACTCTCCACCTTCTGTTTCATAAGCTTATATTTATTAAGAGAAGAGGTGTCCTACTAGCGTACGAGCTTTTGGGGGCATCTCTCTTCGTTTTATAATAATGAGGCATCTAATGGAAGTGGGTGGGAGTGAGATAAATCAGATGTTGTTTAAGGAGTGAAATAAAAAGCCTCGCCTTACAGCGGGGCTAAGTAACAGAAATGTTTTATTATAATCTGTATAGTTTTAGGTAAGAAGTCTTGTCAATAATTGAGTCATTAATGAGGGTAAAATAAGCGGAGATTTTTCGGTTAGATGGAGAAATGAGCTCATTCTGGAGGATATAAGGGGGAATTTTCCGGTTATGCAAAGAAAAATGACCCATCTCTCAGATTATCCGGGTCATTAGCGGAATCTCTCCGCCTAATTAAGCTATTGTCAAGGCTAATAACTATTTAAGAGAATTTTTTCCGTCTATTTCTCTAATCGGATTTTTAACTTGTTCCCAAAACCGATAAGAGCAATGGGTATTATGAATGGTAGTGAGTTCTAACATATTAAATTTAGTGATATTTTCCTTTTTAGATAAATTTCAATTGGTCCGAATGGAATCGCCTCTTCCTATGTAGTGTTGAGCTAACATAGAAAGAGTCGGTTACCTTTTTAATAAAATCAGGTTGATTACGTCATAAAGGCTGTCATCTCTTGAAGGCTGCCAACTAAATGACGATGTGACTTAATCAATTGATTCGAAAAATTGCTGCATCATACGATAAGATTGCTTTAACCTTTCCTCATACTCTGGAAGCTGCCAATTGACCCACGTGTAACGAGCACTTTGCTTGTCACTAAAGTGATCTATAGTGGCGTTATCATTTGCCACTATAGCAGTTACGTCTAGACCATCAATCGTTATAGAGGCTTCAATCCCTTCTTCCCACATATCCCCGATAAATTCTTTCTGACTTGGGTCGCGAGCGTTTAATAGCATCCAAGGAATCCGGATTTCTTGGATGCCCGTTTCCTCTGAATAATAATAATCCGCTAACGAATCATAATCTGGATCTTGAGGGTCACCGACACCAAATCGAAGCTCTCCTGTTTCATAGTCTTCAAATGGAAAGGTTTCTCCTGTGTCAGGTCTAATGAGTGCTTTATTTAATGCTAATCGAATGGGATGGAACGTCTTATGCTTATTTTTCATGTCATTCTCTGTGTAGTCAATCATGTCCAATCGTCCAGCATAGTCATAAAAGAAAGAATCGTAATCACCGACGATTTCAAGCGCTGCTTCTGTTTCACTCTTAATAGTCAGACGGAAGTCAGCTAGGAACGGCTGATCATCATTTCCTTCAATAGTCTGAATCGGAACACCTTGTTCTTCACGGACGCTTATATAAAGCTCATATTGATGGTCTTCCCAAAAGGCGTCACTTAACTCGTCAAAATGTGTTTTAATGTACACATAGCGTTCGTCATGATCCATCGTCATCTCCCGCATGTGGCCATCTTGCTTCTCAAAAAGACGATAACCATCTGTCCAATCATCTCGGCCATTCACTTTCACTTTCAATCGATCAAAGCTTAGGAGGCCGAATTGCTGCTCATTCGTTTGGGCATTTGACCAAAAGGGACGCCTGTCTGCGTTATCATAATCCATCGTGTTCCATGTCCGCTTAAACCATTCATCTTGCCACGTAAACACAAGACCACCCAACATCTCCTCTTCTAAAATATCGTCGAACAAGCGAATGAGAATCTCCCCTTGCTCTGATTCCGATATAAATCCTTGATCCCAACCGAACGGGTTACGATGTGTTTGCCCCCGAGAGGCAGGGATGCCAAACTCGGCAATTAATACTGGCATCTCATGGGCAGCGTGGAGGTCGTGTAAATAGCCTGCATAGTTATTGGGCTCTCCTCGATGATCAATAAATTCTGTGTATTTTTCTTCTAAGTTTAAAAAATCAGGATAATAAGGATAAACGTGATAAGACGCAAACATGCCAGCTTCTGCAATATCACTTTTTACTTTAATTGTATTTGGATCTACAGACGCCATATCCTCTTGTTCATTTGGCTCTGCCGGCTGATCAAGGTTGTCTGTCGTCACCCAGTTTGTGTAACTGAGCGGTCTCATACTGGCGTATTCTTCAATTTCATAACGGGTCAGGACCTCGAACTGTTCAGCGAGCCAAATTTCCATTGGAGCAGCCTCTTCTGTGTAGACATAGTCACCTTGATAGTCAGGCAAACCGTCATAATCAGTCGCCATTTGATCCACCATAAACGGGTACCACTCTATACCAATAATCCATCCGATCACATACGGCGAAATGTCTATGTTGTACGTTCCTGAAGCATGGCCTGGCTCAGGTGGGACGACCGCATTCCCGTGTATGACGTCCACCACCTTTTTCATTTCAGCTTGAAAGGTTGCTACAATCTCTTCATCAAAGGCGTCCAGCGTTTCTTCTAATGGCTCCTCATCAATCCATATGCCATGCAACAAATAAATAGGCTCTTCGGCAGTAAGGTTGTAATCATACAAGGCTTCATAAAAAGCTGGTGGATGGAGGGTATATATACGGATAGCATTTGCATTCATTTCTCCAATAAGTGTGAACCAACGGTCATACTCATCACGGACAATGCCCGCTTCACCAGGGAATGTTCCAGGCTTGCCCATGCCAAGGTTGACGCCTTTTAATGTGAGCATCTCCCATTCACCGTCTTTAAACACTTCGTACATATTCTCGTGTATTCGGGCGGGATAGGAGATATTATGATGTTCCGCTTGATTCACACTAGTCACTTCCTCCTTTGTCAAGGCGTCATTCGCTGGATCAGGCTGTGCCATGTCAAAAATACGGGTCATCATCGGACTATAGGTGTTCCAAAAGAAGCTTGTCTCAACAGAAAACTGCTCTGAAGCTAAAAGTCCTTTTAGCTGCTGAAACCCTTTTGCCTGATAAAAGGAAGGGATTGCAGTTATATCAGCGTAATCACCGGCAAAATAAAAAACATTCGCTTCATTTACATGATGGTGTAGGATAGCTGGAAAAGTAGCTGGAATGCCAGCATCAGCTAATGTTTGTTTGGCGTGATTCGTCAGATCCCACTCATAATAAGCGAGTACATGTTCTTCAGACTCAGGTTCAAGAATGTCGAACCAGTAATGGTAAGGCTGACTCACGGTTAAATCAAACATCTCAGTCCCTCTGTCAGTGAAAGCTAAACGGATATCAGGTGTGTTTACATCACCGTTTTCTTGAGACAGTACGATTACGTCATTTGTAAACTCATTAATAAGAATGAATCCCTCACCATGATAATCCCAATTGTTTTCTTCGCCTTCGTAAAGGGATATGAGCCATTGGGGAACCTCCCCTGTTTCTGTGGACAGATCAATGGCATAACGCCCTATCCAACCTGACCAATCCACCTGCAAAAAACTCGTCACACTTTCCCTAACGTCGGCACTCGTTGGAGATGCAAACGAATTAAATTCCATAACGAGATCTGTCCCGTGTTGTTCAACGGCATTTTTAATTAACTGCCACTCATCAAGTTGTAAGCCCCCGTTTATGAGAGTAGGAGGGGTATCATCATTTTCTGCCTCTTCTTCGTACCACGGCACCTCTTCTTGATAAACGCCGTACGTATCCGCCACATAGATCAAATCTTTTTCATTTAAATTTCCAGGGAAGGGCGTAATCTCAAAAGTCTCCTCTTCTTCATTTGGTTTTAATCCGATGTAGTCTTCGGCAATTGTGTAACGTTGGCCGTTTGAGTGTGTAAAACGGTGATGGTTCAAAAGCCAGCTAATACTTCGGTGCTCTCGATAGCTTTCATCAGGAACAGTTTTATTAATAATCGCTACATCAAGAGGTCGTTCACTTGACAACGACCAAATAAAAACAGGTGATAAACAGATCATGACAATGATAATAATAGTACTTAAAATAAGTTTAATCATGTAATCTCCTTCGTGGCTAGCAGGAGTATTTTAACGCCAGCTTAACCACACAAATAATCAATTATATATCCTTATTATAAGGCTAATGACCTACCTGAGACAGAGGCTTTTACGCTCCCTTAAATTGACAAATGGTAAGAAAGATCTAACGCATGCATGTCTGAGATTGTCACAAATCATGCTTTGACTTTTTCTAGAAAATCAACGATAATTAGTTTGGTTGATAGACGTTTTAACACTAACGGTTGCACGTGTAACTGTTTTGATCATAATTAAAGGAGGTGAATACAGATGATGGTAGAATTTTATCAAGATTTTCTTCCTGTCCTCATTACGGTTAGTTTATATATGACTTTTGCTGGGGCCCATATGATTCGTTTCATGGCCCATAATTCAGCAGCTGCTGGCCGGTTTATCATGCAAAAAAAGTTACCGTCTTGGCATACACAACTACTTCCAGAAAAAATGCTGGAAGATCGGCGCGGTGCCCGTCTCTCATGGTTGACGAGAATGACTGGCCGGAAGGAAGGGCCTGAAGATGATGCTGACTATCTATCCTCGAAGGAAAGTTTATTACTAACACTTCGAGGAGGATTTACGTGGGAAAAACATCTGTATTCACTCGTCATAAAAAGGCCATTGTTCTCATTGCAGCAGCCGTATTAATGATGCTGACGCTGAGTGGCTGTCAAGCAAGTACTGAGCCTATCGATTCTGAAACAGCAGGGTTCTTTAATCATTTTGTTGTGTTTCCGTTCTCATTTGCGATTAAATTTCTTGCTGGGATTTTTAATGGAAGTTACGGATTATCGATTATCTTTATGACGTTTATTATTCGCTTGTGCCTGTTGCCGCTTATGATGAAGCAATATAATAATCAATTGACAATGCGGGAAAAAATGGCTGTGCTGAAGCCAGAAATGGACGAGGTGCAAAAAAAATATAAAGATAAGAAAAACAGGGAAGACCAGCAAAAAATGCAGCAGGAAATGATGGCTCTATACCAGAAGCATAACTTCAACCCTTTAACTTCAATGGGTTGCTTGCCGATGCTGATTCAATTTCCGATTCTTATCGGGTTTTACTGGGCCATTATGAGAACACCTGAAATAGCACAGCAAACCTTCTTATGGTTTAACCTAGGGGAAACGGATATGATTCTGCCGTTTATTGCAGCTGGGGTTTATCTCATCCAGTTTAAAGTGTCACAAAAAGGCATGGATCCAGCTCAACAAAAACAAATGGCGATACTAGGTTATATCACGCCGGTTATGATGGGTATGTTTTCATTCAATGTGGCTGCGGCTCTACCTTTATATTGGTCTGTGGGTGGACTTTTCCTCATCATGCAGACACTATTATTCAAATGGCTTTATCGTGAAAAGAACGAAGCATTAAAAGCAGTTGTTGCACCTAAATAACAATAAAAAAGCCCGCTATATCCTTGTATAAGGATGCAGCGGGCTTTACATATTACTAAATAGAGGCAAACGAGAGTGGCGGTAGTAGTCCAGTCTCTTGTAGTATTGATAAACATTATAAGAACTTACCTATGATCAATCGTTTCAGGATAGAGATCATGCTGAAGCAAGCGTTGCTCTGCAAAAGCTTCCCATTTTGAATCGGGTTTCCCATAATTAACGTAAGGGTCGATGGAAATGCCGCCACGGGGGGTGAACTTACCCCATACTTCAATATAGCGAGGGTCCATTAATGACACGAGGTCATCGAGAATCGTATTCATGCAATCCTCATGAAAATCCCCATGATTTCTAAAGCTAAATAAATAAAGCTTTAATGATTTACTTTCCACCATTTTTTTATCAGGGATGTAACTGATATAAATTGTGGCAAAATCAGGCTGTCCCGTTTTTGGACAGAGACTTGTAAATTCAGGGCAGTTGAATTTTACAAAGTAGTTACGGTGCGGATGCCGGTTTTCAAATGCCTCCAAAATCTCTGGAGCGTAGTCTGTTTTATATTCCACCTGTGTATTACCTAATAATTGTACTTCTTCTTCTCGGCTGTGAGCCATCGTAATTCCTCCTCAGTTGAAAGATATGATGTTAAGGAACGGTGATGATTTCCTTTATTTTAAGGTTTATACCTTTGTGAAAATACCAGCTGTTCAACAATTTACTGTAGCATAACCGGGAGAAAAAAGTAAGTAGGAACGATATAATAGAAGTTATACAACCATAGTGTAGGTGGAAATTTTTAATCAGGCGGGGTTGAGAACCACCTGATTTCTCGATGTCTTAGCTTGCTGAAACGAGTTTACTATGTCACCGTGCCTTCCTTTTACTGAAAAAGTTTTGTATGATAGACGTTGATGAACGGAGGGACATATGGATGGAAACGACCATTAAAATAAATATGCGTTTTTCAAAAAAGTATCGAGCTGGGTATCCACTGTTACTTAAAGAAGCAGTTGTTAACCCAAACAAACTCGTTGAAGAAGGACAAATTCTAAATGTTATTGACGAAGAAGGAACATTTATTGGGAGAGGTTATTATGGCTTGCAAAATAAAGGACTTGGCTGGATTCTCACCGATAAAAAAGATGAAGCTGTTGATGAAGGGCTATTCCGACGTAAATTGATCAAGGCATTTGGAAGGAGGCGTCCGTTTTTTGAAGACGAGCGTACTACTGCTTTTCGTCTCTTTAACGGAGAAGGGGATGGTATTGGCGGATTGACAATTGATTATTTTGACGGCTACTATTTGATAAATTGGTACAGTGAAGGAATATACCGCTTTAAAAAGACGATTATAGAGGCTCTCGCGTCACATTCTGCCTATCGGGGGATCTACGAGAAGAAGCGATTTGCTACCGATGGTAAATATGTAGAAGACGATGATTTTATTATGGGGGAACGGGGAGAGTTTCCACTTATCGTGAAAGAGAACGATGTGAACATTGCTGTCTATTTAAATGAAGGTGCAATGGTCGGGGTGTTCATGGATCAGCGACACGTTCGTGAAGCTCTGTTTAATAAATATGCAAAGGGAAGAACAGTCCTTAATACGTTTTCATATACAGGTGTGTTTTCAGTATTTGCTGCGTTAGGCGGTGCTGAAAAAACCACAAGTGTCGATTTAGCGAATCGGAGTCGGGAGAAAACGATTGAACAGTTTAGTATTAATAAAGTAGATCCAGCCAATCAGCACATTATCGTTGAGGATGTGTTCGCCTTTTTCAAACGGGCGGAGAAGCGGGGCGATCGTTATGGACTTGTTATTTTAGACCCGCCTAGCTTTGCCAGATCTAAAAAATATACATTTAGCGCTGCAAAAGACTATTTAGGATTATTACAGCAAGCCATTCGCCTCACTGAAGAAAATGGCATTATAGTTGCTTCTATGAACCATGCTGGTGTGAGTCGAAAAAAATTTCGTAGAGTTATCGACCAATCATTTAGAGAAGAAGGGGTAGGCTATAAAATTTTAGAATCGCATAGTCTTCCAGAAGATTATCGCATAAATCAAGACTATCCAGAGGGTAATTATTTAAAAGTCGCTATCATTAATCGACTGGGTCACTGGGAGGAAGAATAAGTTTCATGCGGGTTTGACAGCATGATGTTAATATGAGATCTACCACCAAAAAACCTAGCTGAGGCAATTTTGCCCGTGCTAGGTTTTTGAAGGTGTTCAATGCTATTATTTGTTCTCTGTATTGAACTTTTGAACCGAATGTTGTAATTGTTCAGCCATTTTAGACAATGATTCAGACGCACTAGCCACTTCTTCCATAATAGCGGTTTGTTCTTCGCTCGTTGCAGAAACGCTTTGAATACTACTGGAAACGTCGTTGGATATCTCTGTTAATTCAGAAATGGTTTTAACGTTAACGGAAATAGCTTCGTCCATCATCGCCAATGCTTCTTTAATGCTATTAACTCTGTTAGAGGAATCGATCGCTGTTTTTTCAATTCTTTCAAACGATTCATTAGCTTGATTAACAGCTTCAGTACCTTCCTTCACAGCTTGATACCCTTCAGTCATAGTTTCAACAGAAGCGATAGCTTGATTTTGTACTTGTTCGATTTTTTCTTTAATCTGATTAGCGGCAGTTCCAGATTCTTCAGCTAATTTTCGTACTTCATCAGCTACGACAGCAAAGCCTTTCCCATTTTCTCCTGCTCGAGCTGCTTCAATTGAGGCGTTAAGAGCTAAGAGGTTCGTCTGGTCGGCAATACTAGTAATGATCGTTACAATTTCACCAATTGCACGCGACTCTTCTTGCAGCTTTGAGACAACATCTGCAGATTGGCTAACATGCTCGTTAATCGCCGTCATATGGGTTATCGCTTGATCAATAGAAGTAGCGCCTTCTTTAGCAGCATGGGCCGTTTCTTCTGACATTTGAGCTGTGGTTGCCGCTTCATTGGCTACTTCGCCCATCTCAACAGACAAAGCTTTACAATAATCATTTAAGCCTTCCATACGTTCTTGTTGATCCCCTGATGAGGATGCGATCATTTGAATCGTTTCACTTACATGGGAGATGGATTCACTCGTCTGCTCGGAACTCGCAGAAAGTTCTTCCGATGTGGCAGCCACTTGGGTTGCTTTATCCCCAACTTGGGAAATCATCATACGTAAGTCACGAACCATTTTATTAAAATGTTCCGATAGCTGGCCTAACTCGTCTTTAGACGTGACGTCAATATCCTCAATGTTTAAGTTGCCTTGTGCCACCTTTTCTGCATGGTCTGCCAGTGCTGTAACAGGTAGGCTGATTTTACGAGTAATGACAATAGAAATCACGATAGAGGCGATAATCATACCGCCAGCTAGGATGAGAGATATGATAATTCCCCGGGTACTAGCTGCACTCACAAATGAGGCATCACGATCTAATCCAAAAATGGCCTCCGTTCCTTCAACTGGTGAGAAATAAGATTTAAATGTTCCGAATTCATCTTCATAGATCTCACTTATAGCATCCGTTCCTCCCATAGCTGTGTGCATATCATCAGAGAAGGTGTAGGTCTCCATCGTCTCATCGTATTGGCTTAAGGCAATGATATACTCTTCATTACCTGATTGACCCAATACGTAAGCATTTGCTACACCTGAAGACTCTTGGAAACTGTTAACCTCACTCTGAAGTTCTGCAAGGGCATTGCTGTCACCTTCATGAGCCGCTTGGACTAATTGACTGTCAATACTATCGCTCATCAGGCTCATATTCACTGTCAAGGCGTCTTCAAAGCTAGGAATCACATAATCATCAATTAACTGGCTGGAAAAGTAATATATGACACTGCTAAAGATGAGAGCAAAGAGAATCATAGGTCCCATAATACCAAGAAGAAACTTTTTAAATAACGATGATGAAACGTTTAACATGAGAACGTTACCTCACTTTCTGTTGATTTAGTTGCTTCTACCGCTTCTTGTATAAAGGTGATCACGTCAGGAATGTGATCTGTTTCCGTATAAGGTGAGATCGTAAAAAACTTAGAGACGTAAACCGGCTGCAATTCCCCATCATTTTTACATGGGACAAGATCAAATTTCTTTGTGTCACCTAGGAAAATACGGGCTCTATGGGCACCGAAATATTCGAAGAGAGCTTCATTTCTTTTATTTGTTTCCATTATTTGTTCTTTCGTTAACTGGCCCTCTACTTCCATTTCCCAATTGTTAGTCTTGCTATACAGCCTAAAGGCTGTCACAGGACCGGGGTTTAATGGATTCGTGACACATAACTCAGGTAAAGTTGCTTGAAGCTTTTCTCGAAAAACAAGATTGACTCTTACATAGTTAGCCAACAGTATTTGATAACCTTCTACCCCGAAAAGTTGTAACGCTGCCATAATGGCAATGGAGCTGGCCATTCGTGAGCATTCTAATGTGTAGCTTGTGTGATAGTCACCGTAACCTCTGTCACCGACATATGGTGATTCGGCAGCATCTAAATCAATTAATGACAAATCTTCTTTGTTTTTCACTAAGAAAAGACTGGTTGCATAAGGTGTTTGACCGAGCTTTTGGAAATCAAAACATAAGCTGTCAGCTAAGTGTAAATGCTGCATTTTAGAGGTGATTATCTGCAATCCAGTAAGCACCTTTTCTTCAAAGTTTAACGGATTTACCTTAAAATCGTACGCGTTAAAAAAGGCATAGAATCCTCCGAGAGCTGAGTCAGCATGAATATGAACAGGAGGTAAGCCATGCATATCTGTAAGGGCATTTGTCGTATCTTTGATTGCCTGAATATTGTCAATACCAAAGTTATCAGTTGTACCAGTTGTAGCCACAACGTAAACAGGTTTACCTCCTTCTTCAATCACTTTTGCCATTTTAGAGGCAAGATCTTGTTCGTCCATGGCGTGATCTCGCTTTGTACGAACCTTAATCACATGGCTTCGTCCAATACCAGTGGCTTCAGCTGATTTAATTAAACTATAATGGGCTTGCTCAGAGGAGAACACATACAGATTATCAGGAACACCGTGCTCCACTGCATCAGGACAATGTTTTGCAATAGCAAGGCGGAGTCCCGTAAAGACAGCTCCTTGTCCACCCCATGTTGTATATCCCCAGCTCTCATTGACATCAAAGCCAGCAATACGTGACATCATGGCAATGACTTTCGTTTCTGCCTCCGCACCGGCCGGACCATAAACATCCCATAAATTATTCCCATTCAATAGGGAGGCTGTTAGTTGACCTATGAGTCCGGGAATACTTGCCATCGGAAGGACATTCGTCAAAAAGTATCGGGAATGATAGGGGTGCCCTGTCATTAAGCTTGTCATACTGTCTACTAAGTGAGACAGACTTTCACCCTGTAGGGGGACTTCAGCTGTTTGGATGAGCTGCTGATAAAAATTTGTTTCACGCTGTTTCTCATGTCCTAAACTAGCGTAATCTGGACGCTTCATCCCATCCATTTTTTCTAGAAGAGTGGTAATTAATTGCAGGAAATTCTCTCTGCTTTCACGATTGCCATCTTCACTAGGGAAAAGCTTTTGCACGTCATTAAGTGATTTCATTCAGTAACCTCCAATCATATTTTTAAACATAAAAAAATCCCCACTTTAATAATGGGGGTCCGGTAACATACGTAAAACGCTAATATGTTAAGCAACTCAGCCATCTTAACTTTTTAAAAGCGTTAGACCTGGAGCTTTGCGTCCCTGTTTTTCAACAGGTTTGCCCATTATTATTGTGTTATATTGAACATAATTAAAAGTATCACAATAGGACTAAAGTAATCAATACATTTACACATTTGTCACAAAATATGCCATTAAATGCTTGTAAGTCCTATCTTTAGGTCATGGATAATTAGTGAATGATTAGGCCTTTCAGAGGGGATGGCTACAAAAAAGAAATAAATGAAATTACGCAACGAGTGAAAAGTAAGGTCATCCATAGATATCCAGTCTTATTTATGATATAACGAATAATAGACATGTTATTTAAACAGATTAGTTACTTTTGTCGACTGCTCAGTCGTATCGATGTTAATAAAGTGGCTCTAAAAATGTAGACTATTTTAAAGATGGTAATCATGAACAGAACTTTTGTGATAGAAAGGTGTAGAGACATGAGTGAAAATGTAAATAATTCATCACATTTCATTAAGTATATTGTGCAAGAGGACTTGGATGAAGGAACCTACGAGCATGTAGTGACACGGTTCCCACCAGAACCAAATGGCTATTTGCACATCGGTCACGCCAAATCAATCGTCTTAAACTTTGAGTTGGCAGATGCTTTTAACGGCAAGACGAATCTTCGGTTTGACGATACAAATCCATTGAAAGAAGACCAAGAGTTTGTGGATGCCATTAAACAAGATATTCAGTGGCTTGGTTATGAATGGGACGGTTTATTTTATGCGTCTAATTACTTTGAAGAGATGTATGAACGTGCCGTATTGCTCATTAAGAAAGGCCTCGCATATGTAGAAGATTTAACACAGGAAGAAATCCGCCAGTATCGGGGTACCTTAACTGAGCCAGGTAAAGAAAGTGAGTCACGAAGCAGGAGTGTTGACGAAAACCTTGCACTTTTCGAAAAGATGAGAAAAGGTGAATTTGCCAATGGAGAAAAGGTGCTTCGGGCTAAAATAGACATGTCATCACCGAACATTAACTTGCGAGATCCTGTCATTTACCGAATTTCTCATACTGAACATCATAATACCGGTGACAAGTGGTGTATTTATCCAATGTATTCCTATGCGCACCCACTTGAAGATGCCATTGAAGGTGTAACACATTCCATTTGTACGTTAGAGTTTGAGGATCAGCGGCCATTGTATGACTGGGTAGTGGAACATACAGAAATAGAAGGTACGCCAAAGCAAATTGAATTTGCTCGGTTGAATTTGACAAATACGGTCATGAGTAAGCGTAAATTGAAACAGCTCGTGGATGAAGGCTATGTGGATGGCTGGGACGATCCGCGAATGCCTACCCTGTCAGGCCTAAGACGCCGTGGATTTACCGCTGATTCTATTAAAACATTTTGCCGCGAGATCGGTGTAAGTAAAGCGGACAATCTTGTAGACGTACGCATGCTAGAGCATTTTGTTCGTGAAGATTTAAAATTACAATCACCGCGCACGATGTCCGTTTTAAAACCCTTGAAAGTAGTCATTACGAACTATCCAGAAGGGGAAGTGGAGTGGTTGGATGCTGAGGTTAATCCTGAGAATGAAACGATGGGGACACGGCAAATTCCTTTTTCACGGGAAATTTATATTGAGCAAAGTGATTTTATGGAGAACCCGCCAAAAAAATACTTCCGCCTCTTTCCAGGTAATGAAGTGCGTTTAAAGCATGCTTACTTTATTAAATGTGAGCAAGTCATTAAAGACGAGGAAGGCAATGTCATTGAGCTTCGCTGTACGTATGACCCAGAGACGAAGAGCGGCAGTGGTTTTACAGGACGTAAAGTGAAAGGGACACTTCATTGGGTTGAAGCAACTCATGCGAAAGAAGCCGAATTCCGCTTATATAATTCCTTAATTGATGATGAAAAAAGCGGTGACGACTTCCTTGATGCCGTTAATCCTGAGTCATTGGACGTTGTCCATGGCTATGTAGAGCCGAACATGGCTGACGTCAAAGGGAATGATAAATTCCAATTTTTCCGTCACGGTTATTTTAACGTTGATCCGAAAGATTCTCATGAAGATAAGCTTGTCTTCAACCGAATTGTTGAGTTAAAAAGTTCATTTAAGTTATAAGCGGAGCAAAATAAGGGCAGATAACAAAAGCTTGTAGCTAGCGAACTGTGTACAGACAAAAAATAAAGAAAACACTTGGGCAGGAGATTATTTCTTCTGTCCCTTCGATTTGAGTGGTCATCTCCTCTTTTAGCATGATGCCTTATAAGCCGGCACGTTTAATTCCCCCAAGTGACGCCACGCAAAAAGCGTCTCCCCCACATGTTGATAATAGGTTATCAACAAGCAAATGTTAAAAAGGGGGAGACGCCTATATCACTTACCGAAACTTACATTTAGTTTCTTAATGCTTCAACCACTTTATCGGCCGTGCTTTGACTGGACATTGGGTTTTGACCAGTAATAAGCTGACCGTCATGCACTGAATAATCGCTCCATTTATCGCCACGGACAAATTTGCCGCCACGGGCTTTTAACTCTGATTCAAGTAAGAAAGGAACGGCATCATCTAATTGCATTTCCCGTTCTTCCTCATCCGTAAAGGCCGTTATTTTTTTCCCTTGGACGAGAGGGGTGCCATCTTTGTACGTAACATTTACAAACGCACTCGGTCCATGACAAACCGATGCAAGAATCGTCCCGTCTTCTGCGTGTTCTTGCAGGAGTCTTTTCAGCATTTCATTTTCAGGAAAATCAAAAACGGTGCCGTGACCACCAGGTATAAAGACGGCATCGAACCCAGAGATATGTTTATCTGATAACTTCTCTGTATTAGTAAGCTTTGATTGTGCTTCTTGCCATTCAAATTTTTCCTCATCAGGCAGACTGTTCGGGTCAAGGGGGACTTGCCCACCCTCAATGCTTGTAACCGTGACATCAAAGCCGTGTTTAACAAATGTGGCATAAGGTGCGGCATATTCTTCTAACCAAAGGCCAGTGGCTTGGTCATTTATTGTTGAATGACTCGTTAACACCATCAATATCTTCTTAGTCATCATTAGCCTCCTTAAAAAGTTTCTCCTAATCTATTCCCATATGTACAAACAGACTAAACCTGTGTAAAGAGTTCAGATGGGGAGCGGTGTTATTAATAGCATTTGTTATAAGCTTTTAGCGCTGTTAGCATGTCTTTTTCATGTGTGTCGGTGGTAAGTTTGATCCCATAAATAAAGGCATTTTTATCACGTTTTTTCCAAAGAGGACGCCCCTGTACGGTTAGGAAGCAGTGTGCAATAGTGAATGTGAATGTCACTTCTAACTGTTTATTAACAGGAAGGTCAAGAGGCGCTTTTAAGCGTAGACCACCTAAACTGGCATTTAGAATCGTCCCTTTAGCTTGAGAAGAGCGATAGGGTTTCCCATTCAATGAACTTATAAAGAAAGTTGTATCAAGCGGGTGTCTAAATTCACATCGCATCGCTTCTTGTCGTTTATACCTCATGAGGCACCCCTTTCGAAATGTTTAATGACAATCACATGAAAAGGCGAAAAGGAATGTTATACCTTCTTTACCCTAGTGATCATCAATTTAATCATATCTCATCACATGCACTCACATGAGGTAACAGGAAGCAGTTTGGTGTTTTCCCCTTTAACTTTAATGTACATTTATTCGGGTAATGGTTTTAATGGTTCGTTAGCAGGACCTTCAATAACATGACCATTAACGTCATACCTAGAGCCGTGGCAAGGGCAATCCCATGTTCGATCACCGTTGTTCCAATGCACCTCACACCCTAAGTGTGTGCAAGTCGTATCAACGACGTGCATGTCCCCATTTTTGTCACGATAAGCACCAGCCCGTCTCCCGTTAACTGAAACAATTCCTCCTTCCCCAACACCAATATCGTCAATTTTTTTCGGTGCAGGCTTTAGCTTATCCGTAAAGAAACGCATCGTGGCATCAGAATTATGTTTTAAGAAATGTTTTAAGCTCGGATTAATTAAGAATCTGTTAGGGTCGAATAAGGCCATTTCCTCCGTTTCATTACCCACTACGTAATTTTTAAGCATAATAGCGGCAGCAGTCCCGCTTGTCATCCCCCATTTTCGATATCCAGTGGCCACAAAGGTGTTTGGTTCATTGTCCGTGAGAACACCTACATAAGGAATATTATCCAATGTGTATAAGTCTTGTGCTGACCAGCGATAGGGAAATTCCGTGGCGCTAAAAACATGCTCCGCATAGGATTGAAGTGCCTTATAGTGGTCAAATTGATCCTTACCTTGCCCCGTTTTATGGCTTTCTCCACCGATAAGTAAATAATTATCTCCATCAATAGTAGCGGAACGAATTGAACGTTTTGGAAGGGCGGTGTCGACACTTAAATACATGCCTTGAATGTTAGGAGCTTTAGCGGCAATAACATAAGAGCGCTCAGCGTGCATTTTCGTAAAATAATAGTTATTAGCATCGTAAAATGGAAAGTGAGTACATGACAAAACGAAATCGCTAATCAGGTAATTACCTTGTCGCGTTTCCAATACGGGACGATCTCCTTCTACCATGCCGGTTATTGTCGTGTTTTCATATACTCTTCCACCACGTTTTTTAAATGCCTCCAACAAAAAAGTTAAGTAGTGTAAAGGATGAAACTGGGCTTGCCCCATCATAGCTAAAGCTGTCTGTACAGGTTCATTGAAAGGAACCTCAGAGAGTCTCTCATGAGGAATTCCTAATGCTTCATAGGCTTTTATTTCCTTTTGGAGTGCGGTGGCACCTTGAGAGGAGGTGGCATAAAGAACAGCATCTTGCGTCTCAAAACCACAGTCTATCTTATGAGTGCGTACAATCGTTTCAATAAATTTTTTTGCCTCCTCATTTACGTTATAATAGGTGCGTGCTTTGTCAATGCTCGTATGTTTAATGAGTTCATGATAAAACAAGTCGTGCTGTGCTGTAATCTTTGCTGTGGTGTGTCCAGTTGTACCATGCAAGACTTTATCTGCATCAAGTAAAATCACATCAAACCCCTCGTGGACAAGTAAATAGGCAGCAGTTATCCCGGTAATACCGGCACCTACAACGACAACGTCGGCTTCCACGTTTTCTTGTAATGGTTCAGTATTAGAAAAAGAAGTAGATGCAATCCAGTATGATGAAGGGTCCTCAGGTAACTGAGATAAATGGTCATTAGTCATTGGCCTTCCCTGCTTTCTGTCCGTTTTTATTATTAGTCTCTGATGCTAGGCGTGACTCTATTCTTAGAAATGAAGAATTTTATTTGTGACATAACATTGTATGCCACAAATAAGGGGCAGTAGTGCAAATTGACTTCCATTAAAATAGTTAGTTGAAGTAGCTAGAGGACTCAAGACACTTAGCAAGATGATAAGGTAAATTAGGGGAAATGTAGGTGGCAAGTGACAACTATTAAGAGGCTCTAAAAACGAAGCAAAAATCTCGACATGAGATTAAAACATGTTATAATCTAGTAAACGATTTCAGTAAATTGTAAATACGTTGTTCAATGCCTTGTTAATATAAGCCGTAGTAAACAAGAGAGTGCCATGAATAAGCGATAAATAGTGTCCATTTTGATGGCAGTCGGTGTTAATAGCGGTTGATTTTATCCAAAAACTGAGTAATAAAGAAGGTGCACCGATGTCGATGGGAACGATAGAAAATTTAACGCCTTTTATGACGTTTTCCAGAGAAGAATGGGCAAAGCTCCGGCAGTCTTATCCTATGGAAATTACCCCGAGAGAGATCGAACGTCTGAAAGGGGTTAATGATGTTCTTAATATGCAAGAAATAGCTGATATATACTTACCGCTGACACGATTGATTAACCTTCATGCTGTTGCATCGCAAGAGTTATACCGCAGCCGCTACGTGTTTTTGCATAAGCAGGAAAAGAAAGTACCTTACATTATTGGGATTGCCGGAAGTGTCGCTGTAGGGAAAAGTACCATTGCCAGGGTGCTACACACTCTGTTATCCCGTTTTGATCACCATCCCAATGTGGACCTCGTGACAACAGATGGCTTTCTTTATGCGAATGCTGAATTGGAACGGCGAGGAATCATGAATAAAAAAGGCTTTCCTGAAAGCTACGACGTGCATGCCCTGTTATCATTTTTAGAAGAATTAAAATCAGGAAAATCCAGAGTTGAGGCCCCGGTCTACTCTCATATAACCTATGATATTGTCCCAGACGAAAAGCAGGTCGTGTCTCAGCCAGACATTGTTATTATTGAGGGTATTAATGTTTTGCAGCCTCCTAAAAGTCCAGGGAACGTCTATGATGATTTAGTGTACGTGTCGGATTACTTTGACTTTTCTATCTTTGTAGATGCAGATGAAGCCAACATTTTAAATTGGTATGTTGAACGGTTTAAAACGTTACGACAAACGGCCTTTAGGAATCCGGCCTCCTACTTTAAAAAATATGCTGCTCTCAGTGACACAGAAGCCTTTGAAACAGCTAAGAGCATATGGGATAACATAAACAGAAAAAATTTACACGAGAATATCTTACCTACTCGTCATCGCGCAGATTTAATTTTAAAAAAAGGGAAGCACCATTTAGTCAGTGAGATTAAAATGCGGAAAATCTAATAATAGAAAAAACCTTGGTGCCGTATGTGATATGCCCAAGGTCTTTCTGTTAAGGAGCTTAAAATAGATTTAGTTTTTCAATGCGTGCAGCCGCTTCACGGAGACGCTCTTCACTAGCCACAAGACCGGCACGAACGAACCCCTCACCATGATCACCAAAGCCTATCCCTGGTGCCACAACCACGTGGGCTTTTTCTAATAAGAGATCAGCAAATTCCTCTGAAGAGTAGCCGGCTGGAACAGGAAGCCAAGCAAAAAATGTCCCTTTTGGAGCTGGTACGTGCCAGCCTGCTCGTCGTAAAGCGTCAATGAAGAGGTCGCGACGCTTCTCATAGGTTGTGACGAGTTGACGGACGGCATCCTGAGGACTGACTAAAGCATGCATAGAGGCTTGTTGTACAGCGCCGAATAAACTCATATATTTATGGTCCTGCATAAGGTTAATTGTTTCGATGACAGAGGCATTACCAACAGCGAAGGCCGCACGCCAACCAGCCATATTAAATGTTTTAGACAAGGTATACATTTCGATACCGATCTCTTTTGCCCCTTCAGATTGGAGGAAACTTTGTGGTTTTTCACCGTCAAACCCGATGGCAGCATAAGCGAAATCATGGCATACGCAAATATGGTGCCTTTTAGCAACCTCAACTGTTTCATTGAAAAATGACGGCGTAGCCATCCCGGCTGTAGGATTATTTGGATAATTTAAAAACATTAGTTTTGCCCGATCTAAAATGTCTGAAGAAAGGCTAGCATAGTCTGGTAGAAAGTCATGTTCTGCTCGTAAAGGCATAAACGACGTAGACGCTTGGGCTATAGCGATCCCTGACATGTAGTCAGGATAGCCAGGGTCAGGGAGCAGAGCTATGTCTCCAGGATTCAATAGGCATTGGCTTAAGTCGACTAACCCCGTTTTAGACCCTGCTAAAATAGCTACTTCTCGTGCGGGATCAAGTGAGACATTGTACTCTTTTTTGTAAAAATCACTGATCGCTTCTTTTAAAAACAGTTGACCGCGAAAAGGAGAATATTTATGATACTCGGGATTATCGGCTGCATACTTCAACTCGTCAACAATATGGGTGGGAGTCGGTAAATCTGGATTTCCTTGACCGAGATTTATTACATCATGTCCAGCGTCTGTTAAATCATGGGCTTTTTTCACAAGCTTAGCGAAAAACTGTTCAGGTAATCTTTTTACCGTATCAGAAGGCTCAAAACGTCTCATAAGTGTCACACTCCATTATTTATAAACTCATTAAATGTTAAATCGGCAAGGGACCGATACAATAAGATAAACGAGCAATTTTACTTATTAATAGCCATTGTACGTTATTTTGGTAAAGGAGAGAAGTGGTAAAGTTTGAAATCTTGACACTTTACGTAGACTAGTGTCATAATTTGCATAATTATTCATGTGTCGAACAGAAAATATAATGAGATTAATTGATTGTAGAGGTGAAAAGTGTGAGTCAGATAACTGTACAAGGGGCACCAAATATATATGTGTGTGAAGCAGGAGCATTAACTAGGATGGAAGAAGTGATTAAAAAGCAAGGGTTTAAGAAAGGGGCGCTTATTCATGGCGTGAAATCATGGGAAGCTTCTCATGAGAAGTTTGCATCGCTGGATCTCACTCTCACTCATATGCTATATGGTGGAGAATGCTCAAAGGTGGAAGTTGCTCGAATGGAGCAGGCTGTCCTCGCTGAACAAGCCGACCACTTAATAGGTGTGGGAGGCGGGAAAGTATTAGACCTTGTTAAAGCGATAGCTCATACTGTAAATAAGCCGTATATTCTCGTACCAACATTAGCATCTAACTGCGCCCCGTGGACACCTCTGAGTGTTTTCTATGACGAAAATGGAAAGTTTATTAACTATGAAATCTTTCCTCATAATGCGTTTATGGTTGCTGTAGATCCGGAAATTATCATTCATTCACCTAAAGATTATTTGAGGGCTGGTATAGGAGATACGATTGCTAAGTGGTATGAAGCAGAGGTGCTTATCCGAGACATGGCGCCCAAGCCTCTTGCTATAGAAGTCTCTATACATGCTGCACAATTATGTCGTGATGTCCTTATTGATGAAGGACTGGACGCCATTAAGGCATTGGAGGAAAAAGCCGTCACGCCGTCATTTATCCGTGTGATAGAAACGATCATTATGGCAGGGGGGATGGTCGGTGGTTACGGGGATCGATATGGCAGAATTGCCGGTGCTCACGCCATTCATAATGGCCTAACAACACTTCCTGAAACACATTCTTGTTTACATGGTGATAAAGTGGCTTACGGTATTCTTGTCCAGCTTGCTTTGGATAATAACTTAGAAGAAGTCACGACATTATTGCCGTTTTATAACAGATTAAACTTACCTGTTAGTCTGACTGATCTTAACGTGTCTGGAAATTTAGCTGATGCTTTTAATAAAACAGCGTCTGCTGCTACTAAAGAAGGTGAGTCCATTCACTTTATGAAACACTCATCAATGGAAGCTGTGGAGGCAGCGATGAGTCAATTGGAAGAGCACGTTCAGTCTTACTTTAACTTGGCAAAGTAGTGGCGTCACGAACATATACGAACGAAAGCAACTTACAATGGTTGTGACTAGAGAAGGAGAGGGAAATGGGCTTAAAAATAGCACTTATTCAGATGGATATTGCCTTTGGTCAGCCTGAAGCTAACTACAATAAGGTGAGTGAGCGCTGTCGGGAAGCAGTTGAAAAAGGCGGTGCGGACATCATTGTTTTACCTGAGTTATGGACGACAGGTTATGATTTAGCTGCTTTAGATCAGATTGGAGATAACGAAGGGGAGAGGACATGGTCGTTTATCTCAACGTTAGCAAAAACCTACGACGTTCATATTGTTGGCGGTTCAATCGCCAAAAAAAGCGGGAGTCATATAACAAACACAATGCTCGTGGTTGATCGAGAAGGAAAGCGCGTTAAGGAATATAGTAAAGCACATCTTTTCCGTCTAATGAATGAAGAAAAATACCTCATACAAGGAAATGACGATGGCTTATTTAAGTTGGACGGCCATTTATGTGCCGGCGTCATATGTTACGATATCCGTTTCCCTGAGTGGATTCGTACCCATATGCTGCAAAACACGAAGGTATTATTTGTTGTGGCTGAATGGCCGGAGTCAAGAATCGACCATTGGCGTGCGCTCTTAGTGAGCAGAGCGATAGAAAACCAATGTATTGTTGTAGCGTGTAATAGGATTGGCTCAGATCCTAATAATGTCTTCGGTGGTAATTCAATGATTATTGGCCCATGGGGAAACGTCATTAAAGAAGCAGGTAATGAAGAGACGATCTTATATGGAGAAGTAGAACTAGATGACGTTAATCACGTAAGAGAAACCATTCCAGTATTTGATGATAGACGAATCGAGTTGTATAAGAACTAAAGGAATATCAACTCGTTAAAGTGGCTATCATAGATAACTGTCCGTAAAACGACCGTCTCAAAATAGAAAAGAGAGATAACGGTCGATAATGTCCTGATTCGCTCAACTACCAATCAGTAGGAGAAGAAGGAAAGCCCTAACTGATTGAAGGTTCGTTTTATTCGACAAAGTGATCTAATATTCTAAAAAAACTGACGTTATTTTAAAAAATCAATTGACATTTTATCTGACACTGTGTAAAGTTATGATAACACTCAAACAATTAAATACACTTTCTTATCCAGAGAGGCGGAGGGACTGGCCCTATGAAGCCTCGGCAACAGACTTTCAAGTCCATGTGCCAACTCCAGCAAGCGTTAAGCTTGAAAAGATAAGAAGAGACAGGATTTAGGCAAACCTCTTCTTATTTTTTAAGAAGAGGTTTTATTTTACCTGGAGGGCAACAAAGCTAAAAGAATGACGGGGAAAAGGGTGATAGAGTGCCGTTTTGAATTTTTATAAAATTCCGTTTATTCAATCAGGTAAATGTCTGCGCGATAGTGTGAGTATCCTTGTTCCTGAGTGGTCTGTTCTATACAGAGAATACAAGTGATATCAAGTGTGTAACAGCCCTTGCCTCACTGTCAGTCATGGTTAAGAAATTAGTTGTTAACATTCTAGTCATACCCAATCTTAAATTCTTACAGTTATTATTCCTTATTTTATTAGTGCGAGAATGTTACAACTACACCAACGGCAGCACCGTCTAAAATGCTATTAAAATACAACAAAGAGAAAAGGGGATGTAACACATGAAAAAATTATTATCAATTACAACAGTGTCATTGTTAGGAGTACTTACTGCATGTGGTGGTGGAAACTCTGAAGGGGAAGCATTATCTGAAGAAGAAATTTCAGTGGGTGTCACCGCAGGCCCACATGAAGAAATCATGGAGAAGGTAGCTGAACTAGCGGAAGAAGAGGGACTTACTATTAATGTAGAAGTATTTAATGAGTATGTTATGCCTAACGTGGCGTTAGATGAAGGCGATTTGGATGTGAATAGTTTCCAACATATGCCGTACCTCGAAAACTTTAGGGAAGACAGAGGTTTAGATATCGTAGACGTGGCGACAACAGTTAACTTCCCAATGGGGCTTTATTCAGTAGAAGTGGATGATGTGGCTGACATTGAAGAAGGCGATACAATCGGATTACCGAACGATCCGACAAACGGAGCTCGGGCCCTCATCCTATTTGAAGACGCAGGCCTTATTACGCTGGACGAAGAGGCAGGTGTGGCGGCAACTGTCCGTGATATCGAGGAAAATCCTTTAGACCTTGAATTTGTAGAATTAGAAGCATCACAAATTCCACGTCAATTAGATGAAGTGAAAGCCGCGGCAATTAATACGAACTATGCCATTGAGCATGGTTATGTGCCGACTGAGGATTCTGTGTTTATTGAACCGGAAGATTCGCCTTGGGTAAATGTGATTGCTGTTCGTGCTGAAAATAAAGATGACGCTGTAGTCGCTAAACTTATTGAGATTTATCAATCTGACGAAGTGAAAGAATTTATTGAAGAAAACTTCGCAGGCTCAGTTGTTGCCTCTTGGTAATTTAGAAGCTAGACGATTGAATGTCCCGATAAAGGGACATTCTGTCGTTTATCGCAGATAACTGTCCGTGAAAATCCTCCGTCCAAATAGAGCAGAGATAATTCTATTTAGGCGGAAGTTAACGGGCGCTAATGTCCTGATTGACGCAACGACCAATCAATGAGAGAAGAACGAAACAGCCCTCTGCTTGAAGAGACGTTTTATCAAGTATAGAGTCATATTTCTTCATACAGTAAATGTACGTTTACTTAAAGACTATTTTTGTAACGTGAGGAGTCGTTATCGTGATACAACTTAACAATATTTCAAAAGTATTTTCAACGAAAAAGCACGATGACGTAGTCGCTTTAGCCAATGTGTCGCTAGAAGTGAAAAAAGGCGAGATATTTGGCGTGATCGGGTATAGTGGCGCCGGAAAAAGCACGCTCGTCCGTTGTGTAAACCTCCTTGAGAAACCTACTTCAGGAGAGGTTATCGTCAATGGCCAACATTTAAATGATATGTCAAAAGAAGATTTACGGGCAAATAGGCAAAATATCGGTATGATCTTCCAAGGGTTTAATTTGTTAAAAACAGCGACTGTTTATGATAATATTGCCATTCCGTTAAAACTGGCGGGTGTGGCTACAAATGAGATACCTCAGCGTGTTGATAAATATTTACAGGTGGTCGGTCTGGCCAACAAGAAAAATGACTTTCCAAATCAATTGTCTGGTGGTCAAAAGCAACGCGTAGCAATTGCAAGGGCGCTCTCTCATGAGCCTGACATTTTACTCAGTGATGAAGCGACCAGTGCATTAGATCCTGAAACAACAGATGCCATATTAGAGCTACTATTAAAGATTAACAAAGAATTTGGTATTACAATCTTACTCATTACACACGAAATGCATGTTATTCAAAAAATTTGTGACCGTGTGGCTGTGATGGAAAATGGTGAAATCATTGAACAGGGAGATGTGATTGACCTTTACTCCAATGCTAAAAATGAGACGACTAAACGCTTTATTCAAAGTATTTTTCCCCATGACATTCCTAACGATATACTGGATGAATTAAGTCAAAAAGGGCCTGTTATTAGTTTGACTTTTGTAGGAACATCAGCAAATAAACCAGCTCTGTCAGCTGTCTCGAAAAAATTTAACGTCCATACAAATATTTTATCGGGCAATATTGTGCAATTAAAGGACAAACCGTTCGGTAAGCTTATTGCTCACATTGAAGGGGATAAAGTGGACACAGATCAAGCCCTTGCGTATTTACGTGATGAAGGCGTTCAAATAAGTGAGGTGACAGTGTCATGATTGGCTTAATAGAATTTTTTGTACACTTTCCTGAGTTTCTTGATCGATGGGGCGATATTATTTGGAGCAGTACGCTTGAAACTTTTCAAATGGTAGGAGTATCATTATCCATTTCGGTTGTTATTGGGTTGCCATTAGGAGTTCTACTCGTTTTAACACGACCTGGTAAAAGCATGGATAATCGGTTGCTGTATTTAACACTTAACATCGTGATCAATATATTACGGTCAATTCCGTTTATTATTTTGCTTTTCTTCCTATTGCCGTTTACGAAGTTAATAGTCGGGACGTCTATCGGCGTAAAAGGGGTTATCCTCCCGCTCGTTTTTTATACAGCTCCCTATATTGCGCGATTAATGGAATCAGCCTTATTGGAAGTGGATAAAGGTGTTTTAGAAGCTTATGAAGCAATGGGAATTAAAACCCGTCACATTATATGGCATGTCATGGTGAGGGAAGCGAAGCCGTCGATTATTTTAGGCTTAACGATAGCGGTTATTGGCTTAATTGGTGCCACAGCGATGGCTGGCCTGGTAGGAGCTGGGGGATTAGGTGACTTAGCTTATCGTTACGGTCATCTTCGTTATGAACCAGAAGTTATGTATGTGTCCATTATCGTTCTGATTATCTTAATCCAAGGAATTCAATCAATTGGTAACTTGTTAGCGTCTAGAGCAAAGAAGGACTAATTTAAAGGGGGAACTCTGTGTGGCAGCTTTTGATGTATCTGGTGATTATACAGTGACTGTGGAGGAATGGGAAGCATTAGCGAAGCGTACGTTACCAGCACCCGCTTTTGACTATGTAGCCAGTGGATCAGGGGCAGAGGAAACCTTGACTAAAAATACGGACGCATTTCGTAGGTGGGATATTGTCCCGAAAGTCCTCACTGATGTGTCGGAAAGGGACTTGTCTGTCCACTTACTAAATGAGAAGCTAGAGACACCACTGATGCTAGCACCTGTTGGCTTTCAGACGATCATTCATCCAGAAGGTGAGCTAGCAGCGGCAGGAGGAGCAGCTGAATTAAAGGTTCCTTTTGTAGCCAGTACCGTGTCCTCTTTCTCCCTTGAAGAGATTAGTGCTAAAATAAATGGCCAAGCCCCCTGTTACTTTCAATTGTACTGGCCAGCGGATGACAATGTGGCTGCCAGCTTTGTAGCACGCGCAGAAGCAGCTGGTTATGCAGGGATTGTTGTGACGGTCGATACGCCCTTGCTTGGCTGGCGGGAAAAAGATATGCATCATCGCTATTTTCCGATTGAGACAGGCGCAGGCATCGCCAATTTTCTTAATGATCCTGTTTTCCAAGCAACATATAATCAGGATGGAGAGCTGCATGGGAACGAACAGATTCCAGCAATTAAACGCATCTTATTAAGACAAAATTTAACATGGGATAGATTAGCCTGGCTAAGACAACAAACCACATTGCCTATCATACTGAAGGGGATCATGGATGAAGAAGATGCCCTGTTAGCACTTGACTACGGAGTAGATGGGATTATCGTGTCAAATCACGGGGGAAGGCAGCTTGATGGCACGGGTAGTGCGCTTGAGGCCCTCGCTCTCATTGCCGATAAAATTCAAGGCCGGATACCACTTTTAGTAGACGGAGGCATAAGAAGAGGCCCCGATATTATAAAAGCTCTTGCTTTAGGCGCTGATGCAGTGCTCATCGGTAGGCCATATATCTACGGATTGACTGAAGGGAAGCAAGGGGTAAAAGCGATACTTACAAGCTTGCTAAAGGATTTAGATACGTCTCTTGCCATTACAGGGAGAACTCATATCTCATCAATAAATCGGTCGGTTGTTAGACAGTATCAAGGGTTTAAGTAGCAAGCAAACATGTGAAGTTGCACTGTTTTCTTAGAGGCAGCTTCTTTTTTTTGAATTCTGTATAATATAACTAGGAATGGTCAAACCGATGAACGGGATCGGTGCATTCCTGACAAGCAATCTGTTATAATAAAACTCAAATCTTTCCTGAAGGGAGAGAAGCTTATGTATCCGATGTTTTCACCTTTAGGCGATCGTGCCATACGTATTACGTTTAGTGATCGGTTGAGCGAAGAAGCCAATGCAGTAGTAGGTCGAATGTATAACCGAATAAAACAAGCAACACTCTCTTATATGACTGAAATGGTGCCGGGGTATGTGACGTTAACGATGTATTATGCTCCAGAAAAAGCGCCTGCTTATAAAACCTTGATACATGAATTACGGCGAATTGTAGATATGACGTCATCAGAGATCAAGCAGGAGAGAAAAACACGTCATATAACACTTCCAATCCTGTATGGGGGAGAAAAAGGTGTTGATTTAGAGGAGGTTGCTCAATATAATCAGTTAACACCAGAAGAGGTTATTAAGCGTCATTCTACCACTATTTATCATGTATACATGATGGGATTTGCCCCAGGATTTCCTTATTTAGGAGGTATGGATGAAACTATTGCGACCCCGAGAAGACAAACCCCTAGAGGGCACGTAAAAGCAGGTTCAGTAGGAATCGCTGGCGCGCAAACAGGTGTTTATTCTATTGATTCACCAGGAGGTTGGCAAATAATTGGTCATACCCCGGTGAAGTTGTTTGACAAAGAGAGCTCTCAGCCTATATTACTGCAAGCAGGTGACCGTCTTTCATTTAAGCCTGTTACGGTGACGGAATATGACGATATTTTTGAGGCATGTGAGAAAGGAATCTATCAACCTGAGATCGAATTGAGATAGAGTGGAGGTGGAAACAATGAAAAGAAAGTCAGTCGATTTAAATAGTGATATCGGCGAAAGTTTCGGCCTCTATCGTATTGGGCAAGATGAGGAGGTTCTGTCATTTATTACATCAGCTAACGTGGCTTGTGGTTACCACGCAGGAGATCCTAATGTGATGCATCAAACAGTTAAGCTGGCGAAATCACAAGGTGTCGCCATAGGTGCCCACCCTGGACTACCTGATTTACCGGGCTTTGGACGGCGTGTGATGGAAGTGACACCAGAAGATGTGTACAACATGACAGTCTATCAAGTAAGCAGTCTACAAGGGTTTGCGCAGTTGTACCAAGAATCCCTCCATCATGTTAAACCGCATGGGGCATTATATAATATGGCAGCGAAAGATCCTGTTATAGCTGAAGCGATTGCTTCGGCTGTGCGAGATATTAATTCGTCATTAGTTCTTTTTGGCCTTGCAGGAAGTGAACTTGTCCGTGCAGGAAAGAAATTTGGGTTAAAGGTAGCGGAAGAAGTATTCGCTGATAGAGCATATGAACCTGATGGATCATTAAGGTCCCGTACAGAAGAAGGAGCTATCATACATAATACACAAATAGCAAAAGAGAGAGTGTTACGTATGGTTGCTGAGGGAGTGGTTTTAGCTACAGATGGCACAGATATTCCCATTACGGCAGACACGATTTGTGTCCATGGGGACGGTGAACAGGCACTCACCTTCGTTAAAGAATTGCGAGCGATGTTTTTAGCACACGACATAGAGGTGAAGGCTGTGACGCGAACATGATTTCACTTATTAAAGTAGAAGAATCAGGGTTACATACGACAATACAGGATAGTGGAAGATATGGGCAACAGGAATATGGAATAGTCCCCTCTGGACCTATGGATCCCTTTGCCTTCAAAATGGCCAACCTGTTAGCAGGGAATGCTTTTGATGAAGCGGCGATTGAAATGACCATGGTCGGGCCGAGTTTAACATTTTTAGAGGACACCGTTATCGCTGTAACGGGGGCACACTTATCTCCTACCGTTGATAATGAAAAATTACCTATGTGGACGAGTGTTTATATTCGGAAAGGACAAACGCTGAGATTCGGTAAACCCAAATACGGGGCAAGAGCGTATCTGGCCATAACCGGAGGAATGAAAACAGATAAAGTTCTAGGCAGTAGATCAACCCACACTAAATCCCAACTTGGTGGAATTAAAGGTGAGGCGCTTGAAACTGGGGATGTGGTACCAGGGATTCATTACGATAAAGATGAATTAGATAAGCGAAAAGGGAAAAGTCTTGCTCATAGTTTACGTCCGGTTTACCAGTCTCACCATATGGTACGTGTTATACCGGACGTTCAAGAAGCTTATTTCAAAAAGGAAGACGTGTCAACCTTTTACACACACGCTTATAAGATTACGCCTCAATCAGACAGAATGGGTTATAGGCTAGAAGGTCAGAAAATAAGAAGAAACATTAACGAAGACATTTTATCGGAAGCAGTGGCTTTCGGCTCTATACAAGTCCCTAGTGACGGTAAACCAATTGTACTAATGGCGGATAGACAAACAACAGGAGGCTATCCGAAAATTGGAACGATTATTTACCACGATTTATGGAAAGTTGCTCAGCTCTTGCCTGGTCAAACGATCTCATTTCAAAGAGGGACAGTAGAAGAAGGACACAGATGGCAACTTTACGAAGATAATTTATTTAAAACATTGCAAATGGCATGTCAACAAATTTAATGAAAGGGTGTTTTATAATGAGTAAACAACCAATTCAAACGACAGAGGCACCGTCAGCGATCGGTCCGTATTCACAAGCTGTTCAGCTAGGAGACATGATTTATGCCTCAGGTCAAATAGGGCTTGATCCGGAGACAGGCGAACTTGTTGATGGCTTGGAAAATCAAACCCATCGTGTTATGAAGAATGTCACAGCTGTTTTAAAAGCGGCAGGATGTGAAATAAATGATGTTGTGAAAACACTTATTTTTATGCAAAACATGGAGGATTTCACAACAGTTAATGAGATTTATGCATCCTATTTTGAGGAGCCTTATCCAGCTAGGAGTGCCGTTGAAGTGGCTCGTATGCCAAAAGGAGCCTTGGTAGAAGTAGAAGTGATTGCTAAGAAGAAATAAGAAGAGAGGTTGTTCTTTCATAGAACAACCTCTTTTTAAGAAGGCGTGGTTTGTTGCTGAAAAACCCCCCATTAATGCTGAAACATTTATTGATGTGTTAAGCGCCAAATTTCATTTAACACTGGCATGGCTTCACGTTCCTCATCTGTGACGAGTTCCCATTTGATTCCCGAAGGCTTACTGTCTGTTGCTCCTGTCTCAAGGACTTTATCTTCTGTGACGATATAATCTAGTGTGAGGTCAAAATCATCTGTGCTAAAATCGTCGTTAACGAGTTGAACCGAATTGATTGTGCCGATCACAGGCATCGGAGGATGACCTAGTTCGCGAAGAATGGCATATTCCCGGTCCGCATATCCTTCCCCTTTACCGATTCTACGTCCATCAGGATGGACAGCTACGGAACCTGCAAACAATAAATCTACAGTCGGCAGCTCATGTAATGGTGTGACGTGTCCGTATTGATGGATATGCTTTAAGCTAGCAGCTTTTTTCTCTTCCCCAGGCGGCACATTCTCAGGTTTTACTTGAATAAAACCATCCTTTAATCTCGGAGTTGGCACAAGCAATGTTTTGCCATCTTTTATGACTTGAGCACGGATGGGTAATTGTGGAGAATCAGGATTGACCTTTACAACGTGTGCTGCCTTATAAACATCTAACTGAAATACGAGAGCAGCCGCTTTTTCTGCCCCTTTAAAATTAGGGATTCTTCCTTTTAAAGGAAATGGAAACCTTCCGACTTTTTCGTTCATCATTTTTTCCCATATATGCTCTCTAACGGCTTGTTTATCAATTGGCATACGTTATCACCTCTTCTTGCTAATGTAATGGATTTCCTATACAAAAACAAATAAAAGCTCTGACCATTCATGTGAGTCAGAGCTTCGTCATTAAAAAATAATATGGGCGATTGCTACGATAATTGGTAATGAAATAATCGTTCTTTCTAGAAAAATAATAAATAGCTCTTTTAAATTTAACGGAATTTTTGAACCTAGTAATACACCGCCAACTTCCGATAAGAAGATTAATTGAGACACAGAGAGAGTGGCGATAATAAAACGCGTCATCTCACTTTCAATTCCTGTTGCAAAGAGAGCAGGAAGGAACATATCAGCAAACCCGACGATAATCGTTTCAGAGGCAGCCGCAGCTTCAGGGACTTGCATGAGCTCAAGAAGTGGAATGAACGGCATCCCAAGCCACGTAAATAGCGGGAATGTCTCACTTTCAGCGATCACAAGAGCGATCGTACCAAACGCCATAATAACAGGTGCAACACCGAGCCACATATCAAGAACATTTTTACTGCCATCCTTAAAGAATGATACAATACCAGGGCTTTTGGAAGCTCTTAACTTTGCTAAATGAAAGCCGTATTTTAAATTTCCGAAAGATTGGTTAGCAAAAGCATCCGGCACCGTTTCATCTAGCTTACTTTCCTTACCATCAATATATTCTTGAGGTTTTCGGGATAATGGTGGAATCCTTGGCATGATTAAAGCGGTCACGATGCCTGTCACAATAACAGTTAAATAAAATGGGAAAAACATATGCTGAAGGCCAACTTTGTCAATGACCACGAGAGAAAAGGTAATGGAAACGACAGAGAATGTTGTGCCAATAACAGCTGCTTCCCGCTTCGAATAAAAGCCTTCTTCATATTGCTTGTTTGTTAAAATAACACCAATGGTCCCATCACCTAGCCAGGAAGCAAGTGAATCAATCGAAGATCTGCCTGGAAGTGTAAAGAGTGGGCGCATAATTTTAGCTAGCATACTGCCAAAAAACTCAAGAAGACCAAAATTTAGAAGCAACGGTAGAAACAACCCTGCAAATAAGAAAATAGTAAATAAGAGCGGTAATAGATCGCCTAGTAGGAGACCGCCTGTGTCAGCAGAATAAATCGCTTCAGGCCCAATTTGAAAAAGAGTCAAAATAGCAAAGATGGTCGCAACTAATCTAACGATAAACCAAAATGGTGTGACATCAAATAGATTTTTTAAGAAGGTGCTATCTTTAATAGTTTGCTTAGGTGCTAACTTACAAATGACTGTCCCTAAAAAACTAACGAGTATAACACACGTCATTATAGTAGGAAGGTAGCTTATAAGCATCCCTTCTAATCTGCTAGATAATAATGCAATTGGAATGGTAAATCCATCGCCAGTCGGCACTGGCGTCATAAATAAACCGACACCGATCAGTGACGGAATAAGGAATTTCCATATAGCAAACGGCGATGTTTTTTGTGTATGATTAACAGCCATGTCTTTCACCTCATAATAAATAATTATTCAATAAAATTAATTTTAATGTATAATGATGACTAAATCAACCACTAAAAAGAATAAATATTCTTTTGAGATGATCTTTCACTTAAAAGAGAGGGAAAGAATACTATTATGACTAAATAATTCATTCTGGCTATTCTCAATAGGAGAAAATTTGAAGGTCATATGTTATTATCATGCTGTTTTTAAGTGAAGTGAGATCGATTATATGGCGGTCTTCACAGGAATAATACGAAGAGAGAAGGCTCTTTATTGACTCATCAATGCTCTCTAAGAACGCTATCCCGAAGAGCTCGAGTGATTTACTCGTCCGTAAAATGTCTGCTTCAAATTTCAGGAGGAAGATGACGGACGCTAATGTCCTAATTCACGCAATTACTAACCAGTGGGAGAGAACGAAGGCGTCGCCCACTGATTAAAGGTTCTTTTTATCACGTATTTAAACATATCACGAGATTTTAGACACAATTAAGCAACAAGTTAAATAGCCCATTCTCCTTTAAGAAAGACAGCTTCTGTTGTTCCGTCGCTTAGCACCCCTTCAATATCCATGTCAGCAGAGCCGATCATAAAATCAACGTGAGTAATGCTCGTGTTTAAACCAGCTTTTCGCAACTCATCACTTGACATTTTAGCCCCATCTTTTAAGCACGTGGAGTAGGCACTGCCAAGGGCAATATGGTTTGAAGCATTTTCATCATACAGTGTGTTATAAAACAGAATGCCAGATTGAGAGATCGGTGAACTGTGTGGAACGAGCGCTACTTCCCCAAGGCGTGTTGCACCTTCATCTGTTTCTAATAGGTGTTTCAATGTTTCTTCACCTTGTTCTGCCGTAAAATCAACTACCTTTCCATCTTTGAATGTTAAGGTAAAATGATCAATAACATTACCGCCATAATTCAATGGTTTCGTATTAGTCACTGTGCCATTTACGCCATCGGACTTTGGTGCTGTAAACACTTCCTCTGTCGGCATGTTAGCTACGAAATGGACCCCGTCTTGTGTAGGTCCGCCCCCGCCAAGCCAGATGTGATTGTTAGGCAATTCAATTGTCAAGTCAGTCCCAGGGGATTTGAAATGCAGCTGTCGGTAATTTTTATTATTTAACAAGGCAGCTTTTGTTTGTAAGGTGTTGTCGTGTTGCTTCCATTCCGCCACAGGGTCGTCAGTATTAATACGTGTCGCTTCAAACAATGCTTCCCATAATTTACCCATTTGTGTGTCCTCAGGTTCATTAGGGAAGACTTTTGCGGCCCAAGCTGGAGATGGTGTAGAAATAACGAGCCAGCTCACCTTATCTGATTGTATGTATGAGCGGAATGTGTCCATCGCTTGACCTTGAACTTTATTCTGGGTCGCGATTTTTTCACTATCTACGCCCTTCAATAGATCAGGGTCTGTTGACTTTATCGTCATGAAGGCTGCCCCGTTTTCAGCCATTGTTTCATATCCTTCTGCTTTCCATTTGGGGTATTCTTTAAAAGATTCAACTGGCGCTTTATCAAAGCGGATACGGGTTAGTTCTTCATCATGCCACTCCACATGAACAAGCTTTGCTCCAGCATCATACGCCTTATGAGCGACTTTACGGGTGAACTCAGCGCTACTTAACGGAGCATTAATGACAAGTGTTTGCCCAGATTGGATATTTACACCGATTTTGACAGCTAATTCAGCATATTTATCTAACTTTTCTTCAAATGTAGACATTATGGTCATCCTTTCCATTTTCAAGTGTCTTATTAATTTTATCAGCTTTTTAAGAGGAAAGAAACTTCGGGACTCTAAAAGAGTAAGCGATTTTAAATGTACGATTAAAGTGTAAAAGAAACGGGTAGGGCATTAACTAACCGTACCTATAAAATGAACCTTCAATCAGTGAGAATTTTAGTTCTTCCCCCACTGATAAGGAACACAAGCTAACGTCTTCGCGTCCTGCGAAAACGCTTGTGTGACCAACATCCTGTTGGCCCGAGTTAATCAGGACATTAGCGTCCGTTATTTCCGGCCTAAATAGAGTTAGCTCTCCTCTCTATTTTGAGCAAGAAATTTTACGGGCGCTTATCTGTGATAAATCTGTAAAAGCATGTAAATCGCTGTAATACAATTGATGAAAGGTGTTCTTCCCTTTATAATTGGAATGATATTTTCATTTTTAAAGGAAGGTGACGTTTGTACGTATTTGTCGCTTTTCCTAGATAATATACAACTAGAATGAAAGGATTGTCCTCAGATGAAAAGCTTTTTAAATGCACATCGTTTTATGTTGTTTTGTCTAGGAGTCCTTTGGCTAAAAACATTTATTGTCTCTACTCTGATTTTCGACTTAACGATAAATCAGTTTCTAGAAGCTATTGTGTTTGCTTTGAATCCGTTGGCATTTTTACTTGTCGTATTTAGTTTGGGATTGTTGCTTAAAGCAAAATACCAAAGACTCTATTATTTTTCAGTGAGTATCTTATTAACGATCATTCTTTACGCTAATGCTGTTTATTATCGTGAATTTTCAGATATTATTACACTCCCTATGCTGGTGATGGGAGGAAATATGGGTGACTTAAGTACAAGTATAGTGGAACTTGTTCAATGGTATGACGTACTATTCTTTGTGGACTTGATGCTTATTGCTACTTTAATGGTGAAACAACCGGACTCACTTGTAGTCAACCGAGTGTCTTTTAAGAAAACCCGTTCAAAATATGCTGTATTAGCTATTGTAGTGGCGACAATTGTTGGTGCTGGACAGATCGATTTAGGTGAACAGCGTAGTCATTCATTTAATAGAGACACAGCTATTGAAAGTATGGGAATTTATAATTTTTATGTCTATGATGCTTACCTCCATTTAACAACCCGATCTCAAACGGTTTTTGCTGATCGTGATGATTGGGAGATGATTGATGAACATTTGGCAGAAAATAACGTTAAGCCTAATGCTGATTATCATGGGGTAGCAGAAGACATGAACGTCGTCGTCCTGTCGATGGAATCAGTGGAGGCATTTGTAATAAATGAGACGATCAATGGTGAGGAAATTACTCCATTTTTGAATGAATTAATTGAAGATAGCTTTTATTTTGAAAACTTTTATGACCAAACAGGTCAAGGAAAAACATCAGATGCCGAATTTATGATTAACAACTCACTTTATCCTTTAGGGCGTGGTGCTGTGTTTCACACACATTCTGATAATGAATTAACACCGTTCCCGCGAGCTTTACAACATAATGGCTACTATACAGCTTCTTTTCATGCGAATGACAAGACCTTTTATAATAGGGATATTATGTACGAAAATTTAGGATATGATCATTATTTTGATATTCAATCCTATGAGGTAACAGGTGAAAACTCAGTGGGATGGGGTTTGAAAGATGTGGCATTTATGGAGCAGTCCATGGCTTATATGGAAGAATTACCAGAACCGTTTTTTGCTACGATGCTTACATTAACAAATCACTTTCCTTATGAATTAGATGAAGAAGATCATTTTGTTGATCCGTATGACTCGGATAGTGATATTCTCAATCGGTATTTTCCCACGGTCCGTTATACAGACGAAGCGATCAAGACATTATTTGATGAGATGAAGGAGCAAGGCCTCTATGACAATACGATATTCGTGTTGTATGGTGATCACTATGGTATTGCAGAAAGTCACTATAGCCAGCTGTCTGAGTTTCTCGGCTATGACATTACACCGGATGAAGCCATGAAGTTAAATAGAGTTCCGCTCATTATTCACATTCCAGGAATGGAAGAAGAGGCGAAAACAATTGACACTGTGTCAGGACATGTGGACGTGATGCCTACACTATTGAACCTCCTAGGCGTTTCAGAAGAAGAGCATGTTATGTTCGGAAGAGATTTATTAGCGGAAGGCCGGGATGATTTTGCTGTTCTGAGAAATGGAAATGTGGTGACAGATGAGGTCATTTATACGAAAGAAACATGCTATGATGCCTTAGATGGTACAGAGCTGGATAGCACATACTGTGAAAAGGACTTGAAGCGAGGTCAGCATGAACTTAATTATTCTGATGAGATTATTTACAGTGATCTGATTCGTTTTAAAAGGTGATTGTCAGGTAATTTCTTATTCTTTTATAACGTGAGATGTAGGCGGGATGGAGGTGTTCACTTCCTATGCCCGCTTTTTCACATTCATTAGGTTAACACCTATATGTCACAGATAACTGTCCGTAAAATACCCGTCTCAAAATAGAGAGCAGAGAAAATATATACGGCCGCTAATGTCCTGATTCTCGCAACTACTAATCAGTGAGAGAAGTACGAAAACTTAATTGAAGGGTGTTTTATGGTAAAAGAGGAAATAAATAAGTCATTTTCCTTCATATAAGTCATACAGTATGTTATATTAAATTATTAAAATCGCTATGAGTCTATGGATGCTTCGTGGGGTAACTAAATGTTAATTCAGGAGGTGATACGGATGGTTGGCTATTCTAGTCCGTTTGCAGGAAGGTATTTGCGATATGTTCTTTCAATGTTACTTTTTGGACTTCTTGGTCCGGTAATGCTCTGGCAACAGGGTGTGTGGCCTGTCATAGTCAGTTTATTACTTGCTGCTTTATGCACGCTTGGTTACGATTCTGCCACTCATTTATTTGTACGGGTCAAATCATTAAAGATAGTCAATGAAAAGCCTCTTCTTTCAATACATGCTATAAAGATTGGACCTGAAAGTAAAGGATTTATTGTGTTAACAGATCGTTTTGTTATTTTCGTACCACTGTGGAAAAAAATTAAGACAGTGCTTCATACAGATCACATTGTTCGCCATGAATTTGAAGGGGAACGTCTTGAAATAACTGCAAAGTTTCGAAATAAGCATAGAACATTTGAATTTTATGTCTCATCCCCGGAGCGAGTTAAGCTATTATTAGAGGAAAAAAGTGGGCGTTCTTTGCCTTATAAATATGATAAACATCAGAAACATCCCAATGTTTAAATGTTTCGTACAAGAAAATAGGCGACGTGTAGATTCGAGGAATGCGGTTGAGAGAATAGTTTCAGGCAAAGGAATTGTCATGAGGATACCTCATTCTTCAGTCGTTATGCGTATTTAGCTAGATTAGCGCTAAAGACCTTATTTGTTAAAGCTAATTGTCTCATCACTTCGGTGTCTTAAAATAAGGCATGCTCGAAGGCGGCTATTAGAGAGCTCTGCTCATATAAGATTTGATTTCCCAGCTATTATGGAGCGGGTCACATTGCTTTTATTAAAAAAGCTGCTGAGGGTAGTTTAATCTCCCTCAGCCACTGGATAGGTCCAAAACCGTTCAATTGTTAACCGTTCAATTATGTCTTTATCTTCTGCTTTATAACCTTGTTTCATCGCCTCAATCATACCAGCCGTCTGTGAGGTGTGAGCTTCAATAACCTTTATTTTTTGTGCTGTATATGGCGTAATGTCATTAATGACATCAGGCTCTCCGAGCATCTCTTCACAACCGTTTGAAAAGGCAAGGGCGTGTACTTTAGGACGAGATCCTTTTGGTAGCCGCTGGACAGCTTGAATAACGGCCGCTCCTGTCGCATCATGGTCAGGGTGAACAGCATACCCTGGATAAAAGGTTATAATGAGGGAAGGATCAACTTCCTCAATCACATCGAACAGGCGATTTTGTAGAGCTATTTGGTCGGTGAATTCTACCGTTTTATCACGCATCCCGAAACGCCTTAAATCTGTGATACCTAATAATCGTGCAGCTTCTTCCAATTCTTTTTTGCGAATAGAAGGGAGGGTTTCACGATTGGCTATAATAGGTCGGCCCATATTTCGGCCCATTTCTCCAAGTGTTAAGCAAACATATGTGACAGGTGTCCCTGCTTGTGTGTGGGATAAGATAGTTCCTGCAACCCCGAAAGCTTCATCATCAGGGTGAGGAAAGACAACGAGAACATGTTGTTCCAACAAGATCACTTCCTTTCCATTTTATTTAGGGAATGGAGAGGCACTCATTTGCAGTGCTACAGCTAATTTTCCCTCTGCGTCATGACCAGCTAAAAGGAGACGTCCCTTACTATCTAACTCCCACTCAGTAAGTCCCTCTGCGTATAGCCAGCCTTGCTCTGTTTCCAATCCTATCCGATAAGGTCCCTTACCAGTAATTTTTCCTTGTAAAAACGTTAACTGTACATTTCTAATAAAGGCGCCAGCTGAGAAAAATGCCTCATTTTTATGGGTAGCATAGGCCCCATTTGTCGTTTCTAAATGAATATATAGCGCTTGTCCTGCTACTTTTATCAAATGTTCTTGAACAAGCTTGGGATCTATTGGTTTCATGTAAAATCCTCCTTCCTTGTGTCATCTAAACCCATGTTAGCTTCCCAATCATTATACGCTATTAAACTGAATTATCAGCACTATGTTTTTTTAAATCAAGTAAAGCGGTGTTTAAATAAGCCGCAATTTCTTTCATGCCAAAAATATTGGCCTTTTCTTCTGCTTGAGGGTTGTAATTCGTATTTGTGTTGACATCATATGTGTAGATTTGTCCGTCTGTATCGGTAATTTGTTCAATACCCGCAAAAGTGA
This sequence comes from Salipaludibacillus agaradhaerens, assembly GCF_002019735.1. NCBI lineage: Bacteria > Bacillati > Bacillota > Bacilli > Caryophanales > Bacillaceae > Salipaludibacillus > Salipaludibacillus agaradhaerens. Next base: position 3,149,320 of record NZ_KV917378.1, read on the forward strand.
TGCCATTATCAGTAAGAAATGCTTCGTATTTTTCAATAAGAGGGCTAGAGAAGTCAGTGATGATGTCAAATTTAGCTTTTGGTGCGTCGCTGTTAGTACCATCGGCTGGACAAAACTGTTCACCGATTTGACAAGCATCAGCTGGGCACAATTCAAACCCTTCGGACGTGTCTACTTTTACTGCATATAAAAATTTGCCTCCTACGAACTCACAGCGTGTAATGGAACTGTCTGGAGCTTGGATGTATTGCTGTAAAAGCATGATTCCATCGATTGAAGGCTCGACAACGTGATTTTCAATTGCTTTCTTGAAGTCGTTTACATGCTCGAAACGTTGCACACCAAGCCCTTTACCTGCTCGGTTATGCTTCGTAATAAACGGTGTTTCAAATTCATCAGCGGCTTTAAGTAAGGCGTCTACCCCTACGGCAGCCGTTGTTTTAGGGACGCGTATCCCATGTTTTTTTAAGGCTTCATATTGGGCTACTTTGCTTACTTCAAGTCTTAATGCTCGCGAGTCATTTAGCACTGTTCTACCATGAGATTCTAGCCAAGTTAGCACAGCACTTGTAAGTTCTGGTGCATAGCGGTGGCCGCGTGTATGTGAAGAGGCACTCATCCGATTATAAAAAATCCCAGCTGGTGGTATATCATCAAGCGGGAGAGTTCCTTCATGTAAATGCCAACTTTCATAAGGCGTGTTCAGCTCCTCTAGAGCCGTTAATAATGGTGCCGTCCATTCGTCATTTTCATGTATGATATAAATTTTCATCAGTTCTTGTTCATCCTCTCAAGGTGTTCTTTCATAACAGAAACCGTCCGTAAACCTCTCGCCTTAAAAATAGAGAATGGAGACAACTGGGACGTTAGTGTCTTGATTGAAGGTTTGTTTTATATTTTAACAAGAGAGATCAGTTGTGCAAAATAAAATCGCTTATTAGTATTAGAAGGCGAGTTGTATGATCAGTTTTTTTGCAGGAACTGGTGTACATTTTTGTGAAAAGACTATCCGCTTTTTGGAATAAATGGGCTTCTTTATAATAGATACAAATTATTTAAAAGAGGCCTTCCAGATGTTGGATGTGTTATTAATGTGCTTACATTACCAAAAAAATCGTTAAATTTCATATAGATAATATATTCATAGGTATAAGTGCTTGTTTAAAGTCAGAAAATAGTGAATAATATATGAAATAGATCATAAGTCTTAGAACAAAAGGGGTGTTTTAAATGATGCAATCAATAAAAGGTAAGCTGGTGATCTTCACTAGTTCACTTATTATAGTAACTATGGTTGTAACGTCATTGATCATTTATTTTCAATTGAGTCAATCAATTGAAGAGCGCGTAGAAAGTACAGCAGGCGCTACTGCTGAAGATTTAGATGAATTTATTAGGACTTATTTAGAAAGATTTAGTCTTTCAACTAGGTTGCTAGCAGAAGATGAGCGAACAGTCTCCTTTCTTGAGGAGAATGGGACATCAACTGAACTATGGGAAAGTTTAGTGACTTCCCATGAAACCTTTATGCAAAATGAAGAAGGAGGACAGCTTGTTTATGTTGGGTTAGAGAGTGGCGAGTTTTTCTCCACACCAGAAATTGAGGTTCCAGAAGGTTTTAATGCGGCAGAGCGCCCGTGGTATATGGCAGCAGTGGAACAGCCGGATGACATTGTGTGGACAGATCCATATATCGATGCGGAGACAGGTGAATTGGTTATCACTGTAGCAAAAGCTGTCAATGTCCCAGAGAGCGGTCAAGTAGTGGGTGTACAATCCATAGACCTCTCGCTAAATGGCTTAGTGTCGTTACTTGAAACACGAGATATAGGTTACAATGGTGAGTTGGCACTTATTGATAGTGAAGGGATCATCATTGCTCACCACGACCAGTCACAAGTGGGAGAGAGTATGGCTGAGGACACTCATTTAGCAGCTGTAACTACATCAGAAGCAGATGCAGGTAGTATTAGCTCTGGAGGGAGGACGGCCTTTTATGAGGAGGTAGATGGATACGGGTGGAAGGTAGTGTCTATTTATCGTGATAGTGACTTGTATTCAGAGTTAAACGACACGCAGTATACGTTTATTATAGTAGGTATTATCGCAGTTATTATAGCTATTATTGCCTCTTATATGGCAGCAAGTAAGCTCGCACACCCAATTCGTCAATTAAGTGATCAAGTTAAAAAAATAGCAGCAGGAGATTTTTCCATCAAGATGAAGGTAAAGGGGAAAGACGAAGTGAATCAACTTACCCACTCAGTCAATGAGATGAGTGAAGAGCTGCGTAACTTGATTGGGTCTATTCAAGGATCGGCAAATCAATGTAAAGCGATGGCAGAGGAATTAAGTGCTGTGTCTGAAGAAACGTTAGCCACTAGTGATGAAATATCATCGGCTATTAATGAAGTGGCTGAAGGGGCATCCCATCAGGCGGGAGATATTGAATCTGTCAATAACCAAATGAAAACGTTGGCGGAGCAAGTGGATCGTGCAACGTCCCAAACTACTGAGATGAACGGTGTATCTCAAAATATGAAAATGGTGAATGACAAAGGGTTTGAACAGATGAAAGAATTAGAAGAACGTACAAAAACGTCACGAGATGAGTTTGAAAATGTCACAAGTGCGGTTAAAGAATTAACAATGAAAGTTAATGATATTGGACAAGTAGTAGATACCATATCGCAATTTGCCGATCAAACGAATTTGTTAGCGCTCAATGCCAGTATTGAAGCGGCTCGAGCAGGAGAGCATGGCAAAGGGTTTGCTGTTGTTGCTGATGAAGTACGTAAGCTAGCAGAACAATCGATCAGTGCTACAGAAAAAATCCGTGCAAATCTAATAGAAGTGGAGAAAGAAACAGAACGAGTTGAGAACTCTATGGAGAAAGCAAATACTATAAGTGCAGACCAGCACCGGGCTGTTAGTGATACACACGAATCATTCACTGATATTATTCAACAGATCGATATATTAACAAACACATTGACGGATCTGACAGAAGATTTAAGAGGTGTGGATAAGCAGAAAGAAGAGATTCTAGGTGTGATCGAAAGTATTTCCAAAGTCTCAGAAGATGCTGCCGCAACTGCTGAGGAAGTCTCCGCTTCTTCTATGGAACAAACAAAGGCGATTGAAGCAGTCGGAACGACAGCTGAACAACTAAACGACCTTAGCACTGAATTACAGCAAAAAACGAATAGGTTCCAGTTATAAATAGATTAATAAATGACTGCTTATACATGAACCAAAATGTTTAATCATACATTTAATTAAAGTCCAAATAGAGAGAGCTATTAACATTAGCTAGCAAGTAGCAGAATAAAAAGTATGTTAATTTTAAATGATAAAACCCGCGGGCCCGCTCTGAAAGGAGAAGGGTCCGTTTTAATACAGTCAAAGACTTAATTATAAACAATTTTTTATGAATTAATGGGTGACATTGTCCCGGCCCGTTAAGAGACGTATAATAGAGAGTAAAATGAGATAAACGTAATATGAAATGAGAAAGTGATCTATGGAAGGAGACGTCAGCATCGTTATGACAGACAATGAAAAAAAGTTGCATGAACAAGCCTACGAAGAGGTAGAGAAAAAGCGCCACATCGATAAAATAGACCCGTATAGACAAATTTTTCATGTAATGCCACCGACAGGTCTGTTAAATGATCCAAATGGGTGGATTAAATGGAAGGGAACTTACCACTTATTTTATCAATGGTATCCGTATGATACGACCCATGGTTCTAAATACTGGGGACATTATTCATCAAAAGATCTTGTCACTTGGAAAGAGGAACCTATTGCATTAGCACCGAGTGAATGGTACGAGAAAAACGGCTGTTATTCAGGTAGTGCTGTTGATAACAATGGCGTTCTCACGCTGATATATACCGGGAATGTCAAGGATGAAGAGGATAGACGTGACTCGTATCAATGCGTTGCTACATCCACAGATGGCACTCATTTCACGAAACTAGGGCCTGTTATTGAATCACTGCCAGATGGTTATACCGCTCATTTTCGTGATCCGAAAGTGTGGAAGCAAGGCGAGCTTTGGTATATGGTGTTAGGCGCCCAAACGGTTGAAGAGAAAGGAAGAGTTGTCCTCTATACATCTAAAAACCTAACTGATTGGGAATTTAAAGGGGCTATTGCCGGAGCTGGCATTGGAGGTATCACTGATTTTGGATATATGTGGGAATGTCCTGATTTGTTTTCATTAGATTCTAAGGATGTTTTAATTATTTCGCCACAAGGGCTTGAACAAGAGGGCATTCATTATCAAAATAAGTTTCAAGCAGGCTATTTTATTGGGGAAGTTAATCTGGATAACGCCATTTTCCATCATGGTGATTTTGCAGAGTTGGATCATGGGTTTGAATTTTATGCGCCTCAAACAACGGTGGACGAAAACGGACGACGACTATTAACGGCATGGATGGGAGTGCCAGAACAAGATGAAGAAACGCAACCGACGGTGACAAACGGTTGGCTTCATTGTTTAACTATCCCTAGAGAACTGCATATTCACGAAGGACGTCTTTGGCAGACTCCTGTAAAAGAGCTTCAAAAACTACGTCATGATCAAGAGAGCATCACGCAAACCTTGTCTGCTAGTGACCTGCTAACGTTTGGAGATTTAGCAGAGACAGCAATGGAATTTGTTCTTACAGGTCTTGAAGAAATCAAGGGAATCTTCGAATGGACGTTCAGAAATGAGGCACGGCTTATTTTTAATGCGGCTAGTCATATGCTAACGCTTGAAAGGAGAAACACGCGAACGCATTTAACTGAACAGCGTCACGTTAGAATAGACTCCTTAAAACGCCTTCATGTGTTTATGGATGCTTCGTCGCTAGAAATATTCATCAATGGAGGGGAAGCGGTTATGAGTGCTAGATATTTCCCATCCCCAAAGGATAAGTCTCTTACGATGAGAGCCGACGAACAAGTCATGATCTCTCTAGACAAATGGGTGCTTTCATAAAAACATCGCGTAATCCCAATTAAATAAAAAGTCGCAACTGTCTCATGGGACAGTTGCGATTAAGTCGTGTTATCGTGCTAACGCTTTGTCTAAAGCTTCTTTGATTCGTGTTTCATCAAAAGGTTTAACGATAAAATCAATAGCCCCTTTTTGAATCGCGTCAACAACCATATTTTGTTGGCCCATTGCCGAACACATAACGACTTTAGCATTGGGATCAAGTGATTTTATTTTCTCCAGTGCCTCAATGCCATTCATTTCAGGCATCGTTATATCCATTGTGACGAGGTCGGGACGGTGTTCTTCATATAAATCAACCGCCTGTTTGCCATTTTCAGCTTCGCCAATGACTTCATAACCGGCATCGGTCACCATTTTTTTTAATGTCATTCTCATAAACGCAGCGTCATCAGTAATTAACAGTTTTGCCATTTTACAGCCTCCTATGAATCTATTAATCAATAGTATTGCTTACTTTTTCAAAAAATGTAGGATGATAGATTCACAATAATGAATAGTGTATACAAACTAAAGTCCTTTATATTATGCCACAAAAGCAGTATTTTAAAAAGAGGAGTTTTCTATCTACATTTAAAAACTTACGACTTTATTATCATGTAAATAGAAAAATGGTGTAGTGACAGGGTCTAAAGTCTGTTAGGAGAGAAAAAATCAACACGTAAGTAGCTTTTTAAAGGAGTATAAAGTCCTATTAAAATGTTTCTTTAAGCGAACGATACCTGTCAGTTGTTAACGACCACCTTGATAGTGATCAACGTCATTGGACTGTCATCACAATGTTGAAAATGATGAAAGAAGTGATCAAATGCTACCACTTAAAAACGATTGGAAGGACCAACTTGGTAACGAGTTCAAGAAACCTTATTATCTCCAGCTGCGCGCATTTTTAAAGGAGGAATACAGGGAACAAACTGTGTATCCGTCAATGTACGATATTTTTAATGCTTTACATACCACTTCGTACGAGGAGACGAAGGTGGTCATTATTGGTCAAGACCCTTATCATGGCCCTGGTCAAGCTCACGGTCTGAGTTTTTCTGTACAGCCAGGCGTTAAAGTGCCACCATCATTACAAAATATTTTTAAGGAGCTCCATGCCGACTTAGGTTGTCCAATTCCACAGCATGGCTACCTTCAATCGTGGGCAGAACAGGGTGTCTTGCTCCTTAATAATGTTCTAACTGTTAGGGAAAGAACGCCGCAATCTCATCAAGGACAAGGGTGGGAAGTGTTTACAAGTGAAGTGATTAAAGCATTGAATAAGCGTGAACGACCAGTAGTATTCATTTTATGGGGGAAACATGCCCAACTGAAAGGTGAACTTGTGACGAACGGTCATCATTTAATAATTGCGTCACCTCATCCAAGCCCCTTCTCAGCTCATCGGGGTTTTTTCGGAAGCAGACCGTTTTCACGGACGAATGAATTTTTGGCACGCATCGGTGAGGAATCGATTAAATGGGACTTACCTATTACGGTGACTAAACGAGGTGAGGAGGATAAGCATGAATAGTTTGGCAGATAAAACAGTCTTAAATAACGGTGTGGAGATGCCTTGGGTTGGCCTTGGAGTTTACAAAGTAACAGAAGGAGATGAAGTTAAAGCAGCGGTCAAAAGTGCCTTGAAGATAGGATATCGTAGCATTGATACGGCTTCCTTTTATGGAAATGAAGAAGGTGTTGGCCAGGCTATCGCTGAATCAGGGATTCCAAGGGAAGAGATTTTTGTTACCTCAAAAGTGTGGAATGATGAGCAAGGTTATGATGAAACATTAGAAGCCTTTGAGCGGAGCCGGCAGAGACTTGGATTAAATGTCTTAGATTTATATTTAATTCATTGGCCTGTGGCTCACACGTATAAAGAGACGTGGTGTGCCCTTGAGAGGTTATATACTGAAGGAAAGGTTCGAGCTATCGGTGTCAGTAATTTTCTGAAACATCACTTAGAAGAGCTGCTCGATGAAGCTCGGATAATACCAGCGGTTAATCAAATAGAATATCATCCGTGGTTGACACAACCTGAGTTGCACCGTTATTGCCATGATAAGGGGATACAGCCGGAAGCATGGAGCCCCCTGGCGAGAGGTAAGAAATTTGATGATCCTATTCTCAGTGAGCTTGCTGAGAAATACGATAAAACACCTGCACAAATCTTACTGCGGTGGGATCTTCAGCAAGGTGTTGTGACAATTCCAAAATCTGTGAAGGAGAGTCGAATAAAAGAAAATGCCAACCTATTTGATTTTCAACTAAGTGAAGAGGATATGGTACTTCTTAATACCTGTAATTGTGAACTGAGATTTGGGAAAAATCCAGAGATCTTTGGGTAATGGAGATGAATAACAGCCTTAGGAGAAAGGGAGTAGTTACGAATGACTCAACCACGTATAGGTTTTATTGGCACAGGTGTCATGGGTAAAAGTATGATTCGGCATTTAATGAAAGGTGGATATGACCTTTATATTTATAACCGTACGAAAGAAAAAGCAAGAGAACTTATTAATAAAGGAGCTCATTGGTGCGAGACGCCTGGGGAGCTTGCTGAGTCTGCACCTATTATATTTACGATCGTCGGTTATCCCTCGGATGTGGAGGAACTCTACCTTGGTAAGGATGGCTTGTTAAACCGAGCATCTCGTGGGACTACCCTTGTTGATATGACAACGTCAAAGCCGGCACTTGCACAACGCTTGTATGAGGAAGCGAGTAAACGGGAGATGCATATGATGGATGCCCCAGTTTCAGGAGGAGATGTGGGAGCGAAACAAGGCACGTTGGCTATTATGGTGGGTGGAGAAAAGGATGTTTTTGACACACTTCTCCCTTTATTTCGACTTTTTGGTGAAAATATTCAACTTCAAGGAAGGGCTGGAGCTGGCCAATACACAAAAATGGCGAATCAGATTGCTGTAGCTGGAACCATGTTAGGAGTTAGTGAAGCATTGGCCTATGCAAAGACATCTGGGTTAGATCAAGATAATGTATTAAAAAGTATCCAAACTGGGGCAGCAAGAAGCTTTGCTTTATCAGAACTGGCTCCTCGTATGGTCAAAGGAGATTTCGAACCGGGCTTTTATATTAAACATTTCATTAAAGATATGCGGATTGCGATCGAATCAGCAGAGGAGCTAGGTTTAAAGATGCCGGGACTCAGCTTGGCAAAAGAGTTGTATGAAAAACTTGCCGAAACCGGTCAGGAGAATGCTGGGACACAGGCATTGTACACCTATTATATCAATCATTAATTTCAATATTCATCACTAATCATAACAGGTTTAAGGGTAGGAAGTTTATATTCATAGTGAAACGCTGGATAAGCTCCCCTGTATCTGACGAGATAACAATCACTTTTAAACAAACTATTACAGCTTGATTGATTACCTGACTCAAAAAATAACCTGTATATCCTCCTTTAGGCATTAAAAAACCGGATCTGTAGGGGGTTTATAAGGTTCTTAGGAGAGTAAGCTCGTATTTAAAAGGAAGTCAGGTGTCGATTTATTGCGAAAAGTGTCGTATTATTAAACAAGACTTAGTCTATACAGAATATCAATGAGAGAAAGTGAACGAAGTTAGGGGAATCAAAATGTTCCGAACATTAAGGGCTAAACTGTTAATTGTGTTTATACTTATTACGTTCATACCTATGTCGGCTGTGGGCGTCATCAGTCATACATTACAAAAACAAGAGATTACTAATAATATAGAGCGACTTATATCATTACAGAGTTATAGTTTAACAAAAGAAGTTCAGCGATTCATTGAGGAAAAGCTCATGGATGTAGCGTATTTCGCTCAAAATCCTGTGCTCATAGATCCAGAGAGCACAGAACTGGAAGTAAGGGAGCAGCTTTATACATTTTTAGATACCCATGATATTTACGGGAGTATTATTTTGTTAGACGAAGAAGGTGTCGTCACAGCAGGAGTAGAAACATCTGTCATTGGTCAAGATTTAAGTGAAAGAGAGTGGTTCCAAAAAGCATTAGATGGCGAAACGTCGATGTCAGATCTTTATGTTTCTCCGGTATTAAATGAGCCTATGCTCGTTTTAGCGGCGCCTATTTATAATGCGGAGGATGAGCTTATTGGCGTTGTCTCTCCTTCATTTAAACTTGGTTTTGTCTATGATATGCTGCAAAACTATACTGTGGAGCAGCAAGAGGCAGGCTGGGGAGGCTACACATTCATTCTAAATAGCGAAGGGGATGTGGTCGGTCACCCTGACGGAGAAAAGCTACTAACAGCCAATTATTTTGAGCAGAAAAATATTCCGCGTGAAACAGTGGAAGAGTTAATTAATAATTATGAAGTGGCTGAAACAGTGGATGGGGAAGTCTACTCTTTTTCAACGATGCACCCAATCCCCGGATTTGACCATGTTTGGTATGTGGGAATTGCCATGGAGGAATCTGAACTGTATGCGCCGCTCAACGGATTACTCATTGGGTATCTCGTCGTATTCAGTATGGTATTAATTATTTTGACGTTCGTTGCTTATGGTCTATCTAAATATTTGTTAAGGCCTATTGGTCACCTTATAGAAACAACGAAGCGTATGGCAGCTGGTAGCCGGGATAACCAGCAGTTTGTGAATGCTTACGAAGAAGTGAATCAGCTGAATGAGACATTTAAACAGATGACCATGGAGCTTGATGAGAGAGAGACATATCAGAAGAAAGCTGTAGGTGTGATTGAAGCGACGGATAATGGTGTTATTGCCATTGACAGAGAAACGAAACAGTTGACACTGTTCAATAGAAAATGTGAAGAAATATTTGACGTGCCAAAAAATGATGTGATTGATAAAACAATAGAGCACTTGATGGATGAGTCCCCGCATTTTGAATCTTTAGTCGAAAAATCTCACTTGTTTGAGTTACTTGATAAAGAGGAAATAGTGACACAGTTTGAAGTGGATTGCCCTAGTGGAGGGAGTCATAAGACATTATTTTTAAGTGTGACAACATTACCGGGTGCTGAAAATGCTCATGATGAATTACTCATTGTTTTTTATGATTTAACAGAAAAGAGAAAAATGGAAAAAGAATTGCTTCGCTCTGAGAAATTAAAGGTTGCTGGGGAGATGTCAGCTGGTTTTGCCCATGAAATTAGGAATCCTCTGACAACAATTAAAGGATTTATTAAATTGTTTGATGAACAAGACGGCAAAATGAACCCTAAATATTATAAACTTGTCATGGATGAAATTGATAGAGTGACAAAGATCGTGAATGAGCTTTTAAACATTGCTAATCCAAATGTCTGTGAGGAAAAAACAAAGGTGAATATAGATCGTATGCTAGAGAATATATTAACATTATATGAAGGACATATGAATCGCCATCACATTAAATCGGAAACATTTTTACACGGGTCTTTACCTGATATAGAAGCAGACTCTAATAAACTGAAACAGGTTTTTATAAATTTAATTCAGAATGGCATCGAAGCCATGCCAGACGGTGGACAGATGAATATCCATACAAAACTAGGACATTCTGAAAACAGTGAAGAGGTTATTGTTATTCGAATAGAAGACACTGGAGAAGGTATGGATAAGGATACGATGGATAAGCTTGGGACACCTTTCTTTACAACAAAAGAGACAGGTACCGGTCTCGGTTTAACAACGAGCTTTAGAGTGATTGAAGAGATGACAGGAACGATAAAAGTGTCATCTACACAAGAAAAAGGCACGGTGTTTACAATTTCGATCCCAGTGCATGGTCCATCTGTAGAGAGGCAAAATAAGCATTAATCGAGAATGTTTCATGTTAGACAGACGTCAGGGAGTATGACGTCTGTTTTATTTGTCACAGATAATCGTCAGTAAAACCGAGCACTCAACTATTAATCAGTGGGGGAAGACCGAACGCCCGCTGATTGAAGGTTCGTTTGACGTGACTGTAGTGAATTATTTCATTTTTTGAGCTATTCGTGATACATTGAAACTACTGATGTAAAGGATGGGCGGTCATGTAGGAAACGGGGAGCCACTCGGTTAATTGGCTGTTACTTAGTTGAGAAAATATTTAAGGGACATGACATGAAAAGAGATGCAACCTATCGGGAAGAAGTACCCCTTTGCTCGTCATTCGAGGGCAAGGGAATATATCATGTTTTTCGAACAGGGACAACGTAGTGTGTAGGATAAAAACCAGAACAGGCTGTTCCTGCACTTATTCCGTTCTTTTTTACTAACTGAACAGCGCAACGAATGGCAAACAGGAGAAAAAGTGACTGAGATAATAGGGAAACCACTATTTATTTCGTTTGTTGGTCTGCTCAAAAAAAAGCCTATTAAAGAGTTAGATGTAGCCCCTGCCAGCTAGCTATATCTCAAAAGGAAAGTAATGGCGCTCATATATGGGGGTCTGATCAATTCGGGCGACTTGGAAAGAGTCACATATTTGGAGGTATTTTCATATGCCAATCTTTAAAGACGAGGAGAGAGGATTATGACGACAACGTATCATGACGTGTGGGATTTGGACAGTATCTTTTCTGGGGGCAGTCACTCACAGGAATTTAAGGGTTATTTAAAAAGCCTTGAAGCGACGTTGACGTCTTTTCAAACTGAACTGGATGACACGAAGAAAGCAAACAATACCAATACAGTATTATGGGTTGAGTATCTAGAGAGATCACAAAAAATAAGTAAAAAAGTAAGGGAAGCTAGTGCTTTCATTAGTTGTCTCACTGCTCAGGACGTAACGGATGAGAAGGCAAAGTTGTTAGGGGGAAAAGTGAAGCAACTTTCCTCAAAATATGCCTCGATTATGACATCGATTGATGAACAGCTCTTAGCCTTTAGTGAGTCACAGTGGCAAGATTTTATTTCACAAGAAAAAATACAGGAGATCCTTTTTAATGTGAATGAGCGGAGAGAACAGGCGAAAGAAAAGCTTTCTGCTGATAAAGAGAGGCTTATTCAACGCCTTTCTATAGATGGCTATCACGCATGGGGAGACATGTACAATGTGATTGTTGGCCGTTTGAAAGTGGCCGTCGAGGAGAATGGCGAAACAAAGCACCTTTCTATCGGGCAGGCCGCAAATAAGATGTCAGATAAAAATAGAGAGATGCGCAAGCATGTGTTTAATAGGTATGAGCAGGCATGGGAAAAAGAAGCGGATCTCTTTTCTAACACACTTAATCATTTAGGAGGTTATCGGCTTGAAACATATGCAGCTCGAGGCTGGGAAGATGTTTTAAAGGAGCCGTTACAGATTAACCGCATGAAGCAAGAGACACTTCATACGATGTGGGAGACGATCACAAAGAATAAAAGTGACTTTGTAAGGTATATGGAGAGAAAGGCTGAACGACTTAACATTGATAAGTTAGCTATGTATGATGTGGCGGCGCCATTATCGCAAAAGGTGACGAGCATAAGTTTTGATAAGGCAGCGGCGCTAATCATTGAACAATTCCATTCTTTTAGTCCTAGAATGGGTGATTTTGCAAAGCATGCTTTTGAAAATCAATGGATTGAAGCGGAAAACAGAGAAGGAAAGCGGCCTGGAGGATTTTGCACCAATTTCGCTGAAAGTGGTGAATCCCGTATTTTTATGACGTATGATGGCTCGGCGTCTAATGTGGCGACGTTAGCTCATGAATTAGGTCATGCCTATCACCAGCATGTGATGAATGACTTGCCTCAGCTTTCACAACGTTACGCCATGAATGTAGCTGAAACAGCGTCCACCTTTGCTGAAACAATCGTAGCTGATGCCACTATTCAGCAAGCTAAAACAGATGAAGAAAAAATTCAATTACTCGATAATAAGTTAAATCGCGCTATAGCCTTCTTTATGAATATACACGCCCGCTTTCTTTTTGAATTACGTTTTTATGAAGAACGCAAAAGTGGCCCTGTGAGCAAAGGGCGTTTAAATGAAATAATGCAAGATGCTCAAGAGGAAGCTTATTGTGATGGGTTAAGTGAGTACTCACCCCATTTTTGGGCATCAAAATTACATTTTCATATAACGGGTGTCCCCTTCTATAATTTCCCTTATACATTCGGTTATTTATTCAGTACTGGTATTTATGCAAGAGCTCAGAAAGAAGGTCAAGCATTTGAAAAAAAATATGTGGACCTTCTAAGGGACACGGGACGCCTCAATGTCGAGGAGCTAGCGAAGAAACATCTTCATGTAGATTTAACGAAGCCGGACTTTTGGCAAGAGGCTATTGACGTAATCAAAAAAGACATGAGGACCTTTATGGCACTAACTGAAAATAAATGACTGGAGGAACACAATGGACATTTCAGCGAAGCTTGTGCTGAAAAAAATGGATGAAGAGATGGCAAAGTTGAAACAGGCACTTAACCAGTCTCCAAATTCAAGCCAATATCGAGAAAGTGCTCAAGCATTAAAAACGTATTGTGATTTACTTTTAGATTCTGAGCTGCATCTGTACGACACAAAATCGAATCACCAATCATCACTCTCAGATGAAGCTGTTAAACACGCGATGTATGGAGACTTGGAAGAGGGGCGGCATGAGCGGACATTACGTCAAGGAGCCGCTAAAAAAAACACGACAGATCCCATTTATGATGAGGGAGATAGTCCTTCAAGTGATAGTTTATTTGACTTTTAAAAGCCTATAGTGATTAGTTTATAAGAAAAGATCCGGTGCAGAGTTTAAAGCCTGCAGCCGGATTTTTTCATGTGAGAGCTGGGTTTTTCCACTCTACAAGTACAGCGTAATTTTTGGACTCCTCATCTTCTACGTAATGAGGTAGAATCTGCAACGGCTTAAGTCCTTGACGAAGCATAAATGTGAGAACAAGATCATGAATAAGGCCCTGCTCCACGTTATTGACATAGGATTCAACATCCAAAGTATTTGAGTAACGATGGTAACCAGGAATACGGCACCCTGCTACATATCGTGTTAAGCCTAACTGTGTCACGAGTTGCTTACGAGCGTCATACAAAGCTTTGGCTACACCTTTTCCACGAAAATCTGGTCTCACACATAAATCAATCCCGTAAAGTGTGTCACCGTTAGGCTCGTGTGAGGACTGAATATACCCTTTATCGGATATATCTTCCCACGTATGAGGCGAACCATCATACGTCGTGATAAGCGATGTGGCGGAGCCAGCCGGTTCACCATTTAATTTAGCAAGTAAAGCACCTTCTGCGAACGTGTTAACATGTGCGTTAATATGCGCTTTTGACCACCAGAGCTCCTCTGGAAAAGGGGGAGGGAAAGCTTCCTTCTGAATTTGAAGTAGATCTTTATAATCCGACATTTTATACGGTGTCACAACTAGATGTTCGTTCATTTGTATCGCTCCCATCAGCTTTACTATGCTGATTATAGAAGAGATAGCCAGTTATCTGCAATAGCTATCATACATATTTTTTTTGAAAGAAGCCAGCCTACAAACTAATAAGAGAAGGGGGATGGTTAAAATGTTAGGTAATAATGATTTTATAGGATTACCGGTTTTTTTTAGATATTTCTCAGGTAATGGCACAGATATGAAACTTGAAGAAGATAGGTATGACCTTTTTATTAATGGAGAGCATATTGGCCAACATACATTATATGCGGAGAAAGAGGACGTAACAGATATTTCAGATTTTCTCGATTTGCAGGGCTTCCATCATGTCCAAATGGATGTAGAAGGAGATCACATTCTGATTCATTGTGGAAATAAAGCTGAAGCTGATCAGATTGAGGAAGCCCTTCGCGTATTTATAACGAATCGATAAGCTTTACTAAAAAAGAGACGGCATAAAAAGCACGTCTCTTTTACGTTTTAGCCAACGTATGGTATGTTATGGATGACGAGCTTTAGATGGAAAGGAGAGTCTGATGTGTGATGAAATTATTTCTATTATTAGGAAGTTTAAATGGTTTTTTATTTGTAGCGTTAGGGGCATTTGGTGCCCATGCTCTGAAAGATCGATTGGAGGCGAACGGTTATGTAGAGACGTTCCAAACAGGTGTCCAGTATCACATGATCCATGCGCTTGCTTTAATAGGAGTGGCTATTCTGACACGCTATTTATCAGCTACTGGACTTGTTCATGGAGCAGGCTGGGCCTTCTTGGTAGGAATTATCTTATTTTCAGGTAGTCTTTATGCGTTAAGCTTAACAGGCATTCGTGTATTGGGTGCTATTACACCGCTTGGTGGTGTGGCGTTCCTCACTGGCTGGGTACTATTATTTGTGGCTGCTTGGATGGAGTAATAATGGTGACACAAGGCGTTTTGCTACGAAGAACAGTGAGGGGTAGAAGATCCTTTCAACGTTGTTTGTCGTGAGAGGTTATCCATGCCATTTATATAAAGGATGTCCCTTAAAAACCGCGCGAGGCGTTTTTTTGGAACATCCTTTTACTCATTTATCACAGGTAAGCGTCCGTAAAACGCCACTGATTGAAGGTTCGTTTTATAAGGTTACTTTTATCGTGGTGAATATGTCGCTAATTGCTGTTGAGCACCGTCGAATGGATAGTCGTATTCAATCTCATCGTCAAACGTGACATAATCTAAATTGATCATAAGTAATAAATAACGTTTATCTGTCTGAGGGTCACTTATAATAATATGATCTCTTCCAGCCGCTTCAATCACACCTTTAAATATTTTCGCATTCCATTTCTCATTATTTTCATACGTCATATAAAAAGTACCAATACGTCCTCGATTTAAACGAAGAATGTTTTCAATGTACGATTGTTCTAATGGCAACATACCAGGTTGATCAGGTAAGAAAGGTTGTTGGAACTGCTGCTGCATAAATTGTGGCGGTGGTGGCATCGGAGTGCCTGGCTGGAATGGGAATGGTTGCTGCATATAAGGCATAGAGGTCATAGGTTGCATGGGTGCCATCGTGCTAGGCTGTTGTTGCCTTGGCTGGTCCGCTCCGTAATTGCCGAATCCTGAGCTTGGATAAGTTGAGCCTTGTTGAGAAAACATTTTATCACTCCTTTAATATGTGGTATAGACAGACGGACACTCAGACGGAATCGGTCTATAAAAGCAATGCAGTTTATATCGACCTGAATTCCATTGTCCCCACCATTGTTCGGGACAAGGGCCATCAGGACGGAAAAACCATAAATCAAATTCTCCTGGCGTGAAGCGTTCACCTTGTACGAGTCTTCTCGCCAGACGAATCTCTCTTTCGCGTGGACTCTGATAGAAATAACCCTTCTGGACGGCCTCAAAGCCCCCAGGCGATTGGTAAGCCATTCTATCAATTGTATTAATATCTTCAAAATCAAGACATCGAGCTCGCACTCTATTAACCATCACATTACCTGCACTTAGCATTCCTGCTTCGCCTTCTCCTTCAGCTTCAGCACGCATAAGTCGGGCTAACACAGCAATATCTTGCTCTCGTGCTTTAATAACAGCCACAACACACCTCCTTTAAAACTGCGGCTTGGTTGCCTGCATATAAGGCTGATTCATACTAATGCCATTGTATGTACGACATGATAGACCTATGCCTATAAATACACTGTAGATCATGCTATTTTGAAAAAAATCATATTTATCGCAGCTGCCCGTAAAGCTCACTGGTCAAAATAGAGAGGAGAAGTAAATCTATATAGTCTGGCTAACGTCCGATAATATCCTGAATGACGCCATTACCAATTAGTGAGAGAAAAACAAAAATATCCACTGATTGAGGGTTCATTTTATGAATATATGAGAGAAGGAGGATGTGCTGTTTTTTTATTTGTCGGTTTACGGGGCACATCTCAAAAGGGGGGAGGAGGGAGAGCAAGAAAGAAAAATAAGAAGACTAAAAAATCCCCAAACCAAGAGTGAACTGGATTTTGGGGACAGGATGTCTGTTAGACGTAAAGGTATTGTTTGATGGCGTCCTCTTCAAGAAGTGTGCCAACATAAAAAGAGCCAAATTCACCATAACGGGCACTCACTTCATCAAAGCGCATTTCATATACGAGCTTCTTAAATTGCAAGACATCATGGGCGAATAAGGTGACTCCCCATTCCCAATCGTCAAAGCCGACTGAACCGGAAATGATTTGTCGTACTTTGCCGGCATAACTTCTTCCAATCATACCGTGGCTTCTCATCAACGATTGACGCTCTTCCATGGATAGCATATACCAATTATCGTTTCCATTACGACGCTTGTCCATCGGATAGAAACAAACATATTCCCACTTCGGCAAGATGGGTTTTAAGCGGGCTTGAATTTCAGGATCCTGTTCAGGATCTTTATCTGATGGTAAGTAGTTACTTAATTCAACAACGGATACGTATGAATAAGTAGGAATCGTAAATTCTGCAAGTCGTGTTTTATTAAACGCTGTTTCAATCTCAATAAGTTCATCCATTGTTGGGCGAAGGACCATAATCATGAGATCTGCTTTTTGCCCAAGAATGGAGTATAATGTGTGACTCCCTTCAAAAGACGCCTGTGCGTCATCCCACTTTTTTAAAAGAGTTAAAAACTCCGCCATAATCGATTCTCGTTCTTCTGACGATACTTTTTTCCAGTCTGTCCAGTTAATTTTACGGAAATCGTGTAGCACATACCATCCATCTAATGTTTTAGCCGGCTCTGCCATATCTCGTCACTCCTGTTCTTTTTATATCGTGCCGTAATCTATCTTACACTTCATATTATACAAAGGTGTATAGTGATTGCCAAACAGCTTGCTCGATAAGACACATGCTTACCAAACAGGACGAAGAGGCAAGTTTAAAACGGATAGGATGTCAAAGGGACACCTTATCCGTTTCAACACTAATGTTGTGTTATATATGTGAAGCTTATTATCGTGATTTCTTTAAAAAAGCGTTAATGGCATCACTATGGGCTTGAGACTTTCCAGCCATGTACTGGTACTCTGCTTCACGATCTAGCACGTCTTGTAAGGAACCATTAAGGCCATTTTTCATCATGGATGTCATCGCACTATAAGCAGGTTGTGGCACTTGTTTAATTTTCTCAATAAACTCATAGGGTTCACCAATTTGATAGATAAGACCAATCCGATGGGCTTCTTCAGCTGTAATGGGTTCCCCGATCCCAAGTTCAATGGCTTTACCTAGACCGAGAATGCGTGGAAGGTAATAGGAGGTGCCGGCATCGGGGGCGAGCCCTATCTTTAAAAAGCTAAGGGCTAGCTTAGCATCAGCGCTTGCAAATCTAAAATCACATGCAAGAGTAAGGCTAAGTCCTGCACCTACGGCTACACCGTTAATATAAGCTATCGTTGGTTTGTCCGTGTTATCGATCAGAGGAATGAGTTGATTAAAGGTCCGTTTCAGATAGTCACTGTGATTAAAGTTCTTTAGTGTTTCTGTAGGGATACTTTTTAAATCGGCACCACTTGAAAAAGCATTTTTGGCCCCAGTAAGAACGATGACTTTTACCTTATCACTAGTACTTGCCTGGTCCCAAACATGATATAACTCCTTATGCATTGTTTCATTGAGAGCATTTTTTACCTCTGGTCTATTCAGTGTTATGGTGGCGACACCATTTTCAATATGATAAAGAATGGTTTCCATTGGTTTCCTCCTAAATGAATTATTAATTTTAGAGCTAACCTTCTGATGATGAGCTAGACAAGAAACTAAAGTGATCGCCCTAAAAGAGTTCCTTCGTAAATAGCATTTTTGGCATCAAGCCCTTGAGCATTTTTAGCACCTCCAATCACATAAAAAGGCTTCTCTAGTGATGATTCTTGCAAAGAAACTCCGTCATTTGGTAGCTGGCCAGCAGCTAGAGCGATCATCGTATCGGATAAGGTGTGTTGTTTATTTTCTATAGTAAAGGTGATAGAGTCGGCCGTCATGGCATCATACGTTGAAATTCCGCCAATCATATTCACACCTGCTTGTTTGAGCTCCTTTAACGTAGCCCAACGCGTTGTTTTACCGGTACCTCTAGCGAATTTAGTACTTCGCTGTAGAAGAGTAATTGTTTCAACACCTTTATCTTTTAGGAACAAAGCTAAGTCACAGGCAATACCTCCACCTCCAATAATGGTGACATGATGATAGGGGACAATACGACCTTCAAAAAGATCTCTATAGCTAGGGGTAGGCTGGTCATCAATGCCTTTAATGTGTGGTTTTCGAGGAATAATTCCGGTGGCAGCGATGATCTCATCTGCGTCCTTTAATAGAGGTGAGTTGTTGTCCACGTGAGTGTTAAGGTGCAGTTCAACATTTAATTGGTCCAGCTGTGTTTTGTAATAACGAAGTGTTTCGTTAAATTCCTGCTTACCAGGAATGAGCTTAGCAAAGTTCAATTGTCCCCCAATATAAGGTTTGTCATCAGCTAAAATCACGTGATGGCCTCGTTTAGCAGCAACCCGTGCGGCCTCCAGTCCTGCTGGCCCAGCGCCAATGATGAGAAGGCGCTTACGTTTAGTCGCTGGTTTCATATGCAGCTCCGTCTCCCGGCCGGCTTCTGGGTTGACAAGGCAAGAGGCCGTTTTGCCTTCAAAAACATGATCGAGGCAGGCTTGATTACAAGCGATACATGTATTAATATCACTGAAACGTCCTATTTTAGCTTTGGAGAGGAGAGCAGGGTCTGCAAGAAAAGGACGAGCCATGGAAATAAGCTCTATTTTTCCTTTCTGAATAATAGCAGCAGCATCTTGTGGATCGTTAATTCGATTGCTAGCTACAACGGGAATGGATACGGCCTCGGCAATCCTTTCAGCAACTGGCAGGAAGTGCATTCTTGGAACTTTCATTGATATAGTAGGAACCTGCGATTCGTGCCAACCGATACCCACATTAAGCACATCGGCACCGGCTTCTTCCATCGCTTGCGCCCATTGTATGGTCTCTACTTCTGTTGTGCTGTTATCAATAAGATCAAGTCCTGACAATCGGAAAAAAACCGGATAATGAGCCCCTACCATATCGCGAACAGCTGTCACGATTTTAGTGGGAAATGCTAATCGTTTTTTAAGGGAACCTCCCCATTGATCCGTGCGCTTATTTGTCACCGGTGAAACGAATTGATTGATTAAATAGCCTTCAGAGCCCATGATTTCCACCGCATCAAAACCAGCCTCTTTTGCACGCCAAGCCCCAGTAGCAAAGTCACTAATGGTTTGTTCGATGTCCTCGTGAGATAATTCTTCAGGGGTGTCAGGGTTAATTGGTGATTTGAGAGGGGAAGGGGCAACAGGTGATTGACCTATTACATCCTTATAGGCGTAACGACCTGCGTGAAATAATTGAAGTGCGATCGCTCCACCTACTTTATGAATAGCTTGGGTTAAGTGTGCCCATCGCTCAATATCATCGTCATCATAGATAGACATAAAATCAGGGCCTCCACTTCCTACAGCATTCACTGCCGCGCCACCTGTCACGATTAAGCCAACGTCATGGGTAGCACGCTTTTCGTAGAAAGCTGTTAACTTTTCCAATCCATTCTCCAGTCCTTCAAGACCGACATGCATCGATCCCATGATGACACGATTTTTTAAAGTCAAAGAACGAATTTGCAACGGTTGAAATAGCGCCTCACAGTTCATATTTAACCTCCTAAATAAGATATAAATGAGTGAATGCTCATTCATTATACTAAATAAATGAATGCGGTTGCAAGATTAATATCATGCCAGTCAAAGTAAGTTAATTAAGAATTGGGTAAATAATTGAAGGAGACTAACCGATAAAACAGTGGGATTAAAAAAATGGATGGCATAGACGGGGGATTAAGCTAGTAGGCTCTTGTCCTGATTCACTAAACTTCCAATTAATTAGGGGAATAACGAAAACGTCCATTGATTGAAGGTTCGTTTAATATGAAAAATTACAAGGTTTGAATTTAAGGGGGAAACGGTAAAATAAGACTTAATTGTGTTCAGAAAATTAAAACTTTTAATAGCAAGCGGTCCCATTAATTTATTTTTTTCTCCAGAAGGAGTATGCTAATAGATAGTGAGTCATAAAGGAGGAATTCCTGTGAGCGATATGTTTACAGCTATACAAGAAAAAGTAAAAAAAGCCAACCCTTCTATCGTATTTCCTGAGGGAACGGATGAGCGCATACTTGAAGCGACGGTGAGGTTGAAAAAGGATGGCATATTAAATCCTGTATTAATAGGAAATGAAGATGAGATAAAGGCGAAAGCTGAGGTACACAATATAGATGTCTCAGACTTAACGATTTATGATCCTGAAACATACCCAGGCTTTAGTGATTTAGTAGACGCTTTTGTGGAACGTAGAAAAGGAAAAAATACGAAAGAAGAAGCAGAAAAAATCTTAAAAACACCTAATTACTTTGGTACTATGCTCGTCTATACAGATAAGGCTTCTGGTCTTGTGAGCGGCGCAGTCCATTCAACAGGTGATACGGTGAGACCGGCTCTACAAATTATAAAAACGAAAGCTGACGTAAAAAAGACGTCAGGTGTGTTTGTCATGGTTAAAGGAGAAGAACGCTATATATTTGGCGACTGCGCCATTAATATTGCGCCTGATAGCAATGACTTAGCGGAAACGGCTATTGAAGCAGCTAAAACCGCTAAAGTGTTCGGAATTGACCCTAAAGTTGCGATGCTCAGTTTCTCGACAAAAGGTTCAGCGGTAAGTCCAGAAACAGAAAAAGTCATCGAGGCGACGGCGTTAGCTAAAGAAAAAGCGCCAGAACTTACATTAGATGGAGAGTTTCAGTTTGATGCAGCCTTTGTGCCAACTGTTGCGGCTAAGAAAGCGCCAGATTCTCCTTTAAATGGACAAGCAAATACATTTATATTCCCTAGTTTAGAAGCAGGTAATATTGGCTATAAGTTAGCACAACGCCTTGGGAATTTTGAAGCGATCGGACCAATTTTACAAGGCCTGAATAAGCCAGTAAATGATTTGTCCCGAGGTTGTAATACAGAAGATGTTTATAAGCTTGCACTCATCACAGCTATGCAAGGCATCAACTAATAACTATGGTAGTCAGGGCCCTCTCATAAGCAGTTGCTTATGAGAGGGTCTTGTTGTGTTATTTGCTTAGACTGCTATGAGAAAAAATATGGCACGCTTTTTACTACTGAAAAGGGGAGTATATGTTTAACCAATTCTCTAATACAGCTTGTGACTGCTCAATTAGCTTTACATTATTTAAGGTGAAAAGTGTAGTGGTGTTTATTGGGAGAGAACTGTTCTACTCTCTTAACCGGCTTAGAAGAGTCTCAAGGGCAGATTCATTCGTAGTCTCATACATAAATCTAAAAGGGTCTCCCTTTTGTAAAAGGCGATCAGCGACGTTCTTAACGGTAAAGTGAGAGGGGGAAAGATCCTCATTAACTTCTTCCCAATAGAGTGGAACAGACACCGTTCCTTCTTTTTCACCTCTTGGTGAGTAAGGGGCAATGAGTGTTTTTCCGGCATCATGCTGTAAATAATCGAGGTATAAGCGCTCGCCTCGGTTCTTTTTCAAACGCTCAGTCGTGAATAGGGAGGGGTCCTGCTCACATAGAAAATGACAGAGGAAAGAGGTGACTGTGCGAGTCTCATCATATGAAAACCTCCCCTTTGGTAATGGAATATACAGTTGCAACCCTTTTCGGCCAGATGTCTTAATGAAGGAAGTAATATGACACTCATTGAATATCGCTCTAAAGCGTTGGGCGGCTTCAATGGCTAACGGAAAATGGTTAACTGAAGGTGGATCCAAGTCCAAAACGATTTCAGTTGGTTTACGTTCCGTGTAAGGCTGAAATGGAATGTGAAATTCTAAAGCGAGCTGATTTCCTAACCAAAGAAGGGTGTCCATGCTATTACATGTGATATACGTTATATCATCTTCTTGAGTGGTGTTAACGAAGTCAGGGGCGTAGTCAGGAATGTTTTTTTGATAAAAAGCGTCACCGTCTACACCGTGTGGATAGCGGATAACTGTCAGCAAGCGGTTGTGCAGAAAAGGAAGCATGGACGGGCCGACTTGTTGTAAGAAGATCAGGTAATCGTCTTTTGTCATGTGACAGTTTGGCCAAATTGGTTTGTCACGATGTGTGATCACCACAGGAGAGGGGAGTGGATAAAGTTGTCTCTGCATCTGCTCCCACGTGCAGTGATCAGGGTGTTCCTCTAATAGAAACGATGAAAAACGGGGCTCACGCAAGTGGGAACCGTCAAAATCAATGCACCCAACGCTTACACAAATCGAAGGTGTCAGTTGCCAAGTAGTAGAAGTCATCCGTTGTCCGTTTTGTGTAAAAATGGATATAAGTGTTTGACGCTCTTTATCACTAAAGCCGTGTTTCACATCAACAATTGGGGTTAACGTATCCTCCCTGTAGACTGCTCCCTGGAAATAACCATTAAGTTCGTTATACTCTAATAAGATCACATTGATCAATCGCCAGAATTTCTTTTTTAACCATTGTTTACTTCTGACGCCTTCTTTGTATGACGATGCGGCCTTTTTAGCGATGAGCCCTTCTCCATTAAATTGAACGATCTTGTCCCAGAGACGGTCCATTGACGTAGAAGGATTAATGTACTGAAGGTAACGGCTGTCTTCGGGTATAACGGATAATGGAAGGTCGAGTGTCTTAAACAAGAGAGATAATTGCTTCTGTCGTTGCTGTAAAGGTATTGTTAACAGAGATGTCCCATTGATTTTTAGTAAATCAAACACAACAAGGTGGCAAGGAAGTGTCGTTGCTAATTGCTCAATCGCTGTTACTTTCTTCATTCTGCTCCTTTTTTGCACGGTAGAAAAATGACTTTTATAGCTATTCACTAAATGGACTAATTCACCATCAAGTTGAAGGGGGACATACGGCTGTAAAGCATTTGTAAGCTGCTGGATAAAGGCTTCAATCTCGGGAAAGGCAGGGTTTAAAACCTTGCCAGTTTTGCTTAATAATTGCACGCTATTTGTGTCTATAAGAAGAAGACAGCGAAAACCATCATATTTCACTTCATACTGCCAATCATCACCTTCAGGTAACTGTGTGGCAGGCGTTAAACGCATTGGTATCATGTCATCTCCCTCCTCTCAGATAACTGTCAATATTTTAGCCAAAAATCGCCTGCATAATCCCACCAAAAAATTAGCAGGATAGTAACTAAAAACAGGTGATGTCATGCATACGATGTGGAAAGGAACGATCAGCTTTGGTTTAGTCAATATTCCAGTTAAGCTTCATGCTGCAACAGAAAATAAAGACATCAAATTAAGACAACTTCATAAAGAATGCCATACGCCGATTTCTTATGAAAAAGTATGTAGCAGATGTGAAAAGGAAGTGGCAAACGAGGATATTGTCAAAGCATACGAATATGAAAAAAACAAATTTGTTGTTCTTGATGATGAGGATTTACAAAGCTTACGGAAAGAAAGTGAAGATAAAGCAGTCGAGATTATCGATTTCGTTAAATTAGAAGAAATAGATCCTATTTATTTTGACAAAAGCTACTTTCTTGCACCGGATACCGGTGGGGGAAAAGCGTACGTGCTATTAAGGCAATCATTAGAAGAATCAGGAAAGATAGGTGTCGCTAAAATCATTATTCGGTCAAAAGAGCAATTGGCCATCGTCCGTGTTTATCAAAACACATTGGTGATGGAGACGATTCATTTTCCTGATGAAGTTCGTAATGCTGGAGAGGTCGCCATCCCTGACAATCAACAAATTACAAAAAAGGAACTGGATACAGCGCTCATGCTTATTAAGCAACTGACAACCCCATTTGACCCAGAAAAATATCAAGATGATTATCGCAACGCCTTGCTTGATGTGATTGAACAGAAACGGGCAGGAGAAAAGACGGTAGAGACCACTGGGAAGCCAGCACCAGCAGCATCAAATGTGACCGACCTCATGTCTGCATTACAGGCATCTATTGATAAAAACAAAAAGAAAACAGGGAAGCAAGGCACAACAAAGAAACCAAGTTCACAAGCAGGCGTGAAGAAAAAAGCCCAATGATGAGAGATAATAATAGGGAAAAATATGCTATTTAAGGATGACTATTTTTATATAGTTGTTGAAACATGTTTTCAAAAGGCTGAAAAAACTGGTTTTCGTCGGGATACTTCTAGCTAGTGAAAGATAATATAACTTTTTAAGCATCCTAGTGCAAATTACCATGATCTAAATTTATCCCACTCTAAAGGGCAGTAAAACCTTCACCTGAAAACTTAAGAAGATCGAAAAGTTAAGATGGGGGATAAACTGCCCCTAAAGGTCGGATAAGTTAAACTAACAATCAGTGGGGATGAAGGGAAACTCCCCCTGATTGAAGCTTAGCTTTATGAATCATGGTTTTTTAAATATAGTGGTAAATGGCATACAGCGGTGAGAGAATGCGATCATGGTAGTGGCGGTGGTAGGGGAAGTAGAATTGCAACAAAAATAAATTTACATTTTTCAGGTGATTTTATCATAAAACACGATAGTTGCTTATCGTTACGGTTTTTTATCTGTATTTATCCTTTTTTGGTATTCGAGGATAAGTTTATCTAATTCATGACTGTGTTTTAACGTCATATGATTGGTAAAACCATTGGCTAGTCCTGACGCAACCATTTCTTTTCTTTTATATTCAATCCCTTTTTTTAATACGTGAAGTTTCGTCATGGTTAATCTCCTAAATAATACAAATATCAACCTAGACTTACAGTATCAAAAAAATAACAAATGTAAAAGGTTAAAATTGACTGCTTTTCTAGTGATATCGTTATAAATAGAGACGTAATATAAACTAAAACTGAAGAAAAAGTCCTATTCTTTTCATTAGATGTATCTCCTCATTAAAGTTTAAAATTGGAGAGAGGGTCATGGTAACTTTATCTACGAGGAACTCCTTTCCCAGAAAAGGAAATCTAGCAAATCTTTATTTGTTATCATAAACCATTTTAAACTTTCGTTAAAGGAAAATAAGTCATTTATGAAAATATATAGTTATTATTCTTTTGTCTGTTAGGGATGGGATATAGAAGGAACATCTAGGTTGTTAAAAGAACCCTCATTATGACCCAAAATAACAGGAGGTCTTGTATGGTGGAACATACATTTTAGTATCGTTTTACCCAAAAATAGAGCTCCCCCTCGAATAGGAGGGGGGTAGATCTACCGATGAGGATTCATCTCAACGCCCCTGGTAGTTTTTCCAAAGTCTTGAGCTTTCTCCTTCTTTTTAACCATCAAGGAAATGGACCCGAACAAAATACAGCTGTAATACGTGATAAAACGCCATAAGAACAGGCTTAAGACAAGTGTTGTGGGATCAAGGATCAGACCAAACAACAGTGAAAAGCTTAATTCAGCACCGCCACTCCCGCCAGGTATCGGAATTAGCGAAGAAAACATAATGATAAAGGTGTGAAACGCAATAATTTGTAAAAGGTCAAGCGGTCCCGCACCGACTCCTTGTAGCACAAAATAAGGAATACTGAAAAACAGCCACAATTGCAATGTTGTTAGTACACTGCATTGTAACAACAATTTCAAATCAACACTTATTCGTTTGCTTTCTGCATGAAATAAATTCATTTTTTGCTCAACGTTATTTTTCAATGATGAATATGTTTCAGTCTTTGTGAAAAAAGAAACGGGTTTTAATAGAAAGTGAACGATTAAAGAAGCTATTTTCTTGTTTTTTCCTACCACTATTAAAGCCACAATAAAAAGCGTGTTAAGAGTAAATCCCATCAAAATTAACACACTCATTTTTGGAAGCGATCCGTTAAGCAAATAGTGGTATCCGAACAACAAGACGATAAGAGAATTTACAACGAGCATCCCTTGATAAACAATGAGTTTTATTAAAAGGACAGAGCTTGCGGCACCAGCATCCATTCCGTTTTTCGTCAGTATATACAGTTGAGCCGGTTGGCCGCCGGTGGCAAGAGGTGTAATCGTATTAAAAAATTGCCCTACCAAAGTGATTCTAAATGCTTCCCCGATAGTTGAGTGAATGGTCACTTTCCTTGAGATCCGATGGAGGATGAATGCCTCGAGCAGCCAATACAAAAACATAGCGAACATACCACCAAAAAGCCAACCGATATGGGCGTTTTTTAATCCCTCCCAAACGGAAGCAGTGTCAACTGTTCGAAAGTGATAAGCAATAAACCCAATACTAATAGTGAAGATAAGGATGATATTAAACAGACGTTTTTTCATTTTCTTTGATTCCTGCTATCTCATGATAAAAGTCTTTCCATATTTTCCAGAGTCGCTCCTCGGAATAGTAGGCGGCTCCTTTAGTTGCAAGCTCCTGTGCTTGTTCATAATAGGAAGGATCATGTTTTAATTGCTCAATAGCGGCAGTAAAGGCTTTATTGCTATTACCTTTAAGGTAGTAGCCGTCTAATATGACAGTGTATAATTCCAAATCTCTAATCAAAACGGGAAGACCGCAGCTCATTGCCTCAAGAATGGTCATCGGAAAAAGCTCGTTATAGGACGGCAAAAATAGCATATCTGACAAGTTATAGTAATCGCTCATGGTTGAGCGGTCGATGATGCCAGTGAATGTGACATTAGCTGGAGGATTGTCATAGATCTTCTTTAATTCCTTGTAACCCGCGGTAATTTTTCCGAAAGAAAACCCGCCTGCCCATATAAAGTGAACATCTGGTAAATAATCAGCGACTTTGATAAAATCCAGTATGCCTTTTCGATGCTGTACTTGTCCCGCTCCCATAACGACAAAGGCATTTTCTGCTATTCCGTACTTTTTACGTTTGGCTATTTTGTCCTTTTTCTCAATGGGATGAAACGTTTTATTGGAGACAAAATTAGGAATGTATTTTATTTTTTCTTTTTTAATACCGTACGCTTCAAGCTTCGGGATAAATAGGGGGTTGACGACGACCAGCCAATCCATCCGCTTGTAAAATGATATTAAATATCGGCTAAATAAGGATTTTGTTCCAAGAGGAAGTTTCAAGCTACCCTCTAACGTCTCTGGAACAAAGTGCACATATCCCACTTTCGTTCCCCTCTTTTTGTTCCCAAACGTAGACAAGTAAAACGGGAAATCGACTGTATGATAATGGGTAATATCTGCAGAGGTATTCTTATTAATTGTTAAGTAATAAGTCTTCTCATAATTGGCAAGTAAATTAGTAAGTTCTTTGTAGGCGGAAGCCACTCCTTGACCTTTTACTTTTTCTGCTGATGACATCATATTAAGTTTTAGCATTATAGTTCCTGCCTTCTTCTTGTTTTATTATTTTCCGATCATAAACAGAGAGCGCATCCAACGTCTGTGTCCCGTTAGTCTTGATGACTGTTTATACAGTTGGTTTTTTGCTGTCACGACTTCCCGGTACACGTCCAAGATGTTGTTGCCGAAGTTGGCGACAGATAAACATTGACTTCTTTCAAATGCTGTAACAGCCATTCTTTTTAAATAAACTTCATCAGATAGAGCATGAATGACGGCATCGGCTAAACCTTCGTTTGTTTGATAGACAAATCCCGATTCTCCGTCAGTTACTAAGGCGTCTAGACTGGGATCGGCCTTTGCCACCACCGGCGTTTTCGAAGCGATGGCTTCTGACAAGGTCAGTCCCTGTGTTTCGGATGTGGAGGCACTAATAAACAAATCCCCTAGTTGGTAATAGTTATTCACTTCTTGCCATGGAACAGCCCCAGTAATGACAATAGAGCTTTCAATTTGAAGGGTGTGTGCAAGATCCGTTAATTGCTTTTTCATCGGTCCGTCACCAACAATGACAAGCTTAGCGGCAGGGTGTTCATTTAGAATTGCTGGCATTGCCTGCAAAATTGTCTCGACGTTTTTCTCCTGAGATAAGCGGCCGACAGATAATAAAATGGGGCCTTCATGGATACCTAATTGCTCTTTTAACTGATCTACCTCGGGCAGTTGTTGCTTTTTTAGTTTAAATTGATGAAAATCTGTCCCTGTGGGTATGACCTTAATGTCGTTGTTGACACCATAATTTTCTAAAACGGTTTGTACTTTCTCGGACGGAACGATCGTTTTGTCCATCTTATTGCAATAAAATTTGCTTACTTTCCTTACTGTGGACGGCTTTACGAACTTCCCATTGCCAATATAATGCAAGTAGTCCTCATACATCGTGTGATAGGTGTGTACGATTGGTAAATCGTATTTTCTAGAAGCAAAAACCCCCATCAGGCCTAATGAAAATTCTGTATGAGTATGAATAACATCAATGTCGAGCCGATTCACGAGTCTTGCTAGCTTGAATAATCCGGCAACGGCAAGCCGCCTTTCCTTGAAAAAGATGAACGGCAAACTTGAAAAACGATAGACTCTGCCTTTCTCTGCTTTTATGTCGGCATGCGGGTCAGTTGATGTAAAAATGTATACGTTATGACCACGTCTTGCCAATTCCTTTTCTAATAGATTAATTGACGTCACAACGCCATTGATTTGTGGATGATACGTATCGGTAAATAGTCCAATATTCATAACTTTTCCTTCTTTCTCTAAAAGGATGACATTTATCACAGATGTCTAGATAGGGGAGAACGGCCGCTAATGTCCTGATTCACTCAACTACTATTAGTGGGAGAAAAACGAAAACTCAACTGATTGAAGGGGTGTTTTATAACGTGTCTGTGCGTAAAAATCTACTATATTTGTTAAAAAACGTCGGCGTTTTCGCTAGTATCTTCAGCTTATCACTGTGTTTTCATAGTTTTTTCAAATAAATTCTCTCAATCTGTTCTCTATTTTTATCTTAATGAGGTCCTATCATTTTTGCGATTGGTTATTCTTAAATGAAGCTTACATTTTTGTAAGAAAACAAGGATATTTTAGTATAATCGCTCTGGGGGAGTAGATGACCCTTAAGGAGGACAAGAGGAAAATAGTTTCTATATCTGCTTGTTATTTTATGAGATTGACATGATTAGGGATTATTTGACGATTACTTACATAATAGAATTACGTTATAATAAAAGAAATTTAGGTCTAGAATCCTATACGCAGTGTGTTTACTGGGGGGGGGGAAATGGTGATTAAGGTTGTCTTCATAATCTTCTCTCATGAAAAGGGCCGTTGAAACAGGTACTGTGGGAAATGAGTACACCTTAGTAAGAAAGGAAAAACCTTCATGGCAACGATATTAATTGTAGAAGATAATGAGGATTTGAGAACGTTTGTGTCGGATCATATAACGAAATTTGGCTATGATAGCTATTTAGTAACGGATTTTAAAGAGGTATTGGGTGACTTCTTGAAGGTCACTCCGGATCTTGTGTTGCTCGATATTAACCTACCCTATTATGATGGTTTTTATTGGTGTAGACAAATTCGGAAACATTCCAATTGCCCGATTATCTTTATCTCTGCTCGAGAAAGTACGATGGATCAAGTTATGGCGATTGAACATGGAGCAGATGACTACATCACAAAACCATTTTCTTTTGAAATTGTCACAGCCAAAATCAAAAGTCAGCTC
The DNA here is from genome assembly GCF_002019735.1 of Salipaludibacillus agaradhaerens. Classification (NCBI taxonomy): domain Bacteria; kingdom Bacillati; phylum Bacillota; class Bacilli; order Caryophanales; family Bacillaceae; genus Salipaludibacillus; species Salipaludibacillus agaradhaerens. The sequence continues at coordinate 3,179,745 of NZ_KV917378.1, forward strand.
CGTCGAACATTAGGTGAGTATGCAGAACTCCAAGGTGGAAAAGTGATTAACTTGCATGGATTGAAATATTACCCCGAAAAGCTAGAGCTCGTGTTTCAAGATCACATTCAGGAGCTGTCGAAGAAAGAGGCAGCCATGATTGAATTACTGCTAGAGCGAGGAGAGCGAGTAACAAGTCGTGATCGGTTAATGGAGAAGATGTGGGACACGGACTTATTTGTTGATGAAAACACCTTAAACGTCTACATTTCAAGACTTCGCAAGCTGCTTAAGGAAATGGGCATTCATGATGCGATTGAAACGGTCCGCGGGGCAGGATACCGTTTAAAGAAAACATGGGATTGAGAAAAATTATGAAGATTTTTTTGAAAAGTCATTTTATATTACTATTAGCCGTCATGACCCAAGGCGTTTTTACATGGAGCTACTTTTGGTTTATTGGATTTCACGCTTGGGGACATGTCATATACAGCATTTTCATTCAATTGTTATTTATTCTAGGGTATTTGACGTATTGCTGGATAGAGGATTACAAGCTATATCACTGGATTCAGTCGTCAGATGATACCACAAGGCTTATTCCAAGCTTAGGCACTAGTTATTTTTCCAAGCGTCTTCATGAACGGATAATAAAGGAAAAGGAAAAGGCAGATCGGAAAATTGTCGAAAGTGAAGCGGAGATTAAAGAAAGAGTGACATTTATGAATCAATGGGTTCATCAAATGAAAACACCGATCTCGGTCATTCATTTAATGATCCAGGATCAAGATGACCCCGTATTTCAGGATATGCGTAAAGAACTATTTAAATTGGAGGAAGGATTAAAAACAGTTCTTTATTCCTCTAGGCTTTCAATGTTTGGAAAGGATTATCATATCGAATCGTTCCCCATTGCCCCGTTTCTTAAAGAACTAATAAAAGAAAACAAACGACTGTTTTTTCAATTTAATGTTTATCCTCATTTAAAAGAAACCGAGGAGAGAAGCATTTTATCAGATAAGAAGTGGTTGAAGTTTGCCATAGAACAAATTCTCTCTAATGCTGTCAAGTATTCAACAAAGAAAGCTAACCGGGTGGATTTGAAAGTGGAAAAAGTGAATAAACGTGTCTTGTTAACGATTACTGATTACGGAGTCGGTATTCCTGAGCAAGACGTTAGGCGTGTATGTGATCCTTATTTTACAGGTGTGAACGGGAGGAAGTATCATGAATCAACTGGAATGGGGCTTTATTTAGCGAAAGAAATCCTAGGTAAACTGGATCACAAAATGACTATTACATCTGAGGTAAATAAAGGAACCACTGTTTGCATTGATTTAAGCAAATAAAAAGTGAGACCTTGCTGAGTGTCCAGCAAGGCTTTTCTACGTAGATATTTGTTAAAAGTAAGACGGAAACATGCTCTATTGGCGTATATTTTAAACCTTAAAAAAATGTAAGGTTAATTTAAGGAAAGCAAATCGCAACAAGGTTACACCCCATCTAAAATGAAGATATGGAGGTAACAGATATGGAAGACGTGTTGAAATTGAATCAAATTCATAAGATTTATGAAGGAAAAGCGCCGTTTCAAGCATTAAACAATATATCGCTAAATGTGGCGTCAGGTGAATTTATTGGAATTATGGGGCCATCTGGAGCAGGGAAGACGACTTTATTAAATCTCATTGCAACACTTGAACGGCCTACATCTGGCAATGTGATTATTAACGATCAGCAGCTTGATCAGTTAAATAAGGAACAACTTTCCATTTTTAGGAGGCGTACGTTAGGGTTTGTTTTCCAAGATTTTGTTTTACTCGATACGTTGACGTTAGAAGAGAACATCATGATGCCGTTAGTGTTAGAAAAAGAAGACCCTTTAATCATTAAAAGAAAGGTCAAAAAGATTGCTGAAAAACTAGGAATTGCATCTCTTTTAAACAAACGTCCATTTGAAGTGTCTGGTGGACAGAAACAACGCACAGGGATTGCAAGAGCGATCATTCATAATCCAGATTTGTTGCTAGCGGATGAACCGACGGGGAATTTGGATTCAAAAACGTCTCAAGCAGTATTGGAAGAGATGCTTAGGGTTAATGAAGAGGAGAACATGACCATGCTCATGGTAACGCATGATCCGATTGCCGCAAGTTATTGTGAGCGGGTCATTTTTATTAAAGATGGTGAGTTGTTCAATGAAATCTATAAAGGGAATAATAGAAAACTATTCTTCCAGCAAATTATAGATGTCTTGTCGATGCTCGGAGGGAATGAGAATGAATTTTTATCAGCTCGCTACTAAGAACGTGCTGCGTAATCTCCGTTCTTACTTAGGTTTTTACTTCAGTAGTTCTTTTGCAGTCATGGTTTTTTATATGTTTGCCATGTTTGTTTTTCACCCAACGGTAGAAAGTAGCACCATCGGGAAAGTAGCACAAAGTGGCATGAAAGTAGCAGAATGGATTATTTATCTATTTTCAATTTTTTTCGTTCTCTATTCTGTACGAGCTTTTATGCGAACACGCAAGAAAGAATTTGGAGTTCTGCTGATCATGGGGATTTCTCAGAGACAGCTCAACCTTTTGTTGACTACGGAAAATATGATTATTGGGGTGGGATCCATTGTCAGTGGGATTGTAGGTGGAACAATTCTAGCAAAAATGTTCTTTGCTGTGGGGGCATATATGATTGAAATGAGAGAACCTTTAACGCTATATCTTCCATGGAAAGCGATGGGACTTACTGCAGGGGTTTTTCTTCCTCTTTTTTTCGTTATATCGCGAATTCTTCTCTTGTTTATCCGAACGGAGAAAATTGCCGCGTTTTTGCAAGGCTCAACAAAATCAAGAAGGGCAACTAAACCATCGGTCCCTCTATCGCTCTTGGGGAGTGTTTTATTTAGCATCAGTTATTTAATCATGTTTTTAACGCCTTTAAATGATGTCGTTATCATTCTATTACTACTCATCATTTTATCAGGGATTTATTTTTTCTTTAACCAGATAAGTGTGTGGCCCTTACATCTGTTAAAGAAGAACAACAACACCTATTTAAAAGGTGTCTCTCTATTAACAACGACTGACTTAGCAAATCGATTAAAGGATAATACTAGATTATTATCTATTGTTACTGTTATTTCAACCGTTGCCTTTGTTACGACGGGAGTATTGGCTACCGATCAATCAGATGAAATCGTGGAATTGGTGGAAAATGCGATTTTTGAAATTGATTATTATTCCATAGAGGGTAACGAAAAAGAAGCAGAACACCTCGAGCTAATTAAGTCAACTCTTCAAGAAAGTGGATTTGACTATGACCTTAAAATAATGGACATTGGCGTATCCATGACGTATGAGAATTTTATAGGTTTTGTTCCCCTCCGTGTTATATCTGAACGAGAGTTAAAAAAACACCTTCCGAATCACGATATTCCAACCCTTGATGACAATGAAGGCGTTTTATACCTCGATTATTGGAATGCTCGTTGGAATCAGGCGATACCTGAAGTGCTAAACTTACTTGATTCATCTAAAACGGTTAAGGTACAACAGGTGAAACAGGATACGTTTTTTAATGATAGGCTACTCGTTGTAAACGATCAAACCTATAAACAATTCAGAGAAGATTTGGTGGAAGCTACCATGTACGGGTTTACTTATCCCAATTGGAAAGAGAGTTTGGATGAAATTGAAAGGTTGCTGTTAAAGGTCGAACAAAATGCTCCTAGTTATGATAATGAGTATTATATATATTCCAAGACATTTGACTACTTCATTATCTCACAAGTGCCTAGCTTACATTTGTTTATTTGCTTATTTGTTGTCGTCGTTTTTTGTTTTGCGGCAGGAAGCTTCTTATATTTTCGGGTGTTTACTGATTTACAGGATGAGAGTGAGAAGTATAAGGCGTTGTTTAAGATTGGTTTAACCGAACGAGAAATGCGAAAAAGTATGACTCTCCAGTTAGCCATCCTATTCTTTCTTCCATTTCTAGTGGCCGCCATTTTGACTATTTGTGTCATGGTCATTTTGTGGAAATATGAGGTGTGGGATGCTATCGGCCCTACGCTTAAAACGATTGCTGGTTTTATGGTTCTACAACTCCTCGGCTTTACTATTGTGAGACAATTGTATCTTAAAAAAATAATGGAACTAATCGATACAGAAAGTTGGTGAAAATAACATTCAAAATATTATAAGATTTTTGGAAGGCGGTCATGTTTATTAACTCGTCTTCTATCTCTTGATGAAGGATATGCAAGACGAGAGCATCATATAATTAAGCGACTGATAACGATAAAAAGGAGCAATATTTTGAATAGCAACTGCTTACGTACTTGAAGGGAAACAAAATGACAGGGTGCGATATAGGAGGGGAAGATAATTAATAGGAAAGCACAGACCTATAGAGAGGGTCTCTATAGGTCTGTGTAGTTGTCTGTTTTTATTTATCCCACTCTTAAGGAGCAGTAAAACCCCGCTATTGAAGCATAGCTTTATCACAGATCGTCCATAACACGCCACTGATTGGAGGTTCGTTTTATTCAGTCATATCAATTAGTCTTTTATACTCTTCCGTCTCCCCGTTTACAAGGTTGTCCCACTTAATTAACCCGATGTTTTCCGCAATATAAAAGTAATCGGTACTAATCTGTTGACTGCTATAGGATCTTTCTATTACTGCTACATTTCTGACGTTGCCAGCAGGGGTTTCAAACGTTTCTAACACGTCGATAACAGTGTATGTTTCCGTTACAGAGGCACTCAAATTTGCATTAAGACTTTCTGTTTCCCATTCTTTTCCTTTTGTAATGGGTTTCTCCAAGACGATTTCATTTCTGTGATTAGAGACCAATTGTAAGACATCTACTTCGTTATTTCCGCCAAATTCTATTTCCAAGTCTCCACCAGATTGAAAGGTAGCTGTTCCTTTTAAATAAATTCCTCCCGCCCCTATTTGCTCGTAGAGGGCTTTTTCCGTGTTCTCTCCCGAGAGTTCTTCAACTTTTAGGTCTATAGTTAAATCGGTAACAGGATATTCGTACGTGTATGTTTTATCAACATCTGGCAGGTAGCTAATAGTATGTCGGTTAAAGTCGAACACGCTATTAATCACAATGTATAAAATTATAAATAGAACGCCTAAGGTAACACTAATCTTGATTTTGGTCATTTCCACACAACCTTTGATTTAAATAAACTAAGTTCATTCTACTTAAAAAATAGATGATTTGAAAGCCCTATATCTGTCATGAGGAAAGTGGTTAATGATGACTTTTAATTATGAAGATTAAAAGAAGCGTCAAAAGGCAGAAGAGGGGACTTATTTGTATCAACAGTACGGATAGGTTTGTTTTTTTAATTTAGGTTTGTAAAACGTCACTTCACATTAAGTGCCGTTAACCAAGGGGAGACAATCAAAACGTTACACAATACTGATATTGAACCGTGTGTTCGATGTGATAAAATTTATTTAATACTCGAAGGCGATAGGAGGGATGGCATGAATATTATAGAAAACCCACATAGATTGGGGACCTCTAAGTGTGAACTTTGGTTGTGTCAATTTTTGCACTTCTTAACGTGCAAAAAGTCAAAACGTTTAGAAAAGATAATACTTCAAATAGAGGAAGATTTAGAAGCAATAAAAAACAAAATAGTTTAACGAGATTCTACGTGGACCACGGTCATCATTTACTTTAAAAAGCAATGAAACTTGTTTCAGATAGCTGAAACATCTATAATCCTTAAAACATTTAAGGTTAAATAATTCTTCATTAATATAAAGAAAAAGAGCGTCCCTTTTTAGACCACTATTTCTTATCCACTACTAGTAACCTCTATGATTTTGATGCCATTAGACGGTTTAATTCGTTAATAACATCATCCAATGCGGTCTTGATACGGAGAGGCCTCTCATCTGTCTCTATCTATTTTTCCCATTCTCTGTCACTAGCAAGAATGGGTGTTTTATCACAGAAACCGGTCCGTAAAAATCGCTTCAATATAGAGAAGAGAGCTAAATCTATATAGGCGAAAGATAACGGACGCTAATGTCCTAAATCTACTCAACTACCAATAGTAGGAAGATAACAAAAACTCCCACTGATTGAAGTTTAGCTTTATAATTTAGGAATATTATTCCTTAAATAGTTACATATACTACTGGCTTCTAGCCTCGAGAGGAGCACTGTTTTGAAACATAAAAAAGTCGTTATCGCAGGAATAGCATTATTCGTGTTAGTGATGCTAGGGGGAGGTCTGTTTATGAATAAGAATTCAGGTGACTGGTCAGAGAGACACCGAGAGGACATTGAAGAGAATGTTAGAAATTATGTGGAAAGATATAAGCTAGATCCTGATAAAGTGGAGATTGATAGAATTAGGGAGCCGATAAAATTTCCTACTGGAGAAGAAGAATTTAGGGTAGATATTCGTTATCATGGAGAACCTTTCTTTTCTCACACTTTAATTGGCCATCCTGACACTTTAAGTATAAGTGATAAAAATTTGATCATTTCACTTTTTAATGAATTATACTTACATGAGAGGTACGAAGATTTTAAACCGGCGATGGACTACTTGAAGAGTCTAGGCGTTAGTGACCCTTTACGTCCAACTGACACGAAAATTCAATACTTTAAAACTAGTCTTGGTGTGTCTGAACAGATAAAGGATGATATAATTAATGCATTTTATGAAAGTAATTATGATTTAAATCAATTCAGGTCATACATACAGGAAAATTTAGATAAATTCATCAGATTGGATAGTAATATTTCTATTTACGGAACAAAGGAAAATATTGATGAATCTTTAGCAGAAGAAATAAAAGCAGAACTCATGGAGATTCTTCCTCATTCTAACTACCATGTTCAAGTTGGTGTAAGAGATCCATCAACTGGCGTAGGTGAAGAAGGATTATTCGATTATTTAAAAATAAGAGGAGTTGAAGTTGATTGATTGTAAAAGGTGAAAATACAGAAGCTTTTACTGATGCAGAACATCAACTAATAGGTATGAAAATTAGCTACATTTCAGAAGAGAATGCTTCTTATATAGATGAAAGTAGTACGGAAGCTGAAATAACTCAAATACTTGATAAAACAATTGAAGATTACAGAATAGCCTTAAATAATAACAACATAAACTTTGTTGACGACGTCCCTCAATACTTCAATACAACTGCAGAAGTTGAAAGTAGCAGTTATTTGATGGAGGGAATTCCGGCAAGAGAAATTGAATCTGGCAATCATATTAATGCAATTACAAAAGGAGATCCATCAAATCCGGATGAGAGTAATGTTCTTTGACAGGAGGATGGATTTTTTAATGTTTTGGTCTGGTAAAAATAATACTATCACAATTCTTTAGTCCTATTACTTTAATTAGGAGCATTTACTCATTTTCTTTTTTATTGTAGAAAATGAAGTTACAGGTCATTTATAATTTAGGAATATTATTCCTTAAATAGTTACATATACTACTGGCTTCTAGCCTCGAGAGGAGCACTGTTTTGAAACATAAAAAAGTCGTTATCGCAGGAGTAGCATTATTTGTGTTAGTGATGCTAGGGGGAGGTCTGTTTATGAATAGTCAGTCAGGTGAATGGTCAGAGAGACATCGAGAGGACATTGAGGAGAATGTGAGATCTTTTTTGGAGTCACATCATCTTAATCCGGATGATGTGGAGATAGAACAAATCACCGGTCCCATTCGGTTTCCAACTGGAGAAGAGGAATTTTCTGTCTATATAAAGCATTGGGGAAACCCTTATTTTTATATGGTTTTAAAAGGAAATCCTGATTCCCTAACGGTGAATCAGTCTAGTGAAAGAATGATTCGTCAGGTATTTAATGAATTATATTTACAAGCAAGATATGAAGAGTTTAAACCAGCAATAGAGTATTTACACCGCTTAGGGATTGAAGACCCTCTAAGACCTCAAGACGCCATGAACCAATATATGCACACAAACGTAGGGTTAGATAACGAAATACAAGATGAAGTGATACAAGCTTTTCGTGAAAGTGATGATGGATTTGATAAGTTGATTGATTATATCAATGGAAATTCAGATAGAATTATTAGGTTGGAAAAAATTGATATAAGAGGTGAAAAAGAAGAAATTGATAGTCAAAAGGCAGAAGAAATAGAAGAAACGTTAAAAGAATTATTGCCAAAAGGGGATTATCGTGTAGAAATTGGCGTGAAGGATTTTGAAACAAGGGAGCTTGAGGGCTTTCGAACAGATATAATAATAAGGTAGTGAGGTGAATATGTGTGAATTGGGAAGGCGAACCGAAAAGAGTAAAATCTTTTACTGATGCCGAACATCAGCTTATTGGTATGAAGGTAAGTTATCAGGCAGAGAATATTGTTAGAGATTATGATATCTCAAATTTTAATATTGATGACATCGAGGAATTAATGTTAGTTGAATATCAAGAAGCATTAGGAGACAATTCAATTCGATTTGTTGACGACGTCCCTCAATACTTCAATACAACTGCAGAAGTTGAAAGTAGCAGTTATTTGATGGAGGGAATGCCTGGAAGAGGAAAAGAAGTTGAAACTGGCAATCATATTAATGCAATTACAAGAGGAGATCCATCAGACCCAGATGAGATTGTCGTTGTTATACCTGGGACAACATTTACGGATATACTGGATTGGGAACAGACAGTACATCATACGCTCAACAATAGAACGTTTGATTACAGCGAAGAAGCGATTGAATATGTTGGTGATTTAATTGAAAAATACCCTGACGCTAAAATAACAGTGGATGGGCATTCGATGGCAGGGAAAATTGCGATGCAAATAGGCATGGCTTACCCTAATGTTCAGGTTAATGCCTATAATCCAACCGCTTTAGATAAAGAATTTCGTAAAATGCTTGATGATGATGTGCATTATGATAATATCAATGTCTTTGTCTATGATGATGAAATAGCAGGTATTGAACGGATGATCCGCTATACAGATGGGTCTGGTAGAAGTATGGAAGGGATGCCCTTTCAGGTGTATCATATGAAGGATGATAGACCTGAGTTTAGGAACAGCCTTCAAATGCTACCTAACAGAATTCTAAATGGAAAGATTGAACAGCATTCAAACGGTGCTTATCGAGGGCTGGATGGGTCCTTAATTGATATCTTTAAACTCTCACCTTTCACTTATACAAACGGTGCTATTGGAGGGACAGAGATAGAATTCAACAAGCAACGGTATCTCGATTTAGCAAACTTGCTAGAAAGTGAGATTGTTCCTCAACTGAAGAAAGCCTTAGGGCTTCATGAAAGTATGGAAGAGGATATAAGTGGAGAAATACGCCGGATCATCGATAAAGCTGAAAGTGGTATTATGGAAATTGAATATGATAAGGATGTTATTGGAACAACAGCGTGCGGTGATCCTAGAGTTGATAAAATAAGTGAGTTTAAAAGTAACTATTTAATCGATGGGAAATATAGATGTTATGATAATTCACGTTTAACTCAGTTGCTTGAAAAGAATCATGAATTACAACAAAGACTATCCCAGTTTGCATCAAGGCTGCAAGAAACAGCACACCACTTGGAGATTATGGATATGATATCAGCAGTAAATATAAAAGGAAGTAAAAGCCAATGATACTATGGATGAATAAAGATTATATGGAAAAAACGAACTTTAACGCTGAAGTTAATGGCTTTTTAAAGACCGCTAAAAACGAAATTGAGGCGTTAAGTGAGAGAGAAAAAAATCAAGATGAAAGAAATCAAGAGATCGTCACACAAATGTATCTCCTTGAAGTTATGATTCAATCTATGTATTTAGAAATCGATACCTCTATGCGTGGGAAATATCGAGATGAAGTCCTATTAGAAATGTTTTGGATTGTGATGGATATGTACCATTTAAATAAAGAATGGGAAAATTTCCGTAAGACATTTGCATAATACATAAAGGATCCACCGAGATCGGGTAGGTTGTTAAATGTTAAGAAAGTAAACAGCCTTTTTCTCGAATGAACCTTCAATCAAGACCTTCCCGTCCGTCATCTCCCGCTTGAGCCGAAGTTTTACGGACGGTTAGCTGTTATAATAAGTGACTGAAACGTAAGATGGCGACTCCTGGAGGATGAAGCGCAACCTGAAGTGAATGTCATACTCATTATTCGAATTTTATTATTTGATTTAAAACGCTAAAGTTCACATAAAAACGTTGAGACATTATCAATAAAAAACACTTATGTCCCAACGGTCAGTCATAAGGTACTTCCCATTTAAGAAAGATCAGGGAATGGTAATTTCTCGTTTCGTTTGACCATGCGTGCGATGTTATTTTCATAAACAGACCAATCTTCTTCGTTCAACTGATAAGTTGTTAAACGATCGCTTAATTGTTGGAGCTGTAATAATAGCCGATGATTCAGCACCTCTGCTGTGTAATGATAACCTGCTAATTCTTCAAGTGACGCCATTTTTTCTGGGGAAATGTGCGGATACTTAAATTTTGTCTCTGCTTTGTTTACTGCATATTTATAAAAATCGCGAATAAGACTAGCGCGTTGTGAGCCGCTTCCATTCATCGCTAAATAAATTTGCACTGCTACCCCACCCCGTAATCGGCGTTGAGAAATGCCGGCAAATTTTTGACCGTTAACGCTTAAGTCATAACGGCCAGGGCAATAAGATTCTTTAATTTCACCATCGACGATGTCCGTACCCAGCTCCTCGATAAGCCCACGGGTCAGTCCCACCATCATCTCGTAGCCTTGATCAATTGTCAGTCCTTTTTCCTCTTTGAAAATAAGAGACAAGTTGTAAATGCCAGGGTCCAGCACGACTGCTAAACCACCTGAATTTCGTACAATCACATCATAGCCTTCATTTTGAAGATACCTAATACCATGTTCAATAAAAGGAAGACGGCTATCTTGAATACCGAGGACAACTGTTTTGTCGTGAACCCATGACCGGGCGAATGCCGTATCATGGAGATTGGCCGCTTTTTGACATAATGTATCATCCATTGCAAAAGAATGGATTGGATTCATCGTTAAACCAGAGAAAGCTTGATCATAGAACAGCCAATGTTGCCGGTGAAGTAGTTGATTTGTCATAGTTTGAACTCCTCTGTCATTCCTTGAAAGATAGCATTTTAAGAGCTATACCGAGAAAATTATATCATATTTCTTTTGAACAGATTAAACAAGGTTATTGCAATTTACTATCAAGAAGTTGTAAAATACATCAGTAACCATCATAGAGGAGATTGACTTAAAAAGGACGTGGTGTCAAATGGCAAACGAATTTAAAATTTGTGATGATTGCCAGGCCACTAATATTAAAACATTACTTCCGAAGTTAAAAAAATTAGATCCAGATGCGAACATAGATATCGGGTGTCAATCATACTGTGGACCGGGACGTAAAAAGGCTTTTGCATTCGTCAATGACCGTCCGGTAACGGCGCCAGATGAGGATCAATTAATTGAGAAAGTAAAAAAGCGAATGAAATAATGTGTGGCCACGTTATGGATATATACAACTAAGCTTCAATCAGTGGGGTTTTACTGTCCCTTAAGAGAGGGATAAAGTTCAAAATGACGATTCTGCAGACGGGTGAGTGATCACGGCCGCCTGCAGTTTTTTTACGATTAATTAAAGAATAAGTCCTTTTCTTGTTAAAAAATGGCGTCTAGTAGACGGAAGCGGGTGCCAATTTTACAGCTTGTCTAGTATAATAAAATGAGATTAACTAGAGCTGAACGTCACAGTTAGACATGGAAGGGGTCACCGACGACATGACTAGGCCAGATGGTAAACTCGAAGAAGAAAAAGTATTTAAAGATCCAGTTCATCGTTACATTCACGTAAGAGATGAACTTATTTGGGAACTCATTGGCACGAAAGAGTTTCAAAGACTAAGGCGTATCAGGCAACTGGGTACGACGTATGTGACGTTTCATGGTGCTGAACATACGCGCTTTAATCATTCGCTCGGCGTGTATGAAATTATGCGGCGGATGGTCGATATTTTAGAGCGAAAAGGGGTATGGGATGCTGATGAACGTCTTGTCTGTTTAGCATCAGCTTTATTGCATGATGTGGGACACGGGCCCTTTTCTCATTCGTTCGAAAAAGTGTTTCATATGGATCATGAGCAGTGGACGCGTCGCATTATTACGGGAGAAACGGAAATTAATGAGGTCCTTAAAAAGATGGGTGATGACTTCCCAAACAAAGTAGCAGATGTTATTGCCAAAACATATGATAATAAGCTGTTAGTTAGTTTAATTTCAAGTCAAATTGATGCGGATCGAATGGATTATTTATTACGGGATGCGTTTTACACAGGCGTCAGTTACGGCCAGTTTGATATGGAACGAATATTACGGGTGATGCGCCCTGAAGAAGATCAAGCGGTCTTTAAACATAGTGGTATGCACGCCGTAGAGGATTATATTATGAGTCGTTATCAAATGTACTGGCAAGTGTACTTTCATCCCGTGACACGAAGTGCTGAAGTGATCCTCTGCAAAATATTAAATCGCGCTAAAGAATTACTTGAGGAAGGGTACGACTTTCAGATTACCCCCGTTCACTTCATGTCGATGTTTAGCGGTCAGGTAACGTTAAATGATTATTTGAAATTAGATGAATCCATCATCCTCTACTATTTTCAAGCATGGGAAGATGAAAAAGACACAATTTTAAGCGACCTATGTCAGCGGTTTATGCACCGACGCTTATTTAAATATGTGGAATGTAATCCAAGTAAGCAAATGCTTATTTGGCCGGAACTGCAAGAGCTCTTTAAAAAAATAGGGCTCAACCCAGACTATTACCTTGTCATCGATTCCTCCTCTGATTTACCGTACGATTTTTATCGGCCAGGAGAGAAAGATGAACGATTGCCGATTCATCTATTAATGCCAAATGGAGAATTGCGAGAATTGTCTAGAGAATCTGATGTGGTAGAAGCGATTTCTGGGAAAAAACGCACGGACCATAAGCTCTATTTTCCTAAAGATTTGTTAACCGACCACACGCCGTTTCGGGAAGAAAAACAACGGATTTTGTCATTACTTTTAAATCAGGAGGGATAGTTGTGTTGAATGAACATGCGAAGCTTTTAGCACTATTCCAACAAACTGGGGAAATTGTTGGTCGGAAAAAGCTTCAGAAGATGATTTACATAGCTAAAAAGCTAGGCTTGCCGTTTTACGAGAAATATCAGTATCATATGTATGGTCCCTATTCTGAAGAGTTGACGCTGAGAGTCGAGGAGATGACCCAATTGGCCTTTATTTCCGAAGTGAAGGAACAAAAAGCCGGTTACCAACAATATCGTTATACGTTAGCGGAAGCAGGGGCTGAATTTTTGAGGGTGGCAGGCGGGGAGTTTCCTGATGTTTCTCATGTGCTGAAACATCTCAATGAACAAAGTGCTAAATTTCTTGAATTAGTATCTACTGTTCTTTTCTTTGAGGAGTTACCGAAAGAAGACGTGACGAAAAAAGTGTTTAAATTAAAAGCGAAGCAAAACTACACAGAGGAAGATATTGCGGAAGCCTATCACTTAATTGAAGCCTTAAGAGGCGAAGTGACGGCCAGTGGGCTTATTAACGTGAGTAATGGTGGTCAATAAAGAGAACGGTTTGTTCCTGTAGTTTAGACGACGTTTAAAAAAGGACTGTGAGACAAGAGAAAGTCAGCTTGTCTTACAGCACTTTTTTCATGTTTATAGACTGTTTAAGCTTTATCACTAGCCCGTGTGCCGCCAACGCCAAAATGGGCTGGAGACATTTCTTCGATGACCACAGACACTCTTTCTGCTGACGCTTGTGTTGTTTCGGTGACGGCTTCTGTCACTTTTTCCACGAGGGCACGTTTTTGGTCATCTGTACGTCCTTCAAGCATTTTTATCGTTACAATTGGCATAACTGATTGCTCCTTTCATCACATGAGTGTGTCTATATTTAACCATTCATTTTCCTATCTTTCAATACCTCTGTCGGACAATGTGACTTCTTTAGGTGACGTATTGATAAGGGTCAAGCGAGAGGAGGGGTGCCAGTTGTGCATGACAAAAACGTTCTATGATAAACTAGAGGAAACGATGATGACTCGGTGAAGGTGAGGGATAATACATGAATGAAGCAGATAAAGAGAAAAATGAAAAAATTAAGAAAATGAGCAAAAGCTTTAACATTTTAAGCAATGATTCTACTGATGGTCACGGGGGATTTGGGGTTGGGACATTAAATTTAAACAACATCACCCCTGTGTTTGTTGATGTTAAAGCAGGTGAGGCATTTGTGGATATGGGTGCTTTACATGCCCGGAGTGTTGTGGAAAAAGGGATTAAATTTTTAAAAGATAAAGAGGAAGTGCCGAATGGCCGCCCATACTGGCTAGTGTGGGTAACGGTTGAACCAGTAAACGGCGGACCAGCATATGTGGGTGTGACAGGCTGTGAAATGACGGTTGATAGAGACATTCGCAGAGGGTACAAAAGCTTGCCTGAACACGTTAACAATATGGATAAATCGCTTAAACGAAAAATCATCGTTTCTCACATGGATGACACATCAAAGGCTATATTAAAAAGATTTTTGATGGACTTTGATGCAGGTATGTGGGAGCGGGCAGATGCTCAGTTAAAGGAAGATCTAAGCACAACATAAAGACAAAATTGAGGTAGGGAAAGTATGAATGATATGTGATTTTCTAAATTTTGTCTTGCTTGATCTCCTTTCCTTTTGTAAACTATAGCCACATGCTCATAGAAATACTAAGACAAAAAAACAGACGAAGGTGAATCTCTCTCGATTCTCTTCGTCTGTTTTTTATCATCATGGTATTAGTCATTTAGTGTGACCCAGTCAAATAATTTATCTAGCCATTTTTCTTTTTTCTTATCTTCTCTTTGACGGAACTTTTCTCGTAATTCGTCATTATTCCCATCGTTATCTTCGGTGTCATCAATATGCTCTATACAATATTCTGATGGTTCGGAGCCGCTTAAAAATAGCGTGGGTCGGCTGACTGGACAGTCTTCAGTAGCTAACAAGCCATTGAAAGGATTAATGTTTACTTCAACCACGTTATCAGGAATAGGGAAAGAGAGTTTTAAATCATTTTTTAACGCATTTTTCATGAAAAGTGCCCAGATTTGCTTTGAATGCTGGGCATCATCTCCTTCTAATGCTCTAGCATCGTCATAGCCAGTCCATACACCTGTCACTAGTTGAGGTGTAAACCCAATCATCCAGCTATCTGATTGGGTCGACCCGCTTTTTCCAGCGACAGGTCTGTCTTCAAGAATGTCTGCGATACTTCCTCCGGTAACAGACGCATAGTCAGCTCCTAAATCAGGTTCAAACATCCCTTTCATCATATTCGTCATGATTGCTGTGTAAGCTGGGTCTAACGTCTGCTTGCGTTCTGTTTTTGCTTCGAAAAGGATATTCCCATCCCGGTCGACTATCTTCTCTACGAACCGAGGCGTGATGTGATAACCGCCATTTGCAAAAGGGCTGTAACTACTCGTCATTTCCATAATCCCTACGTCACTGGTGCCAAGCGCAAGTGAAGGAACAGGGGACATCTGACTAGTGATACCAAACTTGGCAGCCGTGTCCACTAAATCTTCAAACCCTAATAAAAAGTGAGTTTTCATTGCGTAAATATTATCAGAGACAGCAAGAGCTTGGAGCATCGTAATATAATCATCTGCGTAACGGTGGTTAAAATTACCGGGATGATACTCTTCTCTACCTTCGTCATAAACAAACGTTGTTTCCTCACTTTTTAACATGGAGTTAGGTCTCAACCCATGTTCTAATGAGGCATAGTACAGAAAAGGTTTTAGCGTGGACCCAGGGTGGCGTTTAGCTTGCGTTGCGCGATTAAAAGTGCTTTCATTATAATTTTTGCCCCCTGCGAGAGCTCGGACATCACCCGTACGAGGATCAAGCGCTACGAGCGCGGTTTCTAGCTCTTCATCTAAAGAAAGCTCCTTAGCAATAAGACGTTCAGCTTCTTTTTGCATATCTGTTAACAACGTTGTGTAAATAGTTAATCCCCCACCATCTAAAACGGTCATATCAAAGTCGTGCTCTTCAACAAGCCACTGGCGAAGGGCATCTTGAAAATAGGGAGCGATACGTTTGCCTGTCATCGTGCTCTCTTCGGCAAGCTGAATGTCTTCTTCTTTAGAGATCTCGATTTCTTTTTCTGTTGCTACACCCATCTCTCGCATGGCATTGAGTACGACATGTTGTCTGTTTGTTGCTTTATTTAAATCGACGAAAGGAGAGTAGAGGCTCGGTCCCTTGGGAATGCCTGCTAACATGGCTGCTTCGGCTGTCGTTAATGTTTCAGCATTTTTTTGAAAATATAAATTGGCAGCTGCTTCAATACCGTATGCGCCGTGTCCGTAATAAATCGTATTGAGGTAGCCTTCTAAAATCTCTTCCTTCGTATAATGAAGCTCAAGCCTGAGAGCATAAAGAGCCTCATTAAACTTTCGAACCCACGTTTTATCATGTGATAAAAAAAGGTTTCGAGCGTATTGCTGAGTAATGGTACTCGCACCTTGAGATTTGCTACCCGTTGTAAGATTAGTTAGAATGGCTCGTCCAATTCGAATAGGATCAAAGCCATAATGATCGTAAAAGCGTCTATCCTCAATGGCAAGTGTGGCATTGAGGATGTCCTCTCCCATATGGTCAAGTGGAATCCAATAACGATGTTCACCTTGACTAAATTCCCCTATCGTTTGTCCGTCGGCTGAATAGACAATACTTGTTTCAGGAACAGTTAAAGAAGGTGCTTCCATGTTATAAATATATAAAATAAAAGCACTCATTGTAAGAAAGGCAAAAAAGATAACTAATAAGCCTGACCAAAGTATTCTTTTCCACAACCGCCGGCGTCTTCGCTGGGCTGTTCTTGTTAAAACTTCCATTCTGTTCCTTCTTTCTGACAATGCTGGTCGTCGTCAGTTCTTTGTACCGTTATTACCACAGTTTTCCACACGATATTAGATGTTATACGTGTGAAAAAACAAAGAGAAAATGGTTTCTATTTTTGCGCAATTCGGCTATACTTTTCCTGTAGTTTTTTCAAAAGAGAAGAGCTACTTTTATCACAGATAACCGTTCGTAAAGCTCCCAGATCAAAATAGAGTAAAGAGCAAAATCGATATAGGGTGGATGGAGCTAACGGTCGATAATGTCCTGATTAAACTCAACTACCAATCAGTGGGAGAAGGACGAATGCCCACTGATTGAAGGTTCGTTATATCACAGATAACCGTCCGTAAACCTCCTGGCTCAAATATAGAGAGGAGAGCGACATTCATTTAGGAGGGGGCTAACGGCTGTTGAAGTCCTGATTCACTCAACTACAAATAGTGGGGAAGAACGAAAACGTCCACTGATTGAAGGTTCATTTACGTGATGTCTTTTTTTGACGAGATAACGAGATGAAGAACGATATGTATGAGGTTGAATGAAAGGATAGATGAGTCAAAAGAAAATTGGTTGACATTATGATAAGAGGTGATTGAAATGAGTATTTGGTTTACAGAAAAACAGACAGAGCATTTTGGCATAACGGCGAAAATTAAACGGACGTACGTCAGTGAAAAAACGCCTTATCAGCAGCTTGATATGGTGGAAACAGAAGAGTTCGGCAATATGCTGTTACTGGATGGCATGGTGATGACGACTGAAAGAGATGAATTCGTCTATCACGAAATGGTAGCCCATGTCCCCCTCCATACTCACCCGAATCCAGAAAACGTTCTCGTTGTAGGTGGTGGGGACGGTGGTGTGATACGTGAAATTCTCAAACACCCAGAAGTAAAGAAAGCCACTCTCGTGGAGATTGATGGTAAAGTTATCGAATATTCTAAAGAGTTTCTACCGAGTATTGCTGGTAAATTGGATGATCCTCGTGTAGAGGTGAAAGTGGCAGATGGATTCATGCATATTGCAGAAAGTGATGCCGTATATGATGTGATCATGGTTGATTCAACGGAACCTGTCGGACCAGCTGTGAATTTGTTTACAAAAGGGTTTTATGAAGGCATTGCCAAAGCGTTGAAAGAAGACGGCTTGTTCGTTGCTCAAACGGACAATCCATGGTTTCATCAAGACTTAATTCGTAACGCGTACCGTGATGTCTCAGAAACATTTCCCGTCACACGCCTTTATACGGCCAATATTCCCACATATCCAAGTGGATTGTGGACATTTACGTTAGGGTCAAAGAAACATGATCCGTTACATGTGGCTGAGGAGCGCTTTCGCTTTCATGATATCGATACAAAATACTACACAAAAGATATCCACAAGGCGTCCTTCGTATTACCTAAATTTGTAGCTGACTTAACGGAAGCTTAACAGGAGGACATGAGTCATGTATTTTGATGAAGGCTATTCAGGGCGAAAATTTATTATGGCGGATAAAACATATGAAGAAAGCCAGATCGTCATGTTTGGGATACCGATGGACTATACAGTTAGTTTTCGGCCAGGTTCACGTTTTGGCCCTAATCGTATTAGAGAAGCATCTATTGGGCTAGAAGAGTACAGTGTTTATTTAGATAAGCATTTAGAAGAACTAGCTGTTCACGATGCTGGGGATATGCTTTTGCCATTTGGAAATGCAGCCCGCAGTTTAGATATGATTGAAGGTTACGCAGATCAGCTGCTAGAGGATGGTAAGTTTATCGTTGGTCTTGGAGGCGAACACTTAGTGTCATGGCCTGTTATGCGTGCCGTCTTCAAAAGACATCCAAATTTAGCAATCATTCATATTGATGCCCATGCGGACTTGCGGGAATCCTACGAAGGGGAAGTGCTATCCCATTCCACACCCATTCGTAAAGTGTGTGAGTTAATTGGTGCTGAGAATGTTTATTCATTCGGCATCCGTTCAGGTATGAGAGAAGAATTCCACTATGCTCAAGAATCGGGTATGCATATGAGTAAATTTACAGTAGCAGAACCGCTGAAGGCCGTGCTTCCTAGCTTAGCGGGACGCCCCGTGTATGTTACGATAGATATTGATGTCCTTGATCCAGCTTATGCCCCTGGCACAGGAACAGCAGAAGCTGGGGGGATTTCATCAACAGAATTATTAGAGGCTATCCATGCCATTGCTGGCTCTGAAGTGACAGTCGTGGGTTGTGACCTCGTTGAAGTGGCCCCAGTCTATGACCATGCTGAAAAAACGGCGATTGCTGCAAGTAAATTTTTAAGAGAAATGATGTTAGGTTTTCCTAAACCTTAACCGTCAGCCCTTTTATGGCTTACCATGGCCTTAGAAGGGCTGTTTTAAGTGTGTTGAATCAATTTCATAATGACGTTTCATGAGCAATAAAACGACTAAATCTATCTATTAGATTTATCAGAAAAAACCGTCCGAAACCTTCTAGCTCAAGATAGGAGCAAGAGCGACATCTATTTAGGCGTAAGCTAACGGCCGCTAATGTCTTGATTAACGCAATTAATAATCAGTGGGAGAAGAATGGAAATGCCCACTAACCGTCCGAAGTGAGGACGGCCACATTCATAATTATCTTATTTTGAATGATGGGATTCCGTTGTGTTAGCTAAGACATAGTCATTATGACCATATTTCTTTCGGAGAGTTTGTCATGTAACTGAGGTACGATGTACTCTCATTCATTTGTCTGTCGGGTTTTAGTCATAAAGGCGAAATCCCTTTAAAATGGCTTGAACGGTAGGTTCTATTTTCGTTATAATAGTAGAGTTATTAAATGGAGATAAAAGGAGAATGTAAGCTTATGCCTTCAACGGGATCGACTGTCTTAATAACCATTCATACGACAGTTAAAGATGGGAAACGCAAAGAGGTTCATAAAATGGAGGCATCAGGTCGTCTATTCCAGCGTGGTCATATCCTTGTATTGCGTTTTACAGAACCGAGAGAGGAAGGGCAGGAGAGGACGACAGATCAGACCATTAAACTTAGTGATGGCCAAATGCTCGTTCAGCGAAAAGGGGCTATTACGATGAATCAACGGTTTATCCCTGGCACGGAAACAGAAGGAACCTATCACAGCTTATATGGCCCGTTGGCGATGCGGACATCAACATCGGAGGTTACCTATGACTGGGATGAGATAGCGGGTGAAGGTGACATTCATCTTCGGTACGGGCTAGTCATGCAAGGAGCAAGTACGGGAAGTTATCATATGCACGTGGAAATTAAGGAGGTATAGATATATGAGTCAAGTGGAGCAATTGAAAGAAGGCTTAAAAAAGGAATTAGCTGAAGCTACTGTTCGAGCTGGCCTCGCTTCAATTGAAGAGCTGCCAGAGATCGTTATAGAGACACCTAAAGACAAAACCCATGGCGATTTTGCGACTAACTTAGCGATGCAGTTGGCACGAGTAGCTAAAAAAGCACCTAAAATGATAGCGGAGGATATTGTAGCTCATTTTAATTATGAAACAGCGTCTGTAGAGAAACTTGATATTGCAGGACCAGGGTTCATTAACTTTTTTATGAAAAAAGATTATTTGACTGAGATCGTCAGTACCGTGCTAGAACAAAAAGACGATTTTGGAAGCACGAATGTAGGGAATGGGAAGAAAATTCAAGTGGAGTTCGTCTCCGCGAATCCAACAGGGACCCTTCATTTAGGACACGCAAGAGGGGCCGCAGTTGGCGACTCTCTATGCAACATATTAGAAAAAGCCGGTTATGACGTGGCGAGAGAATATTACATTAATGATGCAGGTAATCAAATTGATAATCTCGCATTATCCCTTGAAGCACGTTATCTTCAAGAGCTTGGTGAAGATGCGGCAATGCCAGAGGATGGCTATCAAGGTAAAGACATTATCGGCTTTGCTAAAGAGATTGTTGACACATATAATGACCGCTTTAAAACGAGCGACCGTGAAGAAAGACTCGCCTTTTTCCGTGAATATGGTCTTAAGCGTGAATTAGACAAGCTCAAAAAGGATTTGGCTGATTTTAGAGTGAATTTTGATAACTGGTTTTCTGAGACGTCGTTATACGAGGATGGTAAAGTAGAACTTATCTTGGAAGATTTGAAAAAGAAGGGTAAAACGTACGAAAAGGAAGGAGCCATTTGGTTCCAGTCCACTGAGTACGGTGATGATAAAGACCGTGTTCTTGTAAAAAGTGATGGTTCTTACACGTATCTAACGCCTGATATTTCTTATCATAAAGATAAATTTTCTCGTGGATTTGATGAATTAATTAATATTTGGGGAGCGGATCATCACGGATATATTCCGCGGATGAAAGCGGCTGTTCAAGCGATGGGCTATGATGAAGATCAGCTGGGTGTGCAAATTATTCAAATGGTGAACTTATTTGAAAATGGAGAAAAAGTGAAAATGAGTAAGCGAACAGGCAAAGCGGTTACAATGCGTGATCTTATGGAAGAGGTAGGGATTGATGCAACTCGTTATTTCTTTGCCATGCGTGCTGCTGATACCCATTTAGACTTCGATCTAGACTTAGCTAAGTCCCAATCCAATGAAAACCCAGTATTTTATGTTCAATATGCCCATGCGCGTATTTGCAGCATGCTACGACAGGCAATCGATAAGGGCTATACAACAGGGTCATCAAGTGACTTAAGTCTGTTGACAGCTGAAAAAGAACAGGATCTTATGAAAAAATTAGGTGAGTTTCCTGAAGCGGTAGCTGATGCAGCGACCCGTCGTTCACCACACCGCATCACTCATTACGTGCATGAGCTTGCTCAAGCGTTACATAGCTTTTACAACGCTGAAAAAGTCATAAACGAAAATGAGGCACTGACGAATGCACGTCTATCTCTTATGGAAGCTGTTAGGCTGACATTGAGAAACGGGCTTGCCCTTGTAGGTGTTGAAGCACCTGAAAAAATGTAATCATTATCAGTATCTTACAAAGAGCTGTTGAGAAAAATCTCAACAGTTTTTTTTGAATTAAATGTTGTGATGACAAAGCTTACGAGCAACTATGTGCTGAGTGACTCAATTAAGTAACAAAAGAACGATTCAAGGTGGGCAAACAGTATGAGAAAATCAAGGTATGTTTATCACAAGTAAGCGTTGTGAAACGCCTGGCTCAAAAGTGAGATGGGTGGTAAATCTATTGTGGTGGATGCTAACAGCTGCTAAAGTCGTCATTGAAGGATCATTTTATTTCGTTTTAGGCAAAAAACTAACACTGTAGTTGTAAAGAAATATGACTAATGTGAGAAAAATTCATCAAATATCTGGATGTACGTACCTCTTTCTGTTAGGATATAAATGTTGGTTTTAATACACACTATGAATGGATGACTATTCTAGCTAGATGCGTTATCTTTAAAAAGAAGGTGAAGGATATGCAAGAAGTTATTTTAGCTTTAGTAGCAGGACTCGTTGTTGGTTTCCTTTTTGGCTTAATCAAACTACCTATTCCGGCGCCACCAGCATTAGCAGGGGTGATGGGGATATTTGGTGTATATTTAGGTTATAAGTTATTCCAATGGGTGACGGCATCATTTTTCGGATAAATAATTAAAATTAGCACATGCTACCTCTATCAGTTAAAGTGAGTGGAGGAAAGCATATGCCATGGACGAAAGATCGACATCAAGCAGCTATATATTTTGAAAAGGAGGGGAGAGGTGTTCCGCTCCTTTTTGTGCATCCTCCTGCGATGGGGCATGTCACTTTTCGCAGACAAAAAAATGGTCTATCAAAAAAGTTTAAAGTCTTAACTTTGGATCTTCGTGGGAATGGGCGAAGCGGAAACGATGACACCCCCCTTTCGATGGAACTACTTGCCGAAGATGTGATAAGGGTACTAGATGCAGCTAGAGTAAAGCGGGCATTTATTTGCGGCTATTCAAATGGAGGATCTATTGTTCAAGAAGTGGCTATACGTTACCCTGACAGAGTGTGTGGCATTATTTTGCTTGGTGGGTTCTCCGAAGTCAATAGTTTTTTATTACGAAACGAATTTCGTGCGGGCATACTGGCAGCTAAAGCAAAACAAATGACGTTGATTAGCCGTGTATTAGCAGTAGCTCATGAACGTGATAGCGAGAAAAAACGGCAACTAAGACATTATATTCGTAAGATGTCTCCGTCTGTTCTTGAAGAATATTATCGGCTAGGCTTAGCCTATAAATCAACCGAGAGACTAGAGTGTATCTATTGTCCTGTCCTCCTCCTTTATGGCAGGAGAGATGATTACGTTCATCATTACCGACATCTTTTTCATAATAACGTGACGGGGCCAGTGGAACAAGTCCTAGTAGATGATGTTGGCCACCAGCTCCCGACGAAAAAGGCATCAGCTGTCCAACAAGTTATAACACGGTTTATACTGCAATATCGCTAAAGGCTTTCAGTTAAAATTTTAATAAACGAAGACCGTTTAAGATAACGAGAATCGTACTTCCTTCATGTCCTAATACACCAATAGGAAGGGAGAGCCCTTGAGTAAAATTAGTGATGAGAAGCGCTATGATGACAGAGACAGAGAAAATAAGGTTTTGAGTAATAATGCGATTTAATTTCTTGGAGAGCTGGTAAGAGAATGCTATTTTTTTTAGCTCACTTTTCATAAGGACCATATCGGCAGTATCTATTGCCACATCAGTACCACAGCCCATCGCTATGCCAATATCCGCTTTAGCCATTGCAGGAGCGTCATTGACGCCATCTCCAACCATAACAATAGGTCCATATGTTTCTTTTAACTGGGTGATCTTCTTGACTTTATCAGCAGGTAAACAGGAAGATATCCAGTCGCCCACACCAGCTTCTTTAGCAATTGCTTGTGCGGTTGTTTCCTGATCCCCGGTGATCATAATCGTTTGAAGCCCTTGGCTCTCCAGGTAGTTAACAAGCTCTTGTGCGTCCTCACGAATGGCATCTTTAATAGCTATTAAACCAATTATCTGGGTATTTCTAGCAATATAAACGAGCGTTTTTCCTTCGTTTTCCCACTTGTTTGTAAGCTCTGTCAGTTCTTCTGTGAGGGCCGTTTCTTTTTCCTTTTTAAGCGACGTCATCAATTTATAGTTGCCAATTGCCCACTGATCTTGGCCGATAGAGCCGACTATTCCAAACCCAGTCATATCTTGACTCGAAGAGATAGTCACCTGTTGGTGTGTACCATTCTTTTCACAAAAAGTGACGATAGCTTTAGCTAAAGGATGATTTGATTGTTGTTCAAGGGCGATCACGTAAGGCGTAATATCTTCTGGAAGAGAACAAAACCAATTGGTCACCTTAGGCTTTCCTTCTGTAATGGTCCCTGTTTTATCAAAGGCTACGACAGCTGTTTTAGATAACTGCTCTAGATATGTTCCACCTTTCATGAGGATACCTCGCCGTGCCCCATTAGATATAGCAGAGAGAAGGGCAGGCATTATAGAAGCGACGACGGCACAAGGAGAGGCAACCACGAGAAACACCATTGCCTTGTAAAAAGTCTCTTGAAAGGGAGTGTTAAAAGCAAGAGGCGGTAAGACAAGCATGATGGCCATTCCTAAAAGCACTGCTATCACATACGGGCCTTCTATTTTCTCAATGAATAACTGGGTAGGGGGACGACTAGCTTTCGCTTGCTCCACAAGCTTGATCATTTTTTGAAAAAGTGTGTCGGCATTTTCCTTCATCACCTCAACCATGATAGGGCCACTTCCATTCATTGTACCGGTATAGACATCATCTCCTTCTTGTTTACTTACAGAGAGTGGTTCTCCTGTAATAGGTGCTTCATCTATGACCGTTTCACCACGAATGACCTTCCCATCAGCAGGAACCCTTTCACCACTACGTATTAGAATCGTATCACCTATTGCTAAATCTTCGACAGAGACAGTCATAGTTCTTCCATCGTTAAGCCACTTGTTCGCTTCTAAAGGAGCCATTTCTACAAGCTTTGACAAGTCTTTTTTGCTTTTGTCCCACGTGTAAGTTTCTAAAGCACCACTTAATGAAAAGATAAAAATTAAGATTGCCCCTTCGTTCCAATATCCGATTGAAGCGGCCCCCAGTGCAGCAAGAATCATCAAAATTTCCACGTTAAAAGCCCGTTCATTCACTAAGTCTGTAATCCCTTCTCTTGCTTTGTAAAACCCACCTATTACGTAGGAGAGGACGTAACTTAATAACGCAACAAATTGCCAAAGGCTCCCTTCATACAGATCAGCGAGCATGGCGATCAGAAGACAGGCACCGCCTAAAAGTGACAGTGTTAGCTGTCGATGTGTGAACGCACTGGTCAAGCATTTTATCATGTAATCAATAGGGACTTGTGAGTCTTTTTTAAGAGATGTGCCTAATTTCATGTAATCATCATCCTTTCTAATTGATAAAGACATTCATCGTCATTTGCCCCTTAAACGCAGAAATTGCTGCCACCCCATGGGTGACAGCAAAAAATAAGCGCTCAAAAGACCTTGAATTAATACCTATATAAAGTTGTTAACACCATTATATGCTGAATGTTTAAAAATGGGAATCTTTTTTTGAGATGTTGCATCAGATAACGAGAATGGGAGGAGGATGATTATTAGAAAATGGCGACGAGACTAACGTTTGAAAAAGGCAGAATCCTCTAAATCTGTAGGGACAGCGGAAGGATTCTGCAAGGTAGCGAGAACACTTTCAAAGCAGGATGAATTGGGCTTTTTAGTGTCTTTTCAACCTATAAAAAGTAAGAGATTAAGGTGGCCAATTTTTCTTTTGTTTTTTCCCACAAAGAGCGGTTTTGAACATGCGCCATCGTAATTGGCTCAGAGCTTTCAATTAGATCCTTCTCGATCTCAGCCTTCGCGTCACGTGTCCATTCTGAATCCTCAATGAAGCAATTAATTTCTTTATTAATAAAGAAGCTTCTTTTATCAAAATTTGACGTGCCGATACATATTAAAGCATCATCTACAATAATCACTTTGGCGTGATAAAATCCCTCATAAAATTGGTGAAAATGCACACCAGCCTGGAGTAAAGCAGGGAAATAAGGATAGGCAGCGTCCTTTACAAGTGGGTGATCCGGGTATTTAGGGAGGAGAACGTTAATCTCCATCCCTTTTTCTGCAAGATCAATCAATTTAGCAGTCAGTGATTTATCAGGAATAAAATAAGGCGTGCCAATAAAGATGGACTTCTCAGCTTTGTCAAGCATGCCATGGATGGACTCAATTACGTGTGAGCCATCAGTGGTAACCATAGTGAGAGATGTCGGTCCTGCTTTAAGTGTTTTGCTAGTTAATGGCTCAAGAGACAATAAGTCATTAGAGGCAGTGTTCCAATCTTTTACGAATTGTTGTTGAAGATCCTGACACGCCTCACCTTGTATGTACAAATGATAGTCACGCCAGCGGCCCTTTTTAGGATCCCGACCTAAGTATTCATCGCCTACATTGTAACCGCCTATATACCCATGTTCACCATCAATAATAGATACTTTTCTATGGTTTCGTTTATTGATAGAGTAAAAAAGAAAGGGGAAAGCAGGTACGTTTGTTATAGCTACTTGAACACCGGCTTTTTTTAAAGAGGCTTTCTCTTTACGTGAAATATGATCGCCACCCCAGTCAACGAGTAAGCGAACGTCTATCCCTTGCTGAGCTTTTTGTTTAAAGAGATCAAGAAATTTCTGCCCGATATGATCACTGCGAAAAATAAAGAATTGAATATGTATATGGTGGTGGGCTTTATCAATCGTACTTAGCATGTGATCAAATAATGAATCACCGTGTGTAAATAAAACAGCTTGACTTTTTCGAATGACACCGTCTTTATATGGTGATAAGGTAGAGCGTTGGCGCTTTGTTCCTAGTATTAAATCAACCGTTATCCATGTAACGAGAAGGAGACATACAATAAAGATGTATAGCCACATAACTGTTCCCAACTTTCGTATATAAATGTATCATTACTATTCCCAGAAGAAGATAGGACAATGCAAGTAATTTAGTATATCTACAATAAATTAAATGAATGAGTATTCATTCATGGTGTTTTTGTGCTATACTAAAAGAACAATTTAACCAAGGAGAATAACTAATTAAAAGGGGATGGTTGTGTGAGCCTCGTTTTTATTAATTGGATTTTGTTTAGTGTTGTAACCGTTTACGCCATCTATTTGTTTGCCTCTCTTGTCAAAACGAGACGAGATTATATTAAGCTAGGGCAAAAGCCAGAATTTATCCTTTCGAAAAAGGAGCGTATAGAGGCTGTCATGACGATGGTATTCGGACAGAAAAAGCTTCTAAAAGATAAAAAGAGTGGGATCATCCATGTAATGCTTTTTTATGGATTTATTCTCGTGCAATTCTCAGCAATTGATGTGATTTGGAAGGGATTGAGTCCAGGAAGTCACCTCCCCCTTGGACCATTCTATCCTGCATTCACACTATCGCAAGAGTTAGTAGTGGTGATGATATTAGTTGCGGTAGTATGGGCTTTTCATCGTCGCTATGTGGAGAAACTAGTAAGGTTGAAACGTAACTTCAAAGCAGGGCTTGTCCTTATTTTTATTGGCGGATTAATGATTTCTAAGTTGTTTGCTAAAGGAATGGAGATGATTTGGCTTGATAAGCAAGCCACTTTTGCAGAGCCTATTGCCACAGCTATTGCCACAGCTTTTGGTTGGATGAGCGAGGGGGCTGCTGGAGTTGGGTTTTTCGTATTTTGGTGGGCGCACCTTTTATTTCTTTTAACATTTCTCGTTTACATTCCTCAATCAAAGCATGCTCATTTAATTGCGGGTCCCGCAAATGTGTGGCTTGGCCCAACCCATAAAAAAGGTCAGCTCGAAGCAATAGATTTTGAAGATGAAGAGTCAGAGAAATTTGGAAAAAATCAAATAGAAGATTTTGATCAAAAGCAGCTACTTGATCTTTATGCCTGTGTGGAATGTGGGCGCTGTACGAGTGTTTGTCCCGCTACAGGCACAGGTAAAATCCTGTCACCAATGGATTTAATCGTAAAAATGCGTGATCATCTCACAGAAAAAGGAGCGGTTGTGACATCAAGGGCCCCATGGATGCCAAAGTTTGCTTTTAATCATACGTTAGGCAATCGTTTGGCTTCAGCAGGTGGGAAGGAAGCTGCCGCAACACTTGAGGAGAATCCTTATGACACGAACCTTATAGGCGAGGTCATTACAGAAGAAGAACTTTGGGCGTGTACCACTTGTCGTAACTGTGAGGACCAATGCCCTGTTATGAATGAGCATGTAGATAAAATTATAGATATGCGTCGCTACCTTGTTTTGACTGAAGGACAAATGGATCCAGAGGCTCAGCGGACAATTAAAAATATAGAAAAACAAGGTAATCCTTGGGGGATTAATCGGAAAGAACGGGAAAAGTGGCGGGAGCAGGACGAGACGCTAGACATACCTACCGTCAAAGATATGAAAAAGCGAGGCGAGGATTTTGACTACTTATTCTTTGTAGGCTCAATGGGTTCTTACGATAATCGAAGTCAAAAGATTGTAAGAGCATTTGCAAGGATCATGAATGAGGCTGGTGTGACCTTTGCGATTCTTGGGAATAAAGAGAAAAACTCAGGTGATACACCACGGAGAATTGGTAATGAGTTTCTTTTTCAAGAACTGGCCACTGCTAATATTCAAGAGTTTGAAAAAAATAATATTAAAAGGATTGTCACTATCGATCCGCATACGTACAATACGTTTAAAAACGAATACCCAGACTTCGGTCTTGATGCAGAGGTCTACCATCACACCGAATTAATTTTCAAATGGCTGAAAGAAGGAAGAATCCGTCCCAAAAAAGAAGTTAATGAAACGATTGTTTATCATGACTCCTGTTATCTTGGGCGTTACAATGATGTCTACGACCCTCCTAGAGAAATTTTAAAGGCAATTCCAGGCGTCAAACTTGTAGAAATGGAACGAAATAGAGAAAATGGTATGTGCTGTGGTGCTGGTGGAGGCATGATGTGGATGGAGGAAAACACGGGCACACGTGTGAATGAGGCCCGTACAGAACAGGCGCTTGCCACATCACCAGGAGTTATTGGAAGTGCTTGCCCTTATTGTTTAACGATGCTTAGTGATGGGACGAAAGCTAAGGAAATGGAAGATAGTGTTAAAACACTTGATGTGGCAGAAATCGTAGTCGCTTCTTTGCAAGAAGAGACATCATTATCACATATTTAAAAAAAAGGCATAACATTGAGACGAGAGATTTGGAACACATTTATTTTAACTCTTATGTGAGTTTAAGAGGGCAGGAGCAGACGACTGATGCTCCTGTCTTTAAGTATTGCAGGAACCGAAAAGGTACTGCAGAGCTTCATGACCTACCTCTATAAATGCAACGGTGTCAGACCCGTTTGATGCGTCGACTTTGGCAATTAAGCCTCAAAAGAGGTAGTCGGTTTGATCGGAATTTACTAATAGCATCAGCGATATGATTCTAATCATTAAAAAACTTCATCACTCTCTGGCATAAATGATACAATTGTGTTTATAATGGAAGGTATGAGTTTACAAATTGGCCAACAAATGAGCGGATTCGTTATATTGTGGTAGGATTTGCTTACACTAAGTTGCCTTCTGGTGTTGTATTGTTATAAGGGCGATTTAGGTATGGTTTAAAACAGCAACGTCTCTTAACTTAAAACTAGGATGTATGGGGAATACGTTGTGTTTCTCTCTGGATTGTTAAGAGCCGCATACATCTCTTTGTAAAACTAACCGTGACTATATTTTGGCGAAAGGAAGTGCTGATTATGAGTATAAAAGATTTTAGCAATGAACAGCTTGAAGAAACGTCAATGCTTCAGATTGCATATGAACTTCTTTTGGAGGAGAAAAAACCGATTGATTACCACGCCCTTCTCAAGCAAGTTGGGGATGTTAAAGACATGACCGAGGAACAACTGAACAAACGGATTTCACACCTTTATACTGAAATGTCCATAGATGGTCGGTTTGTTAACATCGGGGATAGCCGATGGGGATTACGTTCTTGGTATCCATTTGACCAAACGGAGGAGGAGCTGTCTCAAACAGCTACTAAAGAGCGTAAACGTAAAGCGAAAGAAGAAGACGACTACTTAGACGAGACAGAAGACTTCGATCAATTTGAAGATCTTGAAGATGAACTTGATGAACTTGCTAATGAAGAGGATACGGATTTTGACGAACTTGATGAAGATGATTTTGATGATAAGGATTTAGATGAAGACAGTGAAGAAGAGGATGTTCGTTAAAAGGAACTTGACTTTTTCCCTCGATATCGCTAGAATCATTTTTGGGCTTTACAAAGATTTTTATTATAATATGACTTGATATACATGTGAGAAAGATATGAATATTTGTCTTTTCTCACTCTTAAAAGCGCCCCCGTTATGACTACATAACAGGGGGGCTTTTGCTTTTTTACACCTATCTCACTGAACGGGTATAACTAAATAAATGGACTGGATAATGTAAACTAACAATCAGTGATAACACCAGGTCAGTCAGTATACCTTAAGAAGGACAAGTTATAGGTAGCCTTAAGAAGGGTAAGCAAGTTTACTTGTTTTTAATAAAGCTTTCACCCCGGTAAAACTACAAAAAAGTGAGGGATTTAATCATGTCTACAAAGTATATTTTTGTCACCGGAGGAGTCGTATCATCACTTGGAAAAGGGATCACTGCTGCCTCTCTAGGCCGTCTATTAAAAAATCGCGGTATGAAAGTGACGATCCAAAAATTCGACCCGTATATCAATGTGGATCCAGGAACTATGAGTCCTTATCAGCATGGGGAAGTGTTCGTGACGGATGATGGCGCGGAAACAGATTTAGACTTAGGTCATTATGAGCGTTTTATTGATATTAATTTAGGTAAATATAGCAATGTGACAACTGGGAAAGTCTATTCATCCGTGCTTAAAAAAGAGAGACGTGGGGATTATCTCGGTGGCACTGTGCAAGTCATCCCTCATATAACAAATGAAATTAAAGAACGAGTGCTTTTAGCAGGAAAAGAAAATGCGCCAGATGTGGTTATTACGGAAATTGGCGGAACAGTTGGAGATATTGAAAGTCTGCCTTTCTTAGAAGCTATTCGTCAAATGAAGGGAGAAGTGGGAGCAGACAATGTGATGTATATTCACTGTACCCTTATCCCTTACTTAGCAGCAGCTGGAGAAATGAAGTCAAAGCCTACACAGCACAGTGTGAAAGAATTAAGAAGTCTCGGTATACAACCCAATGTGATTGTTGTGAGGACTGAGCGACCAGTTCCAGAAGACATGAAAGACAAAATTGCGCTCTTCTGTGATATTGACAAAAATGCTGTCATTGAAGCCATTGATGCGGACACGTTGTACAAAGTCCCTCTTGAGCTACAAAAACAAAAGCTCGACGATTATGTATGTAACCACTTAAACTTACCGTGTCGAGAAGCTGATATGGCCGAATGGATCGCCCTCGTTGATAAAGTTACAAATCTGTCTAAAAAGGTCCGCATAGGCTTGGTAGGCAAGTACGTTGCCTTGCCGGACGCTTATCTGTCTGTGGCTGAAGCAATGAAGCATGCAGGTTTTGCTTTTGATGCTGATGTAGAGATCGAATGGATCGATTCCGAGGAAGTGACGAAAGAGAATGTAGCGGAAAAATTAGCTGGTGTAGATGGGATCCTTGTACCTGGAGGGTTTGGTGATCGTGGTATCGAAGGAAAGATTCATGCCATTCAGTTTGCGAGAGAGCAGTCAGTCCCGTTTTTAGGAATATGCTTAGGGATGCAATTAGCTTCAGTAGAATTTGCCCGTAATGTCCTCGGTTACGAAGGGGCTAATTCAGCCGAATTGAATCCTGAGACGCCATACCCAATTATCGACCTTCTTCCAGAACAAAAAGATGTGGAAGACTATGGTGGAACATTAAGATTAGGTCTATACCCTTGTAAACTGCAAAAAGGGACGAAAGCTTATGAAGCTTATGATGAAGAAGTTATATATGAACGTCACCGTCACCGCTA
Source organism: Salipaludibacillus agaradhaerens (assembly GCF_002019735.1). Taxonomy (NCBI): domain Bacteria; kingdom Bacillati; phylum Bacillota; class Bacilli; order Caryophanales; family Bacillaceae; genus Salipaludibacillus; species Salipaludibacillus agaradhaerens. The sequence goes on from NZ_KV917378.1 coordinate 3,211,741, forward strand.
TGAATTCAACAATCAATATAGAGAAGAAATGGAAGCGAACGGTTTTACGTTTTCTGGCCTGAGCCCAGACAGCCGCCTTGTAGAAATTGTTGAACTGAGCGATCACCCATTTTTTATCGCTTCACAATTTCATCCTGAATTTGTCTCACGACCGACGCGCCCACAGCCGTTGTTTAGAGAATTCATCCGGGCAGCAAGCGAAGAAAAAGCTTAATTAAAGTGTTCGTAGTAGGCCATTTATTAAGCCGCTGTCCTAAAGAGACAGCGGCTTTTGTATACTATTATAGCGGAACGACTTTGTCTCCAGCGTCCGCATAAGGGAATAATGAGAAGTGGAAGAAAGACGCTCAGTCTTCTTCATGTTCCTCAAGAATATCTGTTACAGCAAAAAATAAGTGGTAATAAATGTACAGGCCTATGAGCAAGTGGGGAGAGCCGATACGTCTTCCTGATTCTAACGGGACTAAGCCGTGCTCGATACCAGTAGGAAGCATAAAATCAATATCCGTAATGACTGAGTCAATCTGAGGAGTAGAGCTAATAGCAATTACGGTAGCCCCATCTTTTTTTGCTTTGGCTATGAGTGTTAATAAGAAAGGGTCTGACATACTTGTATAAGCAATTACAAGCGTATCCATAGGGGAAAAATCCTCTATTTGCCCGTTATGAATAGGTTGGCTATCCTTAATGCGATCTTCGGCAGAACACGCTTGAGTGACTACGCCGGACATTTCAATATCGCTAGCCCAATACACGCTGCCATCACTGATGACACTTTGCGCCATTAGTCTTGCCGCATCTTCTATCTCCTCTGTCAGCTCACCTAAGCGATCTATCAATCCAGTTAATTGTGTATGAAAAATTTTCAAAGTCAATCATCCTTTCAGCGACTACTAAAGATATTGTAACAAGATGAGTTCTCATGCGCACGACTAATATGACGTACTCACTTAGTAATCAGCAAAGTAAAACGGTTGTAATTTAACGTTTTTTTCATTATAGTTTAGCTGAAGTCATACTGAAAATGTATAAATTACAAAGTAATCAAAAAAATTTAATTTCAATAAAATTAAAGGAACAGCTACTATGGAAAGCGAAACTAATCTAAAAGGCGAACATCGACTGACTAAACTAAAAGCTGTTACAGTAAACGTGGGAAATGAGAGAGGAGATTGGTTAATGACACATAAACTTCTAATCGTAGACGATCAATTTGGCATTCGAGTGTTATTAAAAGAAGTCTTTGAAAAGGATGGTTATGAAACATATGAGGCCTCTAATGGGAAACAGGCATTAAATTTAATAAAAGAGAAGCAGCCTCATCTCGTCTTGCTCGATATGAAAATCCCAGGAATGGATGGACTTGAAATTTTACGCGAAATAAGGGAACGTAACTTGGAAGCAAACGTTATTATGATGACAGCTTATGGCGAATTAGAAATGATTAATGAAGCGAAAAAATTAGGTGCTATTGCGCATTTTGCCAAGCCGTTTGACATTGATGAAGTCCGTGGGAAGATACGAGATTTTTTTAACGGAGAAAATTGACTTATGTTTGTCAAATAAATTCTCATAATAGACACGTGAAAAATACAAGCTATATGCTATAATAGGGGGGTGAGTCTGCCTTAAAGTTGAATGAGATCGCTCTGAATAAGGGAATTCGACTTTAGTACATAAACGTCCGAAACGTACAAATAATAAAGATTGGACCCATTTTGGCTGGATTCGATCATATTATTTGTATGTTTGTTTGTGAAAATTACTGTCAGGTAGACAAATCATGCACGTGAAATCAAAGGAGGATTTTGAAAATGCCTTTAGTGTCAATGAAAGAAATGCTTGAAAAAGCAAAAGAAAACTCTTATGGAGTAGGACAATTCAACCTGAATAACCTTGAGTTTACTCAGGCAATTTTGCAAGCTGCTGAAGAAGAGAAGTCACCTGTTATCTTAGGTGTTTCTGAAGGTGCTGCCCGTTATATGGGAGGATTCCATACAGTGGTCGCCATGGTTGAGGCGTTAATGGCTGAGTATGAAACAACTGTTCCAGTTGCTATTCACTTAGACCACGGTTCAAGCTTTGAAAAGTGTGTTGAAGCGATGTATGCAGGTTTCACATCTGTTATGATCGATGGATCTCACTTTCCATTAGAAGAAAACATTGCTTTAACTAAAAAAGTTGTTGACGTTGCTCACACACTAGGTGTTTCTGTTGAAGCTGAACTAGGACGAATCGGTGGTCAAGAAGACGACCTTATCGTAGATGAAGCTGATGCAGCTTATGCTATTCCTGCTGAGTGTGACCAATTAATCCGCGAGACTAATGTAGATTGCTTTGCACCTGCATTAGGTTCTGTCCATGGTCCTTACAAAGGGGAACCGAACCTTGGTTTTGACCGAATGGAAGAAATCTCTAAATTGACTGCTGTACCTTTAGTCCTTCATGGAGGAACGGGTATTCCTACACACGATATTAAAAAAGCTATCTCATTTGGAACAGCTAAAATTAACGTAAACACTGAAAACCAAATTACATCTGTAAAGCGAGTTCGTGAAGTGTTAAACGAAAATCCGGACATGGTTGACCCACGTAAATATCTTGGGCCAGCTCGCGAAGCGATTAAAGAAACAGTCATCGGTAAAATGCGCGAATTTGGTTCTTCTGGCCAAGCGTAAGACATAAACTAACTTCAATGCACCAGTCGTGAAACGATGTTGACAAACAAATATGTTCATCGGCTGGTGTTTTTTAAATACAACGAGTAAGCGTTAACATTATGACTGCTGGAGGGGTGGAACGGTGAAATTTTTCATTGATACAGCTAATTTGGAAGAAATAAAAGAAGCGCACTCACTGGGGATATTAGCAGGTGTTACGACTAACCCGTCTCTCGTGGCTAAAGAAGGCGTTGATTTCCATGAGAGATTACGAGAGATAACGAAGCTTGTCAATGGTTCTGTCAGTGCAGAAGTCATTGCTGAAGATGCGGCGGGAATGATTGAAGAAGGGAAGGAATTAGCGGCAATTGCACCCAATATCACGGTGAAAGTACCGATGACATTAGAAGGTTTAAAAGCTGTTCGGACGTTCAGTGATCTAAACATTAAAACAAACGTGACATTAATCTTTTCTGCAAATCAAGCCCTTCTCGCAGCGAGAGCGGGAGCCACGTATGTGTCACCATTTCTTGGGCGCCTTGATGATATTGGGCATGACGGATTAGATCTCATCACGACAATTTCAGAACTATTTTATCTCCATAATATTGATACGGAAATAATAGCTGCCTCAATTCGGCACCCGCAGCATGTGACAGAGTCTGCATTACGTGGGGCTCATATCGCCACCATTCCGTTTAACGTGATTAAACAATTAGCTAAACATCCTTTAACAGATCAAGGAATTGAAAAATTCCTCACTGATTGGAAAAACACAACGACATCATAAACGACAAGACTAGGAGCCCCAAAAGTATCACTTTTTGGGTGCTCCTTTTTTAATAGAGAAGATTCAAACGTTTTGAAAGCCAAATCACTTAAAGGCTACCCCTTCCTTCTTCAAAGAAAAAGTATTTAACCTGACAGATATTATCATAATGACTATAGCTGTTTTCCTTACAAATATATTTAAAGTACAATTGTCTCTTCGCCTCATGCATTACCTGGAGTACGGTTGGACGGTTGGTTATAAGGACTTTAATTATAAATAATACACAGGGCTTCTGTTCAAAGAGAAAATAGCGTATAGTAGAAGTGAAAAGACTATTTTATGTGCTAATAACTTGTAAAAAAGTGATGTTAAAACTTTAAAGTACATCCTTTTTTATGTACAGGCTATTTATTAACGCTAAACTAATATGGATAAGACAAATAAACGCACATAAATTAGAACGAGTTTAGGGCCTTCGAAGTCTTCTAAACACAATGTCTAACTACTTATAGCTCATGTCACATCCAGGCCCAGTCAATTATGCATTATGGAAGGGAAGCTGTTTTAATATGGAAAAATTATTAATTGAAGGCGGTCATGAATTAAAAGGGACCGTTCAAGTGAGCGGAGCAAAAAATAGTGCAGTCGCCCTTATACCTGCTGCAATTTTAGCTGATTCTACAGTCACAATTGACAATTTACCAAACATATCTGATGTTGAAACATTAGCGTACTTGCTTGAAGAAATTGGGGGCACAACCAAATTAGATGGAGATACTCTTGTCATTCACCCCGAGAAAATGTTTTCGATGCCCCTCCCAAATGGACGGGTGAAACAGTTACGAGCTTCGTACTATATGATGGGAGCAATGTTAGGCAAGTTTAATAAAGCTGTGATTGGCTTGCCAGGGGGATGTAACCTTGGGCCACGGCCGATAGATCAGCATATTAAAGGGTTTGAAGCTCTGGGGGCTAAAGTGACAAACGAGCAAGGGGCTATTTATCTTCAAGCGGAACAGTTGACAGGAGCACGTATTTACCTTGATGTGGTAAGTGTTGGAGCAACAATTAATATTATGCTAGCGGCAGTAAAAGCCAAAGGCAAAACAGTCATCGAAAACGCGGCAAAAGAACCGGAGATTATTGACGTGGCTACTCTATTGTCAAATATGGGAGCTAATATTAAAGGTGCTGGAACGAATGTTATTCGTATTGAGGGAGTAGATGAGCTTCACGGCTGTCGACATTCCATTATTCCCGATAGGATTGAAGCTGGAACTTATATGATTGTGGCTGCGGCGATGGGAAAGGGTGTCAAAGTAGATAATGTTATTCCACTTCATCTTGAATCTTTAAGCTCTAAACTGAGGGAAATGGGTATTTTAGTAGAGGACGGCGATGATTTCATTTACATAGAAAATCGAAAGTCACTGTCACCGATAGATGTTAAAACCCTCGTTTATCCCGGATTTGCCACGGATTTACAACAGCCGTTTACAAGTCTGCTTACAAAAGTTAAAGGAGCGAGCATTGTAACAGACACGATTTATAATGCCCGTTTTAAGCATATTGATGAACTGCGTCGAATGGGGGCGAAGATTAAGGTTGAAGGTCGTTCTGCTTTAGTGAACGGAGGGACGCCATTACAGGGAGCTAAAGTGAGAGCTTCTGATTTACGGGCAGGCGCTGCGCTCGTTGTAGCTGGTCTCATGGCTGAAGGAGTGACAGAAATTACTGGTGTCAATCATATTGACCGAGGGTATGCTGCTCTCGAAGAAAAATTAATAGGACTTGGAGCTAACATTTGGCGTGAATCACTTACTTCTCATGAACTAGAAGAAATCGAAAGCTCTTAGTCACAGAGGTAGGTAGCTATTATTAGGAGAGATTGCAGATATCGCTATGCTCTCCTCCTTTTTTCTTATTGTATTATGAATGATTTGAAATGTTTAATTGTCATGACTCTTTAACCTGATCTATCGTGAAAAATTAGGTGGCATATTATGATAATCTGAAATTATTAATAAAACGACCTAACTATAGACATGAAAAAATGGCATTAATTAAGAGACCTCATGAAAGTTCATACATAAATATAATAGTGATACTGTATTTAAAAAGGAGAGGACAACGATGGAACGAAGCTTGTCAATGGAGTTAGTACGAGTCACAGAAGCAGCAGCATTAGCCTCTGCTAGGTGGATGGGGAAAGGTAAGAAAGAAGAAGCCGACCAGGCTGCTACAGAAGCAATGCGTGATGTTTTTGACACGATTCCGATGAAAGGAACTGTCGTTATTGGAGAAGGAGAAATGGATGAAGCGCCAATGTTATACATTGGTGAAAAGCTCGGCAATGGCTTTGGTCCTCGTGTGGATGTGGCAGTTGACCCTCTTGAAGGTACAAATATTGTAGCTAATGGCGAGTGGAATGGCCTTGCCGTTCTTGGTGTCGCTGATAAAGGATGCTTACTCCATGCCCCTGACATGTACATGGACAAGATCGCTGTGGGCCCAGAAGCGGTCGGGAAAGTTGATATTAACGCTTCTGTGGCGGACAATTTAGCAGCAGTAGCAAAAGCGAAACAGAAAGATGTTGAAGACGTTGTGGTAGCCATTTTGCGGAGAGAAAGGCACGCGCACTTAATCGAAGAAGTCCGAGAAGCAGGGGCAAGGATAAAATTAATGGGAGATGGCGACGTGGCAGCAGCCATTAATACAGCTTTTGAAGATACTGGCGTTGATATGTTGCTTGGCTCTGGTGGAGCCCCGGAAGGTGTCTTAGCAGCCATAGGACTAAAATGCCTCGGGGGAGAATTTCAAGGAAAACTCCTTCCGCAAAATGAAGACGAGCGAAAACGATGTTTAGAGATGGGGATTAACGATATTAATAAAGTTCTGTTTATGGATGATCTCGTTGGTGGAGATGATGCTATTTTTGCTGCAACGGGTGTAACAGATGGCGAGTTACTAAAAGGTGTCCAATATAAAGGTGCGAAAGGGACCACGCAGTCCCTTGTTATGAGAGCCAAATCAGGAACTGTACGATTTGTAGATGGGAAGCACTTATTAACGAAAAAACCAGACCTTGTCATACGCTGAGACGTTAAGTCTCAGCTTCACCTCATGAAAAAAGACTATCGCCCTCTTGTTTTCAGTGGGAAATTATGCTTAGATAAAGAGTGGAGTGACAGGTTACATTTTAGGCAAGTAATCACGGGATAGCCTAAGGTCATTTCACGAAGTACTCTATCCTGCCTCAAGATACTTCTACTCATTGCTTCAGGTTAGATAACACCCTTCATTCATTTAAGATCCAGACTAAAATTCTCTTAAATTTATAAAAGACCGTTTAACGATGAATTTTTTTGGCTAATAAGAAGTCAGGAACCTTAAAAAGAACGAAAGCATTTTGCAGGTTGGATAAATAGACGCGCATTAACAAACAGATTAAGAAAAGGTGTGATGAAACGCATGGGCGTGACTTTAAAAGAAATGGAGCATATGAAGCTCAAAGAATTATATGAACTGGCTAAAGAACATAAAGTTCAATATTATAGCCAACTTACAAAAAAAGAACTTATGTTTGCTATTTTCAAGAAACAAGCAGAGAATGAAGATCTGATGTTCATGGAAGGCATTTTAGAGATTATCACATCTGAAGGCTTTGGTTTCCTGCGTTCAAATACGTATAAGCCAAGTTCTCAGGACATTTACATCTCTGCTTCCCAGATACGCAGGTTTCAATTAAGAAATGGTGATACGGTGTCTGGGAAGGTCCGTAAACCAAAAGAAAATGAACGATATTATGGTTTGCTACAAGTAGCTGCAGTCAATGGGGAAGATCCTGAAAAAGCGAGTGAACGACCACATTTCCCTCAATTAACACCTTTATACCCCGAGAAAAAACTGACCCTAGAATATCAATCGAGTATGATCGCTTCCCGTGTGGTAGATATGATTTCTCCTGTGGGGTTTGGACAGCGTGGGTTGATTGTTGCCCCGCCTAAAGCAGGTAAAACACTATTATTAAAAGAAGTAGCTAATAGCATAGCAAAGAATCATCCAGATGTTGAGTTGATGGTTTTACTCATTGATGAACGGCCAGAAGAAGTGACAGATATGGAGAGGTCTGTTAAAGGTGAAGTGGTTAGCTCCACATTTGATGAAGTGCCGGAAAACCATATTAAAGTGGCGGAACTCGTACTAGATCGTGCCATGCGTCTTGTTGAAGCTAAAAAAGATGTTGTTATTCTAATGGACAGTATTACGAGGCTTGCTCGAGCATATAACCTCGTTATTCCACCAAGTGGCCGAACTTTGTCAGGAGGCATTGACCCTGCTAGTTTCCATAGGCCCAAGCGTTTCTTTGGTGCGGCAAGAAACATTGAAGAAGGCGGGAGCTTAACAATTTTAGCCACTGCGCTTGTTGAAACAGGCTCTCGTATGGATGATGTTATTTATGAAGAGTTTAAGGGAACTGGAAATATGGAGCTTCACCTTGACCGTAAATTGGCAGAACGTCGGATTTATCCAGCTATTGACATACGACGTTCTAGTACTCGCCGTGAAGAGTTACTCCTTCCTAAAAACCAAATTGAAAATTTATGGGCTATTCGTAAGACAATGAACGACCAGCCAGACTTCTTAGATCGTTTTCTTAAAAAGGTTCGTAATACGAAAACAAATGATGAGTTCTTTGATACATTTGAAAAAGAAAAATCAGGAAGTACTCGTCCCAAAAATACGACAGTATAAACGAATAAAAAATGTTCATTGTGGCAGGCGGACAAGCTACAATAAATTAAACAAACGTTTGATGAAGAGAAAAGAGAATGTCATTTAACGTGACAAAGAAACGGGTTGTCTTTGTCCGTTTTTAAAGTAACTCTTGCATTCTCTGTATTCACTTGATATAATTTCGTCATGTGTGAATAAGGTCTCGAGAGACTGGAATCGTAACTCTGTTTCGAAAGATTCAGGGCGGAAGGAGTTGAAAAACATGAAACAAGGAATTCATCCGGAATACCGTAAAGTTGTTTTTAAGGATACAAGCACAGGCTTTATGTTCTTGTCGGGGTCTACTAGCCAAACGGAAGAGACTGTTGAGTGGGAAGATGGAAACACGTACCCGCTACTTACTGTTGAGGTAAGCTCGGATTCTCACCCATTCTACACAGGTAAGCAAAAGTTTGCCGATGCTGGTGGTCGTGTGGATCGTTTCAAAAAGAAATACGGTATGTAAGTTTAACCGTATGGCAAAAACAGGCAGACTCTTGTCTTGCCTGTTTTTTTATGCGCCTTTTTCCATGGGGGGCATTTACAATGAAAATGAATAAGAATAAAATACGCTATCTGAATTATTTTCTTATACCTATCCATAAACAGTTTTTATAGTGACAGGTAACATCAGATAATTCTATATTAAGGTGTACTGATTGAATGTCACGATTGGATTGTCAGCACAAACAAGGGGTTATATGCCCGTCTGTAGCAGATAATTCATGCATGAGTCGTTCTTTACAGATCTATTTTGTCTGATGAAGTTGGTTCTAAATAAGTATAAATTAAATTAATATTCAAGAGATTTTTCTCACCTTTTTAAAAACAATGAGATTGTCCTATTTTCGAAAAAGTCATTGTTTTAATTAAGAGTGGCAAATTATAATAGAGAGGTCACATGTTACATATCAGTGGCATTTTTCTTTTTGGTTTTAGGGAGTCAGTTAGATACACACACCTTTGGATCCATTATGCGAAAAGCCGCTCTAAATTAATGGTGTTCTACCTATAGGGAACTAATGACTGATGAAAGTAAAGAAAACTTTGGGCTTCTACGAAAAGTGTTTTGTTGTTGGGCCGAGTTTTAAGACGGGGGAGTCGACATATGCATTTAACTAGAAGAGAAGGCTGGTTAGAAGTCGTTTGTGGCAGTATGTTTTCTGGGAAATCAGAAGAGTTAATTCGACGAGTGCGCCGAGCCAGTTTTGGGAAACAAAAAATTCAGGTGTTTAAGCCTAAAATGGATAATCGCTACAGTGAAAAGGAAGTCGTTTCACATAACGGAACTAAAATCTATGCGTGGCCAGTGGGAAAATCCATTGATATTTTACACCAACTAGAGAATGATACCCAAGTTGTGGCCATTGACGAAGTTCAGTTTTTTGACGAGGATGTTGTGGGCGTTATTCAACATCTAGCGGATGAGGGTATCCGTGTTATAGTTGCGGGTTTAGACCAAGATTTTCGTGGAGAGCCATTTGGACATGTACCTACGTTGATGGCACTTGCCGAAACGGTTACTAAGCTCCAAGCTATATGTTTATCGTGCGGATCACCAGCAAGCCGTACACAACGGCTTATTGACGGAAAGCCTGCGTCTTATGATGATCCCATTATTCTTGTAGGGGCTTCAGAGTCATATGAACCACGATGTCGCCATTGTCATGAAGTACCAGGCAAACCTGAGATTAAACCTGTTACAGGGCAGTCATTGCCAGCGAATAAGTAATGAGAGTAACCGCAGAGTTGTTCTGCGGTTTTTTTAATGATAAGAAAATATAGTGTTTTTACTGATTTCAACATTGCAAGCGGACGCTTTCCGTGGCGCTCGTCTTCAACTTATTCTGACTCAGCGAAGCTTGCCTAAAATGGATTTTCAGACTGCGTTGATGCTACCGGAGTAAGTATCCGCCTGGCTTTCTTCAATCTAAGTATAAGCGCCATAATCTCTATTTAGAGAAAATACGTGGTAATGATAAGTATATCAAAGACAAGTATTGCTAATATTTCCTCATCTGTCCTGTATGGGTTTCTTTTTAAGAGGTAAACATAGTAATAAAGGCGGGTGAGAGAACTTTATGAAGGCAAAGAAAATCATGATGTTTATAATGGTCGGAATGATATTATTAAGTGGTTGTAATCGTCCAAATCCACCTGAAGTAGAGGAAGGGGCAGCCGGCTATCATGACCAAGAGCAAGTAGTGGAACAGCAAAAGGACTGGACGAGAAGTATGTTCGGTCCTGGCCCTATTAATTATGATTTTATCGAACGGCAACATGAGCCATACCAAATATCAGAAGCTAATGTAACAGGGAAAAGCTATCGCTCTCTTAACTCACCGAGACAAACAGAAGAAGATGATCAGAAGTTAATAGAGGATATTATTTATGACTTGGATGGCGTGGTCCCTGGTATGGTTATTTTAGTTGGAGCCCAAGCATGGGTCAATGTGATGCCTGATGATGCTAGTCCTCAATCGTACACGAAAGAAGAGGAAGATCGATTAAAAGATAAAATTGAGAATGAATTGAAAAAAGTCAACCCTCGTTATCAGTATCGTGTGATTCTTAATAAATTTGAATAGGCGTGTAGTATTTGACACACATTCTCTTAACCTTAATAGGGAGCGGAATTGCGGAAACACAACGTTACAATTAATTGAAAGGGGTTAATCCCGGTGAAGAGACTCAATGTTGAATCGCATTGAGTCATACCACCGTGATAAACCATTACATAAGTATTTAACTTTAGGTCTCAGTCTTTAATGTCATAACGCTACTGGACATAAGGTTATAGTCTTCGTGCCCCTTGTTGAATAGGGTCCCATGGCGAGTTAAATGGCGGGGCATAGCTTAAATCAAGGTTTTCTAAATCTTCTGTTGTCATTTCGTGATATAAGGCAGTAGCTGCCACGTCTATACGTTTATCCACACCTATTGCGCCAACGGCTTGAACACCGAGTAGAACGTCTGTATCGCGATTTTTAATCATGTGAATGAAGAGTTGATTATTACCAGGATAATAACTAGCATGAGTGGTTGTTGTGTAACTTAACTTGCAACACGCAATACCTAATTCAGTTGCTTCCTTTTCATTTAGTCCCGTCTTCCCAATCGTGACGTCAAAAAATTTGACAATCGCAGATCCTACCACTCCTTTAAATGCTTTTCTGTTACCGGCCACATTCGCACCAGCGATCCGACCTTGTTTATTTGCATGTGTACCGAGAGGAATATAGTCGTCTCGTTGTTTTAAGCGATGATAATGCGTGGCACAATCTCCAGCGGCATAGACGTGAGGAAGTGTTGTTTCCATGTACGGATTAACGACAATGGCACCAGACTGATGAAGATGAATGTCTGTGTTAGTGAAAAAATCAGTGTTTGGTTTTATACCGGCTGCTACGATAACCATGTCAGTCTCCAATGGCCCATTATTTGTTATCACTCTCTCGACTTGTCCATCCCCTTCAAAACCGCTCACTGAAGTTGATAGAAGGACCTCGACGCCGTTTTTAATAGCTTCTTGTTTTATTTTCTCTGAAATATCAGATGCGTAAATAGAGGATCCGATTTGATCTGCTGTATCAATAAGGGTTACTTTTCGACCAGAAGCTACTAAATTCTCAGTCACCTCTAGTCCGATATAGCCTGCCCCAATCACAGTCACATTCAAAACATTTGATGTTAACTCATCGATTATTTTTTGGGCATCCGGTATAGTTTTTAATACATGAATGCCAGCTAAATTCTTTCCTGTAAAAGGTGGCACGACTGGTGAGGCTCCTGATGCCACAATTAATTTATCATACGGCAAGGAAAAATTCTTAGCTGAGTGACCCTCGTAATAGGTTCCTATGACACGTTGCTTCTTATGGTTAATCTCTTTAACCTCGTGATATATTCGAGCGTCAATGCCGTATCTTTCCTGAAAAACTTCGCGCGCCCTTACAATTAGGTCGTTATGGCTCTTTATAATACCACCGATATAGTAAGGTAGACCACATTGACCATATGAATATATCGCTCCTTTTTCAAGGACGGTAATTTGCCATTTTGGTTGAGCCCGAACGATTTGCATTGCTGCACTCATTCCTGCTGCATCACCACCAATAATAACGATGTTCATCAAGGGTTCCTCCTTAAAAGTAGTGCTTATTATTTTCCACTAAACATGCCAAATCAAACAAAACGGCTTCTGTATGGACAACTAGTAACACGAAAAACGAGTAGTGATTAAGAACTCATTGATTTTACGCAACATAAAACCTATACTATAGAAAGACTAAAACAGTCATTTAAAATGAGGTGAAGAATGTGTTTGACCGCCTTCAGGCAGTAGAAGATCGTTATGAAAAACTGAATGAATTATTGATGGATCCAGATGTGATAAGCGATACGAAGAAGCTTCGTGATTATTCGAAAGAGCAATCAGATATACAAGAAACGGTGGAAACATACCGCCAATATAAAGAAATTAAGACACAGTATGATGAAGCTAAAAGTATGCTCCATGAAAATCTTGATGATGAGATGCGTGACATGGTGAAAATGGAAGTGGAAGAGCTTGAAGACCAACTCCCACCACTTGAAGAGAAGCTTAAGTTACTTCTCCTCCCAAAAGATCCGAATGACGATAAGAATGTCATTGTAGAAGTACGCGGAGCGGCTGGTGGAGATGAAGCTGCCTTGTTTGCAGGGGATTTATTCCGCATGTATACGCGATACGCTGACTCCCGAGGATGGAAAACAGATGTCATTGAATCGAATGAAACGGGCATCGGAGGCTTTAAAGAAGTTATATTTACAATAAATGGCAAAGGTGCTTATTCACGAATGAAGTATGAAAACGGGGCACATCGTGTACAAAGGGTCCCATCGACTGAATCTGGTGGCAGAATTCACACATCAACAGCAACGGTGGCTGTTCTCGCTGAAGCAGAAGATGTGGAAGTAGATATCCATGAAAAAGATATCCGCGTTGATACGTTTGCATCGAGTGGACCTGGAGGACAGAGTGTAAATACGACCATGTCAGCAGTAAGACTTACTCATATGCCTACTGGAATCGTTGTGTCATGTCAGGATGAAAAATCTCAAATTAAAAATAAAGATAAAGCTATGAAAGTATTGCGGGCTAGAATTTATGATAAATTTCAAAAAGAAGCACAAGCTGAATATGATGAACATCGTAAATCTGCTGTTGGTACAGGGGATCGCTCCGAGCGAATTCGTACTTATAACTTCCCGCAAAGCCGTGTAACGGATCATCGAATTGGTCTTACCCTACAAAAGTTGGACCAGATTTTAGAGGGGAAGCTCGACGAGATTATTGATCCTCTCATTATGGAAGAACAATCACAAATGATGGAAAATGCGGAGTAACCTATGAGCCTACCAACGACAACTAAAACTTACGAAGCCCTCAATTGGGCTTCGTCTTTTTTACAACAACATAATTACGAAGAGACAATCGGCCACATCCTATTGATGCACCATACCGGATGGAGTCGTACAAGGATGTTAACAGAACAACAAACGGTCCTATCGTCCGACCTTTTTGCAGCATTTCAGCATGATGTACGCCGTGCTGCATCAGGAATTCCTGTTCAACATATAACCGGGAAAGAAACATTTTATGACCGCCACTATCATGTAAATAATCATGTCCTTATCCCACGTCCGGAAACGGAAGAATTAGTAGAGACACTCCTGACAACGTTAGACAATCACAAACACCTTTTTAACAAAAATGAGGAGGAGCCACTGACTATTGTGGATGTAGGGACAGGCAGTGGTATTATTGCTATTACAATGGCCCTTGAGCTTCCAAATAGTCACGTTTTTGCTTCAGATATCAGTGCTGAAGCACTCGTTGTGGCGAAAGGGAACGCCCGGGATCTTGGAGCTGGAGTGACGTATATACATGGAGATTTACTACTTCCTTTTATAGAAAAAGGTTTCAAATCAGATGTTATTATCTCGAACCCACCTTATATACCTATTGGCGACAAGGCGCGTATGAAAGAGAACGTGAAAGACCATGAACCATTAGGAGCACTTTTTGCGGGCGAAGACGGGCTCGATATTTATCGACGACTCGTTAACCAAATCCCACGCGTTCTGTCTCATCCAGGTATCGTAGCACTTGAAATTGGCTATAACCAAGGAGATACTGTTACTGAGCTACTACAACAGGTACTACCTCTAAATACTTATATTGAAGTTATTAATGACATAAATGGAAATGAACGAATTGTCTTAGCCATTGTCCCTTAAAGCTATTCTTTGAAAAAGATTGCTTAATGATGATTTGTGGACAGGCGTTAATGTTTGAGCTAACTTTTTAATTGGAAAAAGTGGCTTCTAGTCTTTTAATATGAAGCGACCGGGACCCTTCAGTCCGGTCGTCTTTTTATTTGTAAATTTTCCTCCTATTATGTCGAACGATTATAGGTTTACCCACCCATTAGCTTGCCAAGAATAGCAAGTATAAAGGGGAGGGAGTAAACGTGAAACAAAGACATAGCTTAATAGATTGGAAGAAACGCCTACTTGTGGCCTTATATAGTTCGTTTATTGTGACAGTTTTTTTATTATCATGGGAAGCGCATTTTTTTAATCCGCAGTATGAGACGGCTTCTGCAAATGTTATTTCATCTTCCGGAGTGCAGATAGAGATTCCAGAAGAAGCGATTAGATTAAGAATTAAATCGAATAGTCAATCTCCAGAGGACCAACAATTAAAGTTAACCATACGTAACGAGGTGAATCGATACATCCGTTCGTGGACAGAAGAAAGCAGTGATGTGGATGAAGCTAGGGAAATAATTAAAGCAAAATTACCAGAGATAGAAGAAGTCATAAAAAAAGCAATGATTAAAGCTAACGTTTTCTCATCGTTTACTGTTGATTTGAAAGAAGTGGACTTTCCGACGAAACAGTATGGAGATAGGATTTATCCTGCGGGTGATTATGAAGCGGTTTATATTGAAATTGGAGAAGGTCTAGGTGACAATTGGTGGTGTGTATTATTTCCGCCTCTATGTTTCATAGATTCTGGAGGCGAAGAAGCGAATGATGAGGCTGAAGAGGAAGAGACCGATGAAGATGTTGAAATATCGTTTTTTCTTGTAGAAGTCATCCAGAGTTTATGGACAAAATTGACGACTTGACCATTTAAGTTAAACGCGGACACTCATTTTTCTATCATATTCCTCTGTCTTTTGAATAGACTCGTAGTACAAGCTGGTCATCGTATAAGGGATATAAAGGTTATTAGGTTGAAAATACACTATTTTTCAAAACAGGAGATACCCTTTATCACAGCTAAGCGTCCGTAAGACATCCGGCTCAAAATAGAGAAGAGATAAATCTATTTAGGCGGGAGATAACGGATGCTAATGTCCTGATTCAGTCAATTACCAATCAGTTGGAGAAGAACGAAAAAACCCAATGATTTTTGGTGATTGGTTTTATCTGTTTATACGATCTTGGTTTGTTTCACGACTCGTTTACTAAAATTCAGTTAAGGACTTTACATCTCTTAAGAGGAACAACTGTAAAGTCTTGAAAAGGAAGGGATAAGAGTGACGTTTATTATACGTGAAGCGCGAGAAGATGATGTATTAAAAATTCAACATTTTATAAGTAAAGCCGGTGTCTCACTCGAAACAGTGCCAAACGGATGGGAACCCTACATTTTGGCAGAAGATACAATGGAATCTATCGTCGCTACAGCTGCCCTACAGGTGATCCCAACCAATGCTTATTTAATAAGGAGTTTGGTTGTGGATTCTGAGCAAGTAAGTGGAAGTTTTCTTATCAAAATGCTAGAAACCACAATACAGTATGCCAGAGAAAAAGGTGCCCAATGTGTATACTTTATCGTGAAACAGGGTGGCGATATGATGGAAAGCCTCGGATTCACTTTGCTTTCTAAAGAGGACATTCCAAAGGAATTAAAGCAACTCAATGAGGTCAAGGATTATTTAAAGAAAGGCTATCCTGTGTACTGTTTACAGGAAGTTGGGGATAAGTAGTCTATCTATGCACACATGTTCCACAGGTTATAAACAACAACCAAAGGGTTATCCACAAAATTTTGTGGATAACCCTTTGGTTGTTACATATACATCATCACAGATGGCGTCTGGCGAAATACGTTGTTGCTTACTATTGAATAAGTGATTTATAAGCAATCTATTGACATATTCGGTAAACAGCAGCAAAATAATGTGAGAATGAGGAGGCAGAACGAATGGAACAATTAACAAAACAATGGATTGTGGATACATCTGTGGATAACCTTGTTAGTAACTCTCATATTGTAGAGGCAGCTCATGAGTTAGTATCACAACAAGTGGTTGCTTTCCCAACAGAAACGGTATATGGATTAGGAGGTGATGCTACTTCTGATTTGGCGATAGAACGGATATTTGAGGCGAAAGGGCGACCGGCCGATAACCCTCTGATCGTCCATATTGCAGAACGTTCTCAGCTGAAAGATTATGTCAAAGAGATTCCACCGCTAGCTGATAAATTAATGAGTGCTTTTTGGCCAGGACCGTTAACCATTGTCTTTAAACACAATGGGAACCTATCGAAACGGGTTACAGCAGGATTGTCTACAGTGGCTGTGAGAATGCCTGATCACCCTATAGCTTTAGCTCTAATTAAGGCGGCAGGTATCCCTTTAGCAGCACCTAGTGCTAATCGTTCTGGGCGTCCAAGCCCAACTTTGGCGTCTCATGTTAATGAAGACTTGAAGGGTAAAATTAAAGGTATTATCGATGGAGGAGCGACAGGTTTAGGTTTAGAATCGACTGTTGTCGCATGTACTGAAGATAAAGTAACGATTTTGCGGCCAGGTGGGATAACAAAAGAAGATTTAGAAGCAGTTTGTGGCCATGTGTTTTACGATTTTGTGTTAAAGAAAGAGGATGAAGCACCGACCTCACCAGGGATGAAATATGTGCACTATGCACCGCATGCGCCTCTCACCTTAGTGGAAGGGACAGATGCGTTCCTTCATAAAACAGCAGAGGCTGCGTATGAAAAAGGATTGAAAGTAGGTTTACTCGTTACGTATGATTATCAGTTTGCTACAAAGGTTCATAAAAAAGTTGTGATCGGGTCACGGGATGATTTAACTACGATTGCTCATCATTTGTATGAAGCATTGCGAACATTTGCTGAAGGGGAGGTAGATGTGATTTTCTCTGAAGTATTTCCTGAACATGGACTGGGGCGTGCCATCATGAATAGGTTGAAAAAAGCTGCAGGGGGAAGGATGGTTACTGAGTCGGATAATTGACGTTAATAAACTCTGTTGGACATGCATACATTGGAGTAGCTAGTCCGAGGGGTTGATAGAATGTCTGATCTGGTGACTGTCGCGTTGATGGCATTGGCTTTAAGTATGGATGCTTTTTCTATTTCGGTTGGAATTGGTTTGTTAGGGATGAGATATAAACGTATTGTCCTCGTAAGTGCGACTGTTGGTTTTTTTCATATGATTATGCCAGTTGTGGGTATTATTATCGGTCGATTATTATCAGAATATATGGGGGCCCTCGCTTTTTTCATCGGCGGTAGCGGCCTTATTGTTTTAGGCATGCAGATGATTATTTCCTCGGTTAAAAAAGAACCTTCATCACTATTTTCACCAATTGGGACAGGGCTTGTGGTGTTTGCCATGAGTGTGAGTATGGATAGCCTCTCATTAGGACTTACACTTGGAGTACTTGGGGTAAACACTTGGCTAATTAGCACTTTCTTTGGGGTTGCTAGTGCTTTTTTCACCGGCCTTGGTTTAATGATCGGGAAGAAAGCCGGATATTGGTTAGGGACAGGTGGTGAGTGGATTGGGGGTTTTGTTTTGCTAATCTTTGGGGTAAAAATGATACTAACCCCTTTTTAAAAAGTAGGACTTGTTTTAACAATCCAGAAGGAAGTTTGCCTGAATTATGATAAAATAAACATAGGAACTTAGTCCCTTTAATTTGAAAATTATCTGGGATGAGTACCTGTGAAATGAGAAGGATGTGGCAAGGATGGAAAGGGTTTTATTTGTTTGTACAGGTAACACATGTCGAAGTCCGATGGCTGAGGCTATTTTTGAGCAGAAAAAAACCAAAGAAAATTTACAGGCTAAATCAGCCGGTGTGCATGGTATGGAAAATGTGCCAATGTCAGAAGGGACGCGTTTAGCATTAGCTAAGCGAGGTATTATGGAAAGTCATCAATCAAAAGCATTATCACCTGAGCTTATTCGCTGGGCAGATGTAATTCTTACGATGACAGAGGGTCATAAAAAAATTGTCCAAGGAACTTATCCAGAAGCCTCACCTTATATCTTTACACTTAAAGAATTTATTATCACGGATCCTGATAAGGTTAAAAAGATGGAAGAGCTTGCAGAACACCGAGCACAAATAGAGCAAAAACGAGCTGCTTTTTTATCTGATAATGAGGGGAAGGTAGCAAAATATAATAAAGAAAAAGAGGTTCACAACCAGTCTACAATGGAAGAGGAATTATTGGATTTATTACACCCTCATCAGACAGCGATAGATAGGATTGAATGGGACCTTCCTACTCTTGATTTTCCAGATCCGTTTGGGGGAGAACAAGAGACATATGAAGAGCTCTATCAAGAAATGGAACAAGCTATTGAAGACTTACTGACGATTTTGAACGATCGCTCTGATTTGGAAGACTAAAAAGACAAGGGTAAACTTGGGGGGAGAGCTATGAGAGTGAGGGGTTTGGGATTAAGGGGAAAGATGGTTTTAGGTATTTGTTCTGTTGCGGCCATTACATATGCGATAAGTGCGTTTTTTATCTTTTTTCTACATGATATCATTGGAGAATCACTAGGTTTAAACCCAGATAGTTTTTTAATTGCAGTCCTCATATTAGGCGTCATCTGGTGTGGTATTTTAGGCTATTTTGGTGCGGGCTTCATCGTCAAACCATTAAAGCAGCTTGAAACAGCAGCTGTTAAAGTTGCAGAAGGGGATATACGACATAATGTGGAAGTACCGAGGTCGCAGGATGAGCTCTATGCATTGGCTATAGCTTATAACCATATGATTGATAGCCTTAGATCGATGGTAGCGGATGTTAACCGTAATTTTAATGCGACTAATGAAAAAGTTCTTAATATTAAACAGTCTTCTTCAGATGCTGCTGCACAGGCTGAATCCATTAGTCGCACTGTAGGCGAAATTTCTTCAGGTGCAGAGGGCTCAGCGCACGCTATTCAACAAACAGCAGAACGGATAGAAGAGGTCACTGTTATCGGAGCGCAAGTTCAATCACACGCCTACGATTCTGATAAAATGTCTAAAGATATGCTAACGGCACTAAAAGAAAGCCGAGATATGATTCAATCACTTGTAGCGGGCATTCAGCAATTATCTAATACTCACCAAGCTTCATTAGATTCTGTTCAACGACTAGAAGGGAACGCTGCAAAAGTTGGGGAGATTGTGTCTCTTGTTGGAGAAATGGCAGAACAAACGAACCTACTTGCTTTAAATGCCTCTATAGAAGCAGCAAGAGCAGGTGAACAAGGGAAGGGCTTTGCTGTCGTAGCAGATGAGGTAAGGAAGCTTGCAGATCAAAGTACAACGGCTGTCCAAGGCATTTCAGAGCTTGTAAAAAATATGCAGAATGATGTGAGCCATGTAGCGTCACAAATTAAAGATCAAGTTGAAGCTGCAAATTTGGAAGCGGTTAAAGGAACAAAAACGAATGAAACCATTGCGGAGATGGGGGACTCCGTGAATGAGGTTGCCAGCTCTATAAAGGAAATACTTGAGCTTATAGAGAAACAAATGCATTATGTGGAAACCACCGGGGAAGAGTCACAAAATGTCGCAGCAATTGCGGAACAAACTTCTGCTGGAGCTGCCGATGTAGCAACAGTTATTGATGACCAGACGGCTGTTATACTGGAAGTGGCTACTTCCGCAGAAATTTTACTTGACCAGGCGAATGACTTGAAAAAAACGATCAGTCGATTTACTGTTTAACATATAGAGGAGGATGTCAAATGAAAATAGTTATCGCATCAGACCATGCAGGATATGCTTTGAAGAAGGACATCATACACGTGGTAGAAGAACTAGGGCATCAAGTAGAGGATGTAGGATGTGATTGTGCTGACTCCGTAGACTATGCTGATTATGGTATACCAGCTGCTGAAATGGTAGCAAACGGAAAGGCTGACAGGGGTATCATTATTTGTGGGACAGGTATTGGCATGTCTATCTCAGCAAATAAGGTGAAGGGTATTCGATGTGCACTCGTTCATGATTTATTCTCTGCTAAAGCGACAAGAGAACACAACGACACCAATGTCCTCGCTATGGGAGAACGTGTTATTGGTCCCGGACTTGCTCAGGAAATAACAAAAGTATGGTTAACGACCCCATTTGAAGGTGGACGTCATGCACGAAGAATTGACAAGATTACGGACTATGAAGAAAAAAGTGAAGGATAAGTATCCTTCACTTTTTGATACCTTCTCATCATTCTAGTAGGAACCTCATGGCAGTTTTTCTAAAGACATGGTAAAGTCTTAGTCGTAATGCTCTCAAATGTCTTAAAAAATCCACTTTTTGAAGGGGGGTACACACGTTGAGTGAGTTAAATACTAATGAAATGTCCAAATCCCTGACTCAAGCGCTTGAAGAATTCCAAAGCGAAGCTCATTTACAAAAAGACCAGCTATTTATAATTGGTGCTAGTACAAGTGAAGTGTTAGGGGAGCGTATAGGGAGTTCTGGCACGATAGAAGTGGCAAGAGCCTTATGGAAAGCGATTAGTCACTTTCAGAAAAAGACTGGTGTTGCATGTGCTTATCAAGGTTGTGAACATATTAATAGAGCACTCGTTATAGAGAGAGAAACAGCGGACAGGTTTAATTTAGAGCCTGTTAGTGTCATTCCTCACCAGAAAGCTGGGGGCTCAATGGCAGCTTATGCATTTAACCAGATGCGTGATCCCGTTGTAGTTGAAGAGTTGAAGGCACATGCTGGTATTGATATTGGTGACACTTTTATAGGTATGCATTTGCGAAAAGTAGCTGTACCAGTTCGAACAAGTATTAAGGCTATTGGCTGTGCTCATTTGACATTGGCACGAACAAGGCCGAAGCTAATCGGAGGAGAACGGGCTGTGTATACACGAGATTTATCTGATTGCTGATAAGTTCTTTATTCACGCTCTTCTGGGAGTCACCGTCTTTTACTGTAGTCCTTTTTAAAAACGGACATTTGATAACGCTTATTTATAATTGAATGAATGTCATAATGCCATGTCACGCTCAATATAACGAATATTATTGGAAATTAACAATAAAAAGTTCGTCTATTAGAAGCGAAGAGTTGGAACTAAGATGGCGACTCCTGTGGGAAGGAGCGACGTCTGAAAAATTCTGACTGAGCTTTGTAAAGGCAGAATGAGTTGAAGACGAGCCCCGCGGAAAGCGTCCATCGATAGTGCAAATGAGTCATCACGTTCCGAAGTAACGATGCAACCATGATTTATGAAATCGATTTAATCATTCGATTTTTCGTTTGAACCTTTTATTTGTGACATTCAAGTTGTTCATGATCCATGATGATTAGATATGTTTAGTAAGTGGGTTCCAGGAGGATAGAACGTGATGGCCTCTTAGATCAAGATTTACATGACAACCGACAATAACCGTCAATTTTGTCAAAATCACATGTAAGGAAATTTTTAATTAAAAAAGAACAATTTGAAAACGTATACATACGTCTGACAAGTCCAGATACCTTTTACATATGAAACATAAACGTTTAGAATAGATAGCAGATTAAAATTCACCCACGTGTACTAGAGTCAAGCCGCGTGGAACATCGCTTAGGGAGGGTTCGACAAATGGCATCAAACAATCAACGGGAATTAGCACACGTCAGCAATCAAGACAGTGACGTGTATAATGCAATGACAGCAGAATTGAAGCGACAGCAAGAAAACATTGAATTAATCGCATCAGAAAACTTTGTCTCAAAGGCTGTTATGGAGGCTCAAGGCTCTGTTTTAACGAATAAATATGCTGAAGGCTATCCGAGTAAACGATATTATGGCGGTTGCGAGCACGTCGATGTGGTAGAAGATATCGCGAGAGAACGGGCAAAGCAAATCTTTGGTGCAGAGCATGTTAATGTTCAACCACATTCGGGAGCCCAAGCGAACATGGCTGTTTATTTTGCATTTTTAGAGCATGGTGATACGGTTCTAGGAATGAATTTATCACATGGAGGGCATTTAACACACGGAAGTCCAGTTAATTTTAGTGGTAAAGATTATTCATTTGTTGATTATGGCGTCGAGCAAGATACTGGTTTAATCAACTATGATGACGTGAGGAAAAAAGCACTTGAGCATAAGCCGAAAATGATTGTAGCCGGTGCCAGTGCTTATCCACGGGCAATAGACTTTGCGAAATTTAAAGAAATTGCCGATGAAGTGGACGCTTATCTTATGGTGGATATGGCGCATATAGCAGGTTTAGTGGCTACAGGAGAGCATCAAAGCCCTGTACCATATGCAGACTTTGTGACAACGACAACACATAAAACATTACGAGGCCCCCGCGGTGGTATGATTTTATCCAGAGAAGAATATGGTAAAAAGATAGACAAAGCGATCTTCCCTGGTTTGCAAGGTGGCCCGCTTATGCATGTTATTGCCTCAAAAGCTGTTGCACTAGGAGAAGTTTTAACAGATGAATTTAAAACATATACAAAACAGATTAGACTCAATGCCACTTCTTTGGCGGAATCGTTAACTAAAGAAGGAATCAATTTGGTCTCAGGTGGTACAGATAATCACCTTGTCCTCTTAGATTTAAGAAGTCTATCCATTACTGGAAAAGTGGCGGAGGAAGCACTTGATAAAGTGGGTGTCACAACAAACAAAAACACGATTCCATTTGATCCTGAAAGTCCTTTTATTACAAGTGGTCTTCGAATTGGAACGGCAGCTGTCACATCTCGAGGATTTAAAGAAGAAGATTTAACAGAAGTAGGGAATATCATCGCCCGCGTATTAAAAAATGTTGAGGATGAGTTGGTTCTTAAAGAGGCAAAAGAAGCAGTGAGACAGTTAACAGACCGCTATCCATTATACGAAAATAGCTAAATAGTTCTAGATAGGAGCGCTACCTGCTACACTGAGCGCTCCTTTTTATGTTCACTTTTTGAAATAGAGCTTGAATCTAGCTCGTAGATTATGTAGAATTTCATAGGAGTATGTCAAAACGAAGCTTTTATTGATAAGCTGGATAATCTATTTTAATGGTGTAAGGCTAAAAGCTACTAATGGACTAAATTTAAGAAAACATTCTTTTTACCTTAAGTAAGAAGCGTGGATTTCTTAACTAATGAAGGAGCGGGGTTAACATGGGGAAAGTATATGTCTTTGATCATCCACTGATTCAACACAAGTTAACGTATATTCGTAACAAAAATACGGGTACTAAAGAATTTAGAGAACTGACTAACGAAATTGCTGGACTAATGGCTTTTGAAATAACACGAGAGTTGCCATTAAGAGAAGTTGATGTGGAAACACCAGTAGGTCCGGCAAAATGCAAAATGATCTCTGGGAAAAAATTAGGTATTATTCCAATTCTTCGAGCAGGACTTGGGATGGTAGATGGTATTTTGGAATTAATTCCAGCAGCGAAGGTCGGACACGTCGGGCTATATCGAGATCCAGAAACGTTAAAACCTGTGGAATACTATGTGAAGCTTCCTAAGGATATTGAGGAGCGAGAGTTAATTGTTGTGGACCCAATGCTGGCAACAGGTGGCTCTGCTATTGAAGCGATTAATGTAATGAAAGCCCGAGGGGCAAAAAACATAAAACTAATGTGCTTAGTGGCCGCTCCAGAAGGGGTCGAGGAAATGAAAAAAGTGCATCCTGAGGTTGACATATATTTAGCAGCTTTGGATGAAAAACTAAATGAAAAAGGATATATCGTTCCAGGCCTTGGGGATGCAGGAGACCGCTTATTTGGAACGAAATAAAAATGAAAGAAGAAGATGTTTTATTTAGAGAGCAAGGTGCCATGTGAAGGCACCTTGCTCTTTTTCCTGTTGGTACCAATCGATGATTCACAGGCGATATTTTATTGTTGTCGTTGCCATAAATGAAAGATGGAAAAAGACGCATGTAATTGATTGAACAGTGTTTGTATAATGTGTAAGGCATAAAAAAATAGACGATGATTAATGGAATAACTAAAGAATGCAAAAGAAAGCCAAGCAAGAATAAAAAATAAGCAAATGTAAAACATAATAGGCAGGAAACTAAATACAGAAAGGAGTTATCCATTGAATTCTTTAGCCTCTTTTCTCTTTTACATTAGCTTTACTAGACCATCTCGAGTATTTGGTTACGTCTTATTCTGTTTCCTTGTTCTTTGTGGGCTAGGGGTAAAAGTGCAAGCAGAAGATGATTCAGTCCCTGTATTCCCAGAAAGGCCAGAAATTTTAAGTACAACACCGAGTGAACAGCCATCTATCTATATCGTGGAAGCTGAAACTGATGCAGAGCTTTTAGCAAAAAGGCTGGAAAATCAAGTGGAGGGTGTAACATTAAGGAAATTATTTTCGACCCTTTATAATGGTTTTTCGATAGAAGTACCTATAAATAAAGTGGATGAGGTTCGTGATATGCCAGGGGTAGTAAGTGTTGATGAACTAGCTTTCTATGAACCTTATGTAGATGAGAGTATTCCTTTTATAGGAGGAACATCAGGTGAAACAAACAGTTTATTTACTCGTGAAGATGACACTTTAACTGGAAAAGGAGTGCAAGTTGCTGTCATTGATACCGGTGTAGATTATAATCATCCTGATTTAAAGCATAGCTTTCAAGGTGGCTTTGATATAGTGGATCAAGATGATGATCCAATGGAAACTGTCAAAACACAAGGTATGCCAACGCTACATGGCACCCACGTAGCAGGGATCATTTCAGCGAACGGAAAATTAAAAGGAGTGGCTCCTGAAGCAGATATTTATGCCTACCGGGCATTAGGGCCATCAGGGATGGGGACTACCGAGCAAGTGATCGAGGCGATTGAAAAGGCGGTTGTTGATGGGGCGGAAGTCATTAATCTCTCCCTTGGTAATACTGTTAACGGTCCAGATTGGCCGACAAGTAAAGCGTTAGATAAAGCAGTAGATAAAGGAGTAGTAGCGGTAACCTCAAACGGTAATAGTGGCCCGAGTCTTTGGACGGTAGGGTCACCAGGAACATCTGCAAAAGCAATATCAGTTGGTGCTTCCACCCCACCTCTATCAATTCCATATCTCATTACGGACACCAATCGTCATCATGAAACGCCTGTCCAGCAAATGCAAAAAGCATCATTGTGGGATATGAAACGGGCCTACCCTGTTGTGGATGTGGGGCTTGGTAGAGAGGAAGACTACGATGAACTGGATGTGAATAATCACATCGTCCTTGCAAAGCGGGGACTTATTAGCTTTACGATGAAGGCTAAAATTGCTAAAGAAAAAGGAGCGAAGGCGCTTATCGTTTATAATCATCTCCCAGGTGAATTTGCTGGTAGACTTGAAGAACCTGTAGATTTACCAGTCGTCAGTATTGAGAAAGAAGAAGGGGAACGTTTAGCTAAACAATTAGAGACGAATGATAACGAATATATAAGAACGATTTATCGCAAAGAGGAAGATCAAATTGCGCCTTTCAGCTCACGTGGCCCTGTGACGCATACATGGGATGTAAAACCTGATATAGTAGCCCCAGGCGTCCATATAGACAGTACTGTTCCAAGTGGTTATTTAGATTTAAACGGGACGAGTATGGCGGCCCCACACGTAGCAGGTGCGGTGGCTTTGATTAAACAAAAATATCCCGAATGGACGCCAGATCAAGTGAAAGCAGCTTTAATGAATACGGCAAAGCCTTTGAAAGATAAAAAAGGAAAAAGCCATCCACCACATGTTCAAGGGACAGGAAGAATACAAATAGATGAGGCTCTTTCAACGGAAACACTCGTATATCCTGGGCAGGTGAGCTTTGGCCAATGGTTGAGAACGGATAGCCGCTTAGAGAAACACGTGACATTCACAATAGAAAATTTATCAGATAAACGAAAAAAATACACTGTGGAACCTCCTTTTGAAGCGCCTGACGGAATCCAGTGGAAAGTCCCATTTTCAACTTATGTAGAACCGGGTGAAAAGAAAGATGTGACGGTGTCAATAGATGTTTTCCCTGCTGTTTTCGAAGAAGGCGTTTACAATGGCGAGATTATAGTGAAGGAAGGGACAGAAGAAATACGTGTTCCTTATATTTTTTTTGTGGAAGAGCCAGAATACCCTCGGCTTATGTCTTTTATGTTTGAGCGTGTGACAGCACCAGATACGTATCATTATGAGGTCTACCTACCAGGGGGCGCTGACGAAATGGGTATTGCCTTATATGATCCCGATACTTTTCGCTTTATCAGTTATTTAGATATGGAAAATGACTTGCACAGGGGAATGTTTGAAAAAAATATTGAAGTAGAAGGCGTGCCTGGCGGTATTTATAAAGCTTTAATCTTTGCTAGTAAAGGCAATAGAGAAGACACGATAGAGCAAATGATTTATTTAGGAGATTGAAGCAGTTTCTCAAGAGGGACTGCTTCTCTCCCTTGTGTAAAAAGATCTTAGAGATTTCTTTAAATTTAGAAAGACAGGACAACCAGATTTATGTATAATATAAAACGTGCGCAATGTCACAGTTTGTAGTTTTTGTGAAATGGCCTGAAAGCGTTTTATTCAATCGTTTCCAAAGTGCTGTTAGACCCCTATCATATTGACACGACCCTTTGCCTGTTGTACGATGACTAAGGATATTAGGCGCCTAAATAATCAGTTATACCAATGAAAAAATGAGTAAAAAGGTGGGGGACAATGACACGACCTTCCAAACAACGCCAATTCATAAGGGCTTTTGCACTAATGTCCACATTGACATCATACATTGTTGGTGCGGTTTTATTGAGTGTGTTTGGTGGTAGATGGTTGGACCAGCGTTTCGATGGAGGTGGGCTGTACCTCGTAATAAGCCTTCTTGCCGGTTTTATTACAGCGGCATATGGAATAGTGAAAGCTGTTCAGCAATTTATGGGAGACGATTCGTCATGAATGAACTGGAAAGCCTTTTAAAGCGCTATACGATCTACTCGGTTATTATAATCGGAAGCTTAATTTTAGGGACTTTGTTCATTTCAGACGCAACGTTTCTTGCTGGTATGGCTGTGGGGGCTATATTCAGTCTGTTGAATTTGTATAGTACATATTTCCAAGTGAAACGTTTGACCTCATCAGTCATGGATAGCAAAGTACGATTCTCGTTTGGGACGATAGGAAGAATTATTGTGGTTCTTTTAGCATTACTCATTGCTGAAGAATTTCCTCAGTACCTCGACCTTACCGGGGTGATCATAGGACTGGCTTTCAAATATTGTATTTTGTTAATTGATCCTATTTTCTACTTTAGAACGAGATCCACAGGTTAGAAAGAGTGCACTGACTGTTAATTCAGAGTACTCTTCGCATATGAGAAAAGAGGTGAAAAGATTGGATAGTCACTACTTGAAAGTTGATCTATTTGGTATTCCATGGATGACTTTAAACGTTCCAAATATGATCATGACCACTGTAGCGATGGTAATCGTTTTCTTCGTCTGCTTTTTTATGTCGAGAAAAATCCAGATGTATCCTAAAGGCGCCCAAAATGCATTGGAGTATCTCGTCCAATTTATTAAAAATATTATTAACAGTACGATGGATTGGAAGCAAGGGAAGAACTTTGTTATGTTGGGTATCACGATCATTCTTTACGTGTTTGTGGCGAATATGCTCGGTGTACCGTTTGAGCTTGCCACTGCTGATCACGATGTGTGGTGGAGTTCACCGACATCGAACCCCGTGCTTACCATCTCTTTAGCAGCGTTTGTTATTGTACTAACCCATATTTATGGTTTGAAACTGAAAGGACCAAAAGAATATGGGAAGGACTATTTTCGACCAGCACCATTTATGGCACCTTTTAAAATTATCGAAGACTTCTCGAACACACTGACATTGGGAATGCGTCTTTACGCCAATATATACGCTAAGGAAATGATTATGGTGATGCTTGTAGGTCTTGGTGTATCAAGTGCTTTTTGGGCCTTTGGTGCATTTGTACCGTTGATTGTTTTCCAAGCATTTAGTGTCTTTATTGGTTCATTACAAGCATTCATCTTCTGTATGCTGACGATGGTTTACATGTCGCATAAAGTAAGTGAAGATCACTAATAAACGTGTCTTCATGAATTTTGTTAAAGTAAAATTCAAACTATTTTTACAAGTGTTATGACTCTAGTGAATAAGAACTCTTTACATCATTTAAAGAGTCCTTTATTTCATAAAAAAACTATCATTTTCAAATATTTAAAGGAGGATTTTATTATGGGTATTGTCGCTATTGCAGTCGCTATTGTAGCAAGTTTTGCAGCTATCGCTGGAGCATTTGGGGTGGCTATCGTTGTTAAGAGTACGTTACAAGGAATTACACGTCAACCGGAGATTCGTGGTCCGCTTCAAACAATTATGTTTATCGGTGTACCACTTGTTGAGGCCCTACCTATCTTCGCGATCGTTATTGCCTTCTTACTTCTTGGTAACATTTAAGACAGAATGTCCTGAATGAACAAATGGCGAAGAACGTAGTTCATACAATCTTCGCCTTTCCTTTTATATTAAATGTGAGCAAAAGGAGGCGAATCCGGTGTTTGACATATATGAAATTGAGTGGATGAATGCAGTGTATCAAATTTTGGCCTTCCTCGTTCTCTTAATGCTTTTGAAAAAATTCGCGTTTGGACCAATCATGGATATGATGGATAAGCGTGAACAGCATGTGGCTGATGAGATTGCCTCTGCGGAAAAAAACCGTAAAGAGTCAGAGAAGTATTTAGCAGAACAACGAGAAGCCATTCAAGCTGCTCGTGAGGAAGCCAAAAAAATCATGGAAAACTCGAAAAAAATGAGTGAACAGCAAGCAGAAGAAGTATTGGCAAACGCTAGAAAAGAAGCAGAGCGAATGAAACAATCTGCTCTTGCTGAAATTCATACAGAGAAAGAACAAGCTGTCTCCGCACTTCGTGAGCAAGTTTCGACCTTGTCTGTCCTCGTAGCTACTAAAGTCATTGAGAAAGAACTTGATGAGAAGGAGCAGGAAAGACTTATACAGGATACGCTTAAAGAAGTGGGCGAAGACGTATGAGAAGGCATCCAGTAGGTTATCGTTATGCCAGTGCTTTGCTTGAGCTTACGCAAGAACAGGGTATATTGGAAACCGCGGTAAAAGAGCTTGATGAGGTGTTGGAAGTTTTCAAGGATACGAACCTTCTTGACGAAGTGTTCAAGCACCCGAAAATGACAGACGATGATAAAAAGTCTATTCTCAGACAGGCTTTTTCTGACAAAGTCAGTGCGGCTGTCTTAAATCTGTTACTACTATTAGTCGATAATAAACGTCTCGATGTTTTTCACGCCATTGTGGATAATTTTAAACAATTGGCTAACGAAGCACGAGGGGTTTCTGAAGCGATCGTTTATACGGCAAAACCTCTTAGTGATCAAGAGCAGGAAGCGATTGCTAATGTTTTTGCTAAAAGAGCAGGTAAAGCCCAACTCATTTTGATTAATGAGGTGGACGCTGATATTATCGGTGGATTAAAGGTTCGTATTGGAGACACCGTATACGATGGTAGCGTGGCCAATCAATTGGCACGGATTCAATCACAAATGATACTAGGAAACGTTAGTAGATAGGGGTGAATGATATGAGCATCAGAGCGGATGAAATCAGCTCTCTGTTAAAAAAACAGATAGAAGGTTATCAATCTGAAATTGAAGTGAATGATGTAGGAACCGTCATCCGTATCGGAGACGGAATTGCAGTGGCCCATGGCTTACAAAACGCGATGGCTGGAGAACTGCTTGAGTTTCAAAACGGTGTCATGGGAATGGCACAAAATTTAGAGGAAAATACCGTGGGGATTATTATACTTGGTCCGTTTATCGATATTCGCGAAGGTGATGAAGTACGACGTACAGGCCGGATCATGGAAGTACCCGTAGGAGAAGAATTACTCGGTCGGGTAGTTAATCCGTTAGGCCAGCCCCTTGATGGTATGGGCCCAATCGAAACAGGCAAAACGCGACCAATTGAGGCTCAGGCTCCAGGCGTAATGGATCGTAAATCTGTACATGAACCGTTACAAACGGGAATTAAAGCGATTGACTCTCTTATTCCTATTGGTCGTGGTCAGCGGGAGCTTATTATAGGTGATAGACAAACGGGTAAAACCGCTATTGCAATTGACACAATCATTAACCAGAAAAATGAAGATATGATATGTATTTACGTGGCAATTGGGCAAAAAGAATCAACTGTTGCTGGTGTGGTAGATACACTTCGCCAACATGGAGCACTTGATTACACTATCGTTGTGACAGCTAGTGCGTCGCAACCGGCACCATTGTTGTTCCTTGCACCATATGCAGGGGTAACGATGGGTGAGGAGTTTATGTATGATGGCAAACATGTCCTTGTCATTTATGATGATTTGACTAAACAGGCAGCAGCCTATCGTGAACTTTCCTTGTTATTAAAACGTCCACCAGGTCGTGAAGCATTTCCAGGGGACGTCTTCTATCTTCACTCACGTCTTCTTGAGCGTGCCGCAAAGCTCAGTGACGATAAAGGAGCAGGCTCTTTAACAGCCCTTCCATTTATTGAAACACAAGCAGGAGATATTGGAGCGTACATTCCGACAAACGTTATTTCCATCACTGATGGACAGATTTTCCTTCAATCTGACTTATTCTTCGCAGGGGTTCGTCCTGCTATTGACGCTGGTCTATCTGTATCACGTGTAGGTGGCTCAGCACAAATTAAAGCGATGAAGAAAGTTGCGGGGACACTGCGTCTTGACTTGGCCTCTTATCGTGAGCTAGAAGCTTTTACCCAATTCGGTTCAGATTTGGATGCAGCAACACAAGCCAAGTTAAACCGGGGAGCACGAACTGTTGAAGTGTTAAAACAAGGTCTGCATCAGCCATTAGCTGTTGAAAAGCAAGTATTTATTCTTTTTGCTTTAACGAAGGGCTTTTTAGATGATGTTGAGGTGGAAAGTGTCAGCCGTTTCGAAACGGAAATGTATACTTTCTTAGAGCACAATTATAAAGAGTTATTGTCTCAAATTAAGGATACAGGGGCGCTTGCAGATGAGGACGCGATGAGGAACGCGATTGACGACTTCAAAAAAACGTTCCAAGGATAATACGGTGTCAATAACTTATTCGTCCAGTTTCATAGTGAAGGTGGTGAAGAACGATGGCTTCTTTAAAAGAGATTAAAACACGCATAAGCTCGACTAAGAAAACAAAACAGATTACGAAAGCCATGGAAATGGTATCTGCTGCCAAACTTAATAAAGCTCAAAGTAAGGCAGAGGCCTTTCAGCCATATACAGATAAAATCCGAGAAGTGGTGACTAGTATTGCGGGTGGTACAGAAGGCTTAAGTCATCCAATGCTTGAAACGCGTGATAAAGTAAAGAAAACAGGGTATATCGTGATAACGTCCGATCGAGGGCTTTGTGGTGCTTATAACAGCGGCCTTCTCCGGGAAACGGTACGCCTCATTAACGAACGCCATGCCTCGCCTGATGAGTATGGAATTGTCGTTATGGGACGTATAGGACGAGATTTCTTCAAAAAGAGAAATATGCCGATTTTTCAAGAAATTACTGGCTTGGCAGATCAGCCGGATTATAATGATATTAAAAATATCGCGTCAACAACTGTTGAGATGTTCGAAGATGGTGTGTTTGATCACGTATACATCCATTACAACCATTTTGTCAGTGCGATTAGTCAGCAAGTGACGGAAACGCAATTATTGCCGCTCACAAGCTTCGATACTACTGGTGAGGCAGAAAAAGAGCCTAATAATTTGGAGTACATTTATGAACCGAATGCGGAATCCATTCTTGAGGATCTGCTACCTCACTATGCAGAATCACTTATTTTCGGTGCGTTGTTAGATGGGAAAGCAAGTGAATTCGGTGCAAGAATGTCTGCTATGCGTTCAGCTACTGATAATGCTGATAATATGATTGATGATTTAACCTTAGTTTATAACCGTGCACGCCAAGCGGCGATCACACAAGAAATTAACGAAATTGTTGGTGGTGCAGCAGCTCAAGGTTAGAATGCTTGTATTACGAAAAATGAGTTCTAATGGCGATACATACAGCGTATCAGGCTCATTTAGAAGGAGGAAAGATGATGAATAAAGGACACGTCACGCAAGTAACAGGTCCGGTGGTGGATATTCAATTCCAACGCGGGCAATTACCTGAAATTTACAACGCGATAAAAATTCAACATAAAGCCCAATCATCTGGGGAAGTAGACGTTGATTTGACATTAGAAGTGGCTTTGCACCTCGGTGACGATACTGTGCGTACGATCGCGATGGCTTCAACAGATGGGCTTGTTCGTGGCATGGAAGCTGTTGATGCAGGTGGGCCGATCTCCGTACCTGTTGGTGATGCTACCTTAGGTCGTGTTTTTAATGTCCTAGGTGATAATATTGATTTAGATGAAGCAATTGGTGCTGAAGTCCAACGTGACCCGATTCACCGAGAGGCGCCTGCCTATGATGAGCTTTCTACACAGACAGAGATTCTTGAAACTGGGATTAAAGTTGTTGATTTACTTGCTCCTTACGTAAAAGGTGGGAAAATTGGTCTATTCGGTGGTGCTGGCGTAGGTAAAACCGTTTTAATCCAAGAGTTAATTAACAACATTGCCCAAGAGCATGGTGGGATTTC
Organism: Salipaludibacillus agaradhaerens; assembly: GCF_002019735.1. Lineage (NCBI taxonomy): Bacteria > Bacillati > Bacillota > Bacilli > Caryophanales > Bacillaceae > Salipaludibacillus > Salipaludibacillus agaradhaerens. Next base: position 3,244,913 of record NZ_KV917378.1, read on the forward strand.
CGTATTTGCTGGTGTCGGAGAAAGAACACGTGAAGGTAATGACTTGTATTATGAGATGAAGGACTCTGGTGTTATTAATAAAACAGCTATGGTATTCGGTCAGATGAATGAGCCGCCTGGGGCGCGTATGCGAGTTGCCTTAACAGGGCTTACAATGGCAGAACACTTCCGTGATGTAAAAGGAGCAGACGTCCTTCTTTTTATTGACAATATTTTCCGATTTACTCAAGCTGGTATGGAAGTTTCGGCCCTTCTCGGCCGTATGCCATCAGCTGTAGGTTATCAGCCAACACTATCCACGGAAATGGGTCAATTACAAGAGCGAATTACATCGACGAAAAAAGGTTCTGTTACGTCTATTCAAGCTATTTATGTACCGGCAGATGACTATACTGACCCTGCACCAGCGACAACTTTCGCTCACCTTGACGCTACAACCAACTTGGAAAGAAAGCTTTCGGAAATGGGGATTTATCCAGCGGTGGATCCGTTAGCATCAACGTCACGAGCGCTCTCACCAGAAATAGTAGGAGAAGAGCATTATGAGGTGGCAAGGGAAGTTCAAGTTACGTTACAGAAATACCGTGAATTACAAGATATCATTGCAATTTTAGGTATGGACGAACTATCTGAAGAAGATAAACTAACGGTTAGCCGTGCTCGCCGAATTCAATTTTTCTTATCGCAAAACTTCCATGTGGCTGAGCAATTTACTGGACAGCCTGGTTCGTACGTGCCGGTTAAAGAAACAATTAAAGGATTCCGTGAGATTCTTGACGGTAAGCATGATGATGTTCCAGAGGATGCTTTTAGACTGGTTGGCCGTATCGAGGATGTCCTCGAAAACGCAAAGCAAATGCAATAAATTAAACGATCAGCCTAAAAGTCAGGATGTGAGAGTCATTAGCTCGTCTATGCTAATGACTCATACCACTGACTCCCGGTAAGTCGTCCCATTGATAAGGAGGATGAACCATGAAGACGATGCATACGAATGTCGTCACTCCTGATGGCAGTGTTTTTAACGGAGATACCGAAATGGTGAGTGTAAGAACTTCGGAAGGCGAATTGGGTATCCTCCCTAGTCACCTTCCGCTAGTGACGTCTTTAACGATCGGAGCCATCCGGATAAAGAAAGACTCCAAAGTTCAACTTATAGCTGTCAGCGGTGGATTTATGGAAGTTCGACCTGACGAAGTCACTATTTTAGCAGAGTCGGCAGAATTACCATCTGATATAGACATTACACGAGCTCGGGCAGCAAAAGAACGTGCTGAACGCCGTCTTGCTGAAGCCAAAAAAGACAACATTGATTTCAAACGGGCTGAATTAGCGCTTAAACGCGCTATTAACCGATTGGAAGTGTCCGAGAATAGAATGTAATATGTCTTAAAACAGGTTGAATAGAAAGCGTTACAGTATTTATGTAGTTGCTAATATATGTTGAGAAACGAGACGGGATATTTATCCTTGTCTCTTTTTTTTATGTGATTCTTATAAATAGTAAGACTTATATCTCCTTTATCACAGGATAATCGTCCGAAAATTCTCGCATCAAAAATAGAGAGGAGAGTTAAGTCTATATAGGCGGGAGATAACAGATACTAAAGTCCCGCTTCACTCAACAATCAATAAGTGGGAGAGAAGATTTGTTTTATCCCACTCTTAAGGAGCAGTAAAACCCCCCGCCTCAAAACTTAAGAAGATCGAAAAGTTAAGGTGAGGGATAAACTGCTCCCTAAAGGCCCGATAAGTTAAACTAACAATCAGTGGGGATGAAGGAAAACGCCCACTGATTGAAGCTTAGTTTTATTTTAGATTAATATTAACTAGTATGGACTTTGAAACCCCAACATAAGTATAGAAGAACACTGTTATAAAAGGAATATCAAACTGTTATAGTCATTGTGTAGACTAACACATAAATTAGAAAGTAGAAAACATTACTCCCTCATCGCTTCTCCAACTGAAACTTTTGTAATTTAATATGAACAGTAGAGCCGGCTAGCTATAACAACTATTCACATATTTAAATTTCATTTGTTATTAGGAGATATTTATTATAAAAACAAACAACATTTCAAATGATATAAAAACCTTAATAAGACACACCTCATAACTCATATGGATAAAAAAGGGTTAGTTTAAGCATGTAAAAACGTTAGTTACAGTGTATACTTGGTAATGCAGAATAATATAGACAGTTTTTTAGCAGTTTTGATATAATTTTAGTGAGCAATGGATGGACAATCTTATATTTTAGGAAGGGAGTGAAAGTATGGGGCTTCAAGCCTATTATGACAATTACATTCTCGTTCTGATCTTTATGTTACTTGGTGTGGCGCTTCCTGTTGCTTCGCTTACATTTGGACGGCTATTAAGGCCAAAAAATCCTTATGCAGAGAAGATAACCACATATGAAAGTGGGATTCAACCAGAAGGTGACGCTCAAGTACGCTATCATGTGGCCTACTACATTGTAGCGCTAGAGTTTATCATTTTTGATGTTGAAACCGTTTTCTTAATTCCGTGGGCCGTTGCTCTTGAGCATCTTGGCTGGGTTGGCCTTAACATGATGCTTGTTTTTATTGTTATTCTAGCGTTAGGTATTGCCTATTCTTGGAAAAAGAAGGTGTTAGAATGGAGTTGAGGGGATTTCAGGATTCAGAGAAGTACGATCCGCGTATGATGGAGGATGTGAAAAAAAGTGTTTTCTTTACTAAAGTGGATCAATTAAAGGCGTGGTCCCGGACGAGGTCATTTTGGCCATTGAGTTTCGGGCTTGCTTGTTGTGCCATTGAAATGATGGGAACAGGTGGATCACGTTATGATTTTGATCGGTTTGGGGTTATCTTTAGAGCTTCGCCAAGACATGCTGACGTCATGATTGTAGCGGGAACTGTGACAGGGAAGATGGCGCCTATTTTAAGAACACTATACGATCAAATGCCAGAGCCAAAATGGGTTATTTCCATGGGGTCGTGTGCAACCTGTGGTGGTCCTTACAAGGAGGCTTATAGTGTTTTAAATGGCGTTGATAAGATCGTACCGGTAGATGTGTATGTATCTGGTTGTCCACCAACACCACCGGCACTGTTAGATGGGATTGAAAAGCTTAGAGAAAAAATACGACTGGAAGCAAAGGGAGAGAGGGTGTCAAACACATGAGTCAGGATGTGCTGGATCTTGTTCTGAACAAACTACAAGCGCAACTCGGCCCAGATGCCATAAAAGACGGGAAGCTCAATTTTGAGAAGCCTATGGTAACTATCTCTAGTGACCATTGGGATGAACATACAGGCCGTTTCCTTCGAGATGACAAGGCTCTACAGTTTGACTTTCTTTCATGTGTCACAGGCGTTGACTATGACGAACATATGGAAGTAATATACAACCTTTATTCCACAACTCATGACCATTATTTATATTTAAAAGTAATTGCGTCCAAAGAAAAGCCAATAGTGCACTCAGCAGAGCCTGTTTGGAAATCAGCGGATTACATGGAAAGAGAGACATATGATCTACTAGGCATCGACTTTCCAGGCCATTGGCGCTTAAAACGTATATTACTTGATGACGAATGGGAAGGTCATCCACTTCGTAAAGATTACGTCACAGATAAAAAAGCGCTCGGCTTAGATTAAGGGGGTGACATAATGGCAGAATTAAAAACAGAAACGATGACGCTCAATATGGGACCACAGCACCCAAGTACGCATGGCGTTTTTCGTTTACAGCTGAAAGTGGATGGGGAAACAATTGTAGAAGCAGTACCCATTATGGGATATCTTCATCGAGGTTCAGAAAAATTAGCTGAAGGCTTTTTGTACTCACAATTTATTCCTTATACTGATCGCCTCGATTACTTAAATGCTATGACGAATAATTATATTTACTGTGCGGCTATTGAAGAATTATTAGAGTGGGATATTCCAGAGCGAGCAGAATATTTACGTGTTATTACGATGGAATTAAATCGCATTGCGAGCCATCTTGTTTGGTGGGGAACGTATTTGTTAGATATAGGAGCCATGAGTCCTTTCCTTTACGCTTTCAGAGATAGAGAGACGATACTGGACCGATTAAATGAAATTAGCGGAGCAAGAATGACATTTAATTACCACCGTATCGGTGGTGTTAAATGGGATGCCCCAGAGGGCTGGATTGCGAAAGTTCAAGAAACGGTGAAGGAGCTGTACGAGAATATTCAAACATTTGATACGCTCGTGACAGGAAATGAAATCTTTCAAGCACGAACGATTGGTGTCGGAAGATTGTCAAAAGAAGATGTAATAAATTGGGGCTTATCAGGACCGATAGCGAGGGGAAGCGGGATTGATATTGATATAAGAAAAACAGAGCCCTACTCTCTGTATGACCGTTTTGATTTTGATGTTGTGACGGAAGAGGAGGGGGATGTTTATGCAAGATATAAAGTCCGTATTGGTGAGATGTTTCAATCCTTGAAAATCATTGAACAGGCCTGTGACCAAATTCCTGACGGAGATATTATCACAAAAAAAGGAAAGCGAATTATGATGATTAAGCCACCGGCTGGTGAAGTGTATAAACGGGCAGAAGCTTCCAAAGGGGAGATTGGTGTCTATGCCATTAGTAATGGCAAAAATAAGCCCTACCGCATTAAACTTCGTCGTCCCTCCTTTGTAAATGTCTCTATTTTACAAGCGCTGTTAGTAGGGGAGTCGATCCAAAATTTAGTTGCCATTTTCGGGAGCCTCGATGTGGTGCTTGGAGAGGTTGATGCTTGATGGATTATTTACTGATGTTTTTATATGCTGTTGCCGTTTTGATTGTCTTATTAGGTGGCGTGACATTTGCCATATTAGCTGAACGAAAAGTCATCGGTTACATTCAACTAAGGCCTGGTCCAAATCGTCATGGACCATGGGGGACAGCACAAACGATTGCAGACGTTGTTAAATTATTGCTAAAAGAAGATATTATACCTGCTAAAGCAGACAAAAAAATCTTTGTATTAGCCCCAGTTTTAGCTTTTGCACCAGCATTCTCAGTGATGGCTGTACTCGTATACAGCAGTTCAATAGGTGGAGCAGATATCAATATCGGTGTGTTATATTTTCTTGGTGTATCGTCCATCACAATGCTTGGTGTCTTAATGGGAGGATGGAGTTCTAACAACAAGTATGCCCTACTCGGTTCAATTCGAGGGGTCGCCCAGATGGTCAGCTATGAATTACCTCTAATACTCTCCATTGTCGGTATTATCATTCTCGTTGGTTCACTGAATATGACGGATATCGTCAATTATCAGGCAGATATGGGAATGTGGTTTATCGTACCGCAATTTCTTGCTTTCATTGTCTATATGATTTCCTCTATTGCAGAATTGAATCGTTCACCTTTTGATTTACCTGAAGCAGAATCGGAGCTTGTGGCCGGCTATTTTACTGAATACTCAGGTTTTCGATTTGCTATGTTTATGCTAGCAGAGTATACCTATGCCATTGCCATAGCAGGACTTGCCACAACCTTGTTTCTCGGAGGCTGGCTTGGCCCGGCATTTTTGCCAGGGATCGTATGGTTTTTACTTAAAGTATGTGCCGTTATGTTCATCTGGTTCTGGCTTACAGCTACGTTGCCGCGGGCTCGGGTGGATCAACTCATGAACTTCGGCTGGAAAGTACTTATACCTTTGGCGCTTCTTAACATCGTAGTGACGGCGATTATTAAAGTGTGGATGGGGTGATAAAATGTTTCGATTATTAAAGGGATTTGGTGTGACGTTAAATTATTTAACAAAAAAGAATATCACCGTTCAATATCCCGAGGAAAAAGTTGTGATGCCCGAGCGCTTTCGAGGGATCCATCGCTTCTTTCCAGAGAAATGTATTGTCTGTAATTTATGCGTACAGGCCTGTCCCACCGATGTCATTTCTCTTACAGGCAAAAAAAGTGAAGAAAATCCTAAAAAGAAAGTCATTGAGACATATAATATTGATTTTCAGGGGTGTATTTTATGCGATTTTTGCACTGAAGTATGTCCAACAGATGCCATCGTGATGACAGCGAGGTATGACAACTTAAGTGAATATAATCGCTCGGCTCATTTTAAGGACATGGATTGGCTTACGAACAATCATGTTTACGGAAATTATACAGAAGAGACAGATGAGCCAAAAAAAGAGGAAAAACCGAAACCACATTCTGAAACTAGTAACCCAACTAAACGAAGTGCGAGTGATACCTCCTTAGATAAGGGAAATGAGAACCAAGAGCTAGGGACAACACGCTCAAAGGACACAAAAACAGAGGGAATTGTAGAAAATCGTGAGGCTGTATCGACGCCCAAACCTAAAAAAACAAACTTAAGTAAAGAAGAACCTTCTCATGGGGATCATTCCAAAGATGGGGCAGGAAGAGGTGACCACGTGTGAATGGCCAAATGATATTCTTTACACTATTTGCTGTTATTGCTATTTCAGGGGCTGTGTTAATGATAGCTTTGCAAAAAATTTCACACCGCATTGTGTCTATGGTATTTAGTTTTTTTGCTGTTGCAGGGCTCTATTTTCTTTTAGGTGCTGAATTTATCGGTATTGTCCAGATCATGGTTTATGTAGGGGCAATCACCATTTTATTTGTGTTTGGGATGATGATGACAGAGCACCGCAATATTGGTTTTGGACCGGATCCCCATAAGTGGCAACGGGGGCTAAGCTTTGTGGGAGTTTTAACCTTACTCATTATCATGCTTTACGGCATCTTTAATATGGACCTTCCTAATACACCACAGCCATATATTGGCACGGTAGAAAGCATAGGTATTGAGCTTTATGGTCATTACTTTATCGCATTTCTCGGCTCAGCTTTTCTGCTAACCGCAGCTCTCATTGGGGCTGTCGTCATTGCGAGAAAGGAGGCCGAATAATATGGTTCCTATCACACTATTTTTAGCACTTGCAGCCATTTTATTTTGCGTTGGATTATATGGCGTTTTAACGCGACGCCATCTTGTCATTGTTCTTGCTAGTATTGAACTGATGCTAAACTCAGTCAATATAAATTTGGTAGCTTTCTCAGCTATAGGGCCATTTGCGAACATATCTGGGCAAGTGTTTACTTTGTTTGTTATTACGGTTGCTGCGGCTGAAGCTGCTGTAGGACTTGCCATTCTCATTGCCCTGTATAGAAACCGTCACACAATTGATGTTATTAAGCATGATTTATTGCGGTGGTAAGCGAATAATTCTACTTACTAAACGTTTACTGACTTACTAGTATAGCGTGCATATTCGTTTATAAAACTATGTAAAGAAAAGGTGATGACATGCTACAAAGTGCCTGGTTAATACCGGTTTTTCCACTTATCGCCTTCCTCATTTTGCTATTTGCTGGACGGCTACTTAAGGAAAAGTCGCCATATGTCGGGATAGCAGCTTTGGCTCTTTCATTTATCCTATCCGTAAGTGTTCTAATCGAACGGATAGGCGGAGAAACTTATACGTATGTTGTAAACTGGTTAGCATTTGGTGACTCCTTTGTCACGATGGGATTTGAGGTTACCCCATTAAATGCTATGATGCTGATCATTGTCACTCTCGTCAGTCTAGTCGTGCATATTTTTTCAAAGGAATATATGCATGATGACAGTAGAATCCATATCTTTTATGCTTATTTAGGTTTATTTTCTTTTTCAATGTTAGGTCTAGTTCTTGCTCCAAATATTTTACAGTTATTTATATTTTGGGAGTTAGTTGGCCTTTGCTCGTTCCTGCTTGTTGGATTCTGGTATTTTAAGCCTGAAGCTGCTGCGGCGGCAAAGAAAGCCTTTTTGACTACTAGAATAGGAGATGTTGGGCTTTTAATAGGTCTCGTTTTACTATTTAACGAGACCGGAAGTTTTGATTATAGCCGAATCTATAGCACGATTGAGAACGGTTTGATTAATGACACCATGCTGACTGTTACCGCCCTTCTAATTTTCATGGGGGCTGTTGGGAAATCAGCACAATTTCCACTTCATGTCTGGTTGCCAGATGCGATGGAAGGCCCTACTCCAGTCAGTGCCTTAATACATGCGGCAACGATGGTAGCAGCGGGTGTTTACTTAGTAGCTGTTATGTATCCTCTTTTCTTAGCATCACCTACAGCCTTGACAGTAGTGGCGTATATCGGTGCTTTAACAGCTTTTCTAGCAGCTACCATGGCAATTGTGAAAACAGATATAAAACGAGTATTGGCCTACTCGACCATCAGTCAATTAGGATTTATGATGCTAGCGTTAGGTACTGCTGGTTATGTGGCTGGCTTATTTCATCTAATGACGCATGCCTTCTTTAAAGCCTTACTTTTCCTTGGTGCAGGTAGTGTGATTTATGCGGTTCATCACCGACAAGATATTCGCCATATGGGTGGTTTGTGGCATAAGATGCGTCTGACGTCCATTACATTTTTGATCGGTGCTTTAGCTATTTCAGGTATATTTCCATTGGCTGGTTTCTGGAGTAAAGAAGAAATTCTGGCTTCTACCTTATTAAATGGAAATGGTCTTCTGTTTGGTTTAGCTCTCGTAACCGCTTTTATGACAGCCTTTTATATGTTTCGCCTCTTTTTTAAAACATTTACAGGGGAGTACCGTGGCGGGGACCATGATGATTCAACAGCTAACGATCCACTAGTTGACACGTATGATGCAGCTGACGTGGCAGAAGCTGATAATCCGCGTGATGATACCTCACAAAAAGATGTGACATCCTCCCCTGATGTAGGGCAAGAACATTATGAGGCGCCGAAGGAAAATTCACCACTCATGACGTACCCATTGATTATCCTTGCCCTTTTAGCTGTCGTGGCAGGTTTCGTCAATTTACCTGTATTAGGGCACCCATTGGAAAACTTCCTTACGTCCGGTTTGAGTATAGGTGTTCAACCGCATGGGGAATTGTGGCTTGCTGCATTATCATTGTTAGTGGCTTTAGGAGGTATCGGCCTTGCGTGGGCGATCTATTATAAGGGTCTTATTGCTGAGACATTTTTTTCTAAAAAAGCTCCTTACCTTCATAAGCTTCTTTTAAACAACTACTACTTAGACAAAATTTATGCCGCCACTGTGATTAAACCAATCGTTGGTTTAGGACGATTTTTATGGGAAGTGGATAAGATGGTTATTGATGGTCTCGTTAAGCTCGTAGGTTACTCATCAGTTGGGATCGGAAAGAGACTTGGACGTGGTCACAATGGCCAACTACAAACGTATGGACTAGTTTCTGTATTTGGTGGAATTATTATTATCGCGGCTGTCTTTTTGCTAAGGGGGTATATCGGATGATAGGAAATAGCTTAACATGGCTCGTATTTGTACCTTTAGTGGGGACGCTGCTAATCGTGATGATTCCTCGAGAGCAAGTCAATGTCATTCGCTCAATTGCTACAGGGACATCGGCAGCCGTACTTCTTTTCTCACTCTTCATTTTTGCAGGATTTGACAGAAGTACGTCTGATATACAGTATTACACCGTAACAGAATGGTTTAATATTGGTTTCTTACAAATTAATTTTGAAATTGGGCTTGATGGTTTATCTATGCCGCTCATACTTCTTACGACACTTGTAACAACGTTAGCCATTGTGGCCTCTTTTTCAATAAATGACCGGGTAAAAGAGTTTTATATTTGGATACTCATACTTTTAAGCGGCATGTTAGGGGTATTCGTAGCGCTTGATATGCTCCTTTTCTTCTTGTTTTTTGAATTGACACTCATACCAATGTTTTTCTTAATTGGTATTTGGGGAGGTAAATGGCGGGCATATGCTTCCTTTAAGTTTTTAGTCTATACGGGGCTTGGGAGTGCCGTCATGTTTATGACGTTTATCGCCATGTTTGTTAAAGGAGCAGAAGCCATGAACTACCAGGTGCTCTCGTTTAGCTTGCTGACGATGGCGGATATTTATGCAAATCCTTTAAATCCAGATGTATTAACAGGGACAGTTAAAGGTGGCCTGTTTCTAGGGCTATTTATTGCATTCGCTATAAAATTGCCAGTCTTCCCATTTCACACATGGCTGCCAAATGCCCATGTGGAAGCACCTACTGCTGCAAGTATGATACTGGCAGGTGTGCTGTTAAAAATGGGAGGTTACGGATTATTGCGGGCAGGTTTCGGTGTATTACCTGATCAAGCAGCTAGGTTTGCCACATTAATTGCCCTTCTCGGGGTCATTAATATAATATATGGGGCTTTATTAGCCCTTGTGCAAACCGATTTAAAATCTCTCGTGGCTTATTCGAGTATTAGTCATATGGGGATTGTCCTTTTAGGAATGGCCTCCTTTACAACAGCAGGGATGCAAGGGGCAATTTTTCAACTCGTGTCTCACGGTTTTATTTCAGCTCTTCTTTTCTTCATGGTGGGAGCCATCTATGAGCGGACTAAAACGCGTACTATTGCTGAATTAGGTGGGTTATCGAAATCGATTCCCATATTAGCTGGTTTTATGCTGGCAGCTGCCATGGCATCGATAGGTCTTCCAGGCTTGTCTGGGTTTGTTAGTGAATTATTGGCCTTTATCGGTATTTTTGGAGCATCTGAAGAATTAATTCCAGCTGCTGCTACTCTTGGGGTGATAGGAGCGATAGGCATTATTTTCACTGCTGGATATCTTTTGTGGGCTATGCAAAGGACGACTTTTGGACCAATGAAGGAAAAGTACGGTGAATTAATAGATGCAAAACCTATGGAATACATCCCAATGATCGGTTTGCTTGGTTTAAGCTTAGCCATTGGTGTTTATCCGCATCTCTTGAGTGATGTCATTAATATAACAGTCATCGACTTAGTGTCGCGAATAGGGGGGGGATGACATGACTGTTTTTGATACTAACTGGGCCTTACTAACACCAGAGATTGCGTTAGGCACACTGGCTCTACTTATATTTACAATTGATTTTATGACCGGAATTCATGGAAGGAAACCTTTTATTGGGCGTCTTTCAGTTTTAAGCTTAATTATCACAGGTGTTTTAGTTGTCATGACTAACCGAACGAGTGGATCAATTGCAGATGTTTTCATCATCGACCCATATGCGATGATATTTAAGCTTATTATTTTAAGCGGTGTCGTCGCTGTCATTCTCATTAGCATGAGTTATTTAGAGAAACATAAAGACGTTTATCAAGGTGAATATTACTCATTAATGTTGTTTTCCGCACTAGGTGGCATGCTCATGGTCTCATCGGCGGACCTTATTACGTTATTTATTGGTCTTGAGATAGTAAGCATCTCCTCCTATTGTTTGGCTGGGTTTAAAAAGCATCATCGTCATTCAAGTGAGGCGGCTATCAAGTACGTCATTCTAGGTGGAACAGCTTCAGCGTTTATTCTGTATGGCATGTCCTTTCTATATGGATTAACAGGATCAACAAGTTTAGTTGAGATCGGGGCATCGATGCCCCAGTTATTTCAAGATTACACTTTCATGATTTATTTAAGCTTTTTCTTCATGTTAGGTGGTTTTGGTTTTAAAATAGCCATGGTACCATTCCATATGTGGGCGCCAGATGTCTATGAAGGAGCACCAACTCCTGTAACAGCTTTCTTGTCAGTCGTTTCAAAGCTAGCTGGCTTTGGACTCGTGTTGAGAGTACTAGTTACAGGCTTTGAAGGGATATATCAGGAATGGGCATTTATTATCGCAACGATGGCAGCCTTAACGATGATTACTGGTAACTTGATCGCACTGCCACAGCGGAATGTTAAGCGATTAATGGCTTATTCAGGAATTGCACAAGCAGGCTATATCCTTGTACCGATTGCAACGATCATTACGAATGTTGGGGTAAACGTATTAATGTTTTATAGTGTGGCCTATCTTTTCATGACAATCGGCGCCTTTGCCATTATTCTCCTTGTCACTGAAGATACTGGCTCTCATGACTTAAACAGTTTTGCCGGGCTGTTTAGTCGCTCTCCGTATATGGCAGTAGCGATGACTGTATTTCTTTTGTCACTTGCAGGAATGCCGTTAACAGCAGGATTTGTAGGTAAGGCTAATATTTTCATCCTTGCTATTTCAGGTGATATGCTCTGGCTGGCAGTTGTGATGATTGTGACCAGTGTTATCTCCTTTGTCTATTATTTTGGGATTATTAAACAAATGTTTATGGTGGAACCGAGAGCGAATGATAAAACATTGTCACCGAGTCTAGGGACAAAGGTAGTTGTGACAGTAGCATTTACATTCACATTAGTACTAGGCTTTTTACCAGGGTGGTTAATGGACATATTTACAGCTTTTGACTGGATGCGTCTTTTATAAGATCGAGGGAAATTGGCGTTGAAACCAATAAGTTCGACACTATCATTACTCGTGTCCGTGTCCAAATCACATGTTTTTTGTAAAGGAATTACAACATAAACATCTTTAGAATAGATAACTGTTTCTTAATTAATATGCATAAACAGAACCATGGTTGCTGTTATAGGATCATGGTTCAATTTATTTATCACAGATAACCGTCCATAAAACGCCTATTGATTGAAAATACGTTATATTAGACGTCTCAACGTTGCCTGTTCATTTGATAAAAAATAGCGGCTTTTTTACATAGATGATTTATTTTTAGTATGTCCCAAAAGATAAAAAAAATGATACTAAATTCGTCAATAACGGTCATAAAACGCTTAAAGATGCCGTATATAAGTGAAGATCGAAGGGTGTCAAAATGAAGCTATTCTTTAAATGAGAGCAAGAAAGACAACACTGTTAAGTTAAGCAAAATAAATAGGTTTGACAGGTTTTATAATGGTGAACTGTAAGAATAGGGGTCCAAACTTAGTCGTTAAAAAACTTCCCAATAATGGCACTTTTAAAAATGATTCTTTTGACCTACTTCTTTTTACAAAGAAAGGGCAAAAAAATTGTGGCATTACCACATCTTTTCAGTTATTATTATCATTGTGCCTGTTTATTAAGTTTTTTCACTTATTCGTTCTTGGAAATACTTACAGGCAAACAATCTGGATTGACTTAGTTAGAAGGGCTTGGAGGACGAGGAAATGATCGATTTACTACCGATGGGACAGCAATCCTTATTTGGGATTATGATAAGTTTGATGGTGCTTACTATCGTTTGGTGGTCGATGCAGTCGTTTAAATTCGACTTGTTTCTCAAAAATCCTGATGGTGTGAAAGCGAAAGTGTTGATGATTTTGGTGACAATAGCATTGACACACATTATCACACGCTTTTTACTGGATTACTTAGAATGGTCAACAAATCTTAGATACCTTTTTTAATACTTATAACTAAGCGTATTATCCAGAAACAAGTCTATCTATTATTTCCAATCAAGAAACACCCAGCAGCTATTGTGTTACTAGCACATTAGCGGATACTTCCATGTATGGCACCACCGTTAAGGGTAACAATGCTATTAAGAGCATTCATTATGTCTAAGCGGTGAAAGATCTGACATTCCCAGAATTAGGATCTGTAGTATAAGGCATACTGGTTCGGTTAAAACGTACTGACAAATCATGACACGAAATGACAAATTTTAGCTTTAAAAATAGTTATTGAAATTAATACAGACACGACGTTCGACTTTAATACGTAAGATGATCTTGCCCGAGACTTTTTCATTGCAGTTATTACCCTTTTGTGCAAAAGACTCCGGCCTATCTTACAGGTAACCATAAATACATTAGGCGGTTTAGGTGTAAAGCCACTCTGCAATTGGCACAGGAATGGTTACTTATGAATATGAATGAAATAAACAATCTGACGCGGAGGGGAATACATTGGAAAAAATCATCGTCCGCGGTGGCAGGCGCTTGAGCGGCACTGTCCGAGTTGAAGGAGCCAAAAACGCTGTTTTGCCAGTCATCGCTGCATCAATTTTAGCCAGCAAAGGTAAGAGTCACATATATGATGTACCAGCCTTAGCTGACGTATACACAATTAACGAAGTTTTACGGAATCTTAATACAAATGTGGAATATGAAGAAAGTGGCCATATCGTCGTGGATGCTGAGAAGGACCTCGCTGTTGAAGCGCCATTTGAGTATGTAAGAAAAATGCGTGCCTCTTTTTTAGTCATGGGACCATTGTTAGCACGTGTAGGGCACGCCCGCATAGCACTTCCGGGAGGCTGTGCTATTGGTTCTCGACCGATTGATCAGCACCTCAAAGGCTTTGAAGCCATGGGAGCAACAGTTGAAATTGGCAACGGCTTTATTGAGGCTAAGGTTGATGGACGTTTATATGGTAATAAAATTTATTTAGACTTTCCAAGCGTAGGGGCTACAGAGAATATTATGATGGCTGCGACTACTGCTCTTGGAACTACTATTATTGAAAATGCAGCAGAAGAGCCAGAAATTGTCTGTTTGGCTAATTATTTAAATGCGATGGGTGCTAAAGTCCGTGGGGCCGGTACAGGGACGATTAAAATTGAAGGTGTGGATGAACTAACAGGTGCAGACCACACGATCATTCCTGATAGAATTGAGGCAGGCACATTTATGGTTGCTGCAGCTATATCAGGCGGTAATGTGCTCATTGAGAATGTAATGACGGAGCACTTACGTCCGCTTATTGCAAAAATGTCGGAAATGGGCGTTATCATTATAGAAGAAGATAATGGTGTACGTGTTATTGGGCCTGAAAAATTAAAAGCGGTAGATGTTAAAACGATGCCTCATCCTGGTTTCCCGACTGATATGCAATCGCAAATTATGGCATTAATGCTGAATGCTGAAGGAACAAGTGTTATTACTGAAACAGTCTTCGAAAATCGATTTATGCATGTTGAGGAATTTCGCCGTATGAACGGTAATGTTAAAATTGAAGGCCGAGCAGCAATTATTAACGGTCCTATGAAGCTTCAAGGGGCTGAAGTGGCTTCTACTGATCTTCGTGCAGGGGCAGCTCTTGTACTTACTGGATTGGTGGCAGACGGCTATACACGAGTAACTGAACTCCAACATATTGATCGAGGATATGTTGATTTTGCAGGAAAATTACGTTCGCTTGGTGCAGATATTGAGCGTATCACAGAAGAGCAAGTAGAGATGGAAAACTTAGAAGCGCCAGCGCCGTTAAAGTTAGATCCTAATTTTGCTTCTTGATCTTATAGTGCACTATTAAAAATCATAAGATGACCCAAGCAGGTCTCCTTTTCCTAAAGGTGACTTGCTTGGGTTTTTAATCGTATAAAAACCTTTAAAGATCGAAATGCGTCTCCTCGGATAAAGGGACGGTTCTATAGATAGGAGGAGTTTTAAACAATGCGTTCATATGAGGATAAGGCCTTAATTGTCCTCTGGCATCTTGGTGGCACAATTAATAAAAGCTAAAACTATCAAATTTTATAAGGGATGTTCTAATCGATCCATAGAGTTCATAGACTAGGAATAAATAGGGGGGAGGATAAGAGCTAATGGATATTTTACATAGTGAAACTACTAAATTGAAGAACAGGAGGAAGAGTAGGTGATAAAGAAGATAATTTTTTCGGCGCTCATTTTTGTTGGAATTGTGTTACTTGTACCTACGTTGCTGGTGACAACGGGTGGGAGTGCTTTGGAAGAGTTTAATGAAGAGCTTCCGGTTGTTGGGAATACTAATAAGAATCTCGATGAGGAGGAGGGGAAGGAAGAATTGTCAAATTCAATTGAGCATATTGAACAAGTGGCAGTGTTTAGAGCCGGGACTGAAGTGATAGAAAATGTTCCTCTGGAAGAATATATTGTTGGTGTTGTGGGGTCGGAAATGCCTGCCTCTTATGAAATAGAAGCATTAAAAGCTCAGGCGTTAACAGCACGGACGTATTTAATTCGACAGCTGTTAGAGGGAGGCGATCTTAATTTGCCAGAGGGGGCCGATGTTACAGATACAGAACTTCATCAAGTTTTTCAAAATGAAGCAGAGTTAGAAGAAGCGTGGGGCGGTGATTTTGATTGGAAAATATCCCGTATTAGACAGGCTGTTTATGAAACAGAGGGGCAGGTCATAACATATGAAGGTGAGCCTATTACAGCAACCTTTTTCTCCACAAGTAATGGTTATACTGAGAATTCTGAAGAGTATTGGGAAAATGAAATACCTTATTTAAGAAGTGTGGAAAGTCCGTGGGACACAGAATCTCCAAGATATAAAGATGAGAGGGAATTTACGATTGACGAAATAGAAACGCTTCTTCAAGTTACCATTCGTGATAAGGATATAGGAGAAATAAGTTCACGTACAACAGGTGGGAGAGTCGCGGAGCTGATTATTGATGGTCATACCTTTTCTGGAAGGGAAATAAGAGAGACGTTAGAGTTAGATTCAAGTGATTTTACTTGGGAGATTAAGGGAGATAAAGTGGTAGTAGAAACACGCGGTTGGGGCCATGGAGTAGGGATGAGTCAATTTGGTGCAGACGGAATGGCGAGAGAAGGCTACTCATATGAAGACATTATTAACTATTATTATAAAGGTGTGACTATTGAGGAAGCAGAGTCTGTTCTCGTTCATCATAAACATACAGATAAACCAGTATAAAGAATGAGGAAACGCATCGCGAATAACAATTGATACTGAAAATAGGTAGATTACTGCTAAATGAGATAAGCTTGACTTTATAAATCTAGGTAAAACGCTACTATCAAATAATGCGTCCTTCAAGTTGAAGTGATAGCTTTAGAGGAAGCATTATCTAGAAGGAAAAATAAATTTTCAAAATAATGTATATATTCTCGGCAATTTGTTCAGAATGGTTGCTGAGGTGGTGATTAAATGAATAATCAAGAAGAAAAACAAGCTTCCAAGTGGGGGCAGTTGCAGGCTAAAATAAAGCGCCTAATGAAAAAACGCTGGGCGTTGCCAGCATTGTATCTCACAATGTCAGCTGTGGTGCTAACGACGTTTTTATGGATGACATCAACATCAGAGAATTTAACAGAAGAAAAAGACTCTCAGTTTAATATAGAGTCTGAACAAAATAATCAACGTTTTAATGTTGCTGAAGATGCAGAAACAAACGAAGAGGCAGTACCAGCCGTTTCCCATGACGAGGTGTTTGAATTACCTGTCTTGGAGGAAAATGAAGTAGCAGTTGTAGGTATTTTTCATGACTTTGACACATCCTTAGAAGATCAAGAGCAAGCGTTCATTCGTTACAACAATTATTTCTATCAAAATAGAGGTATTGATTTAGCGAAAGAAGACGGTGAAACATTTGATGTGGCAGCTGCCATGAGTGGTACAGTTGTAAAAGCTGAAGAAGATGCTCTATTTGGTCAAGTGGTTCATATTGAACATGATGAAGATATTTTGACAATCTATCAAAGTCTTGATGGTGTATCGTTAGAGCCTGGTCAAACGGTTAAACAAGGAGATGTTATCGGGCAAGCTGGTAGAAATCTCTACAATCGCGAGGCAGGCGTCCATGCTCATTTCGAAATTCGTAAAGCAAACGTCCCGGTTAATCCTCTTGACTATCTTGATCAAGGATTGACAGCTTTACCAGACATGTCAGATGAAGACACTGCGAAACAGAAAGAGCCTGAAGAAGTACCTGAAGCAGAAGAGAATAGTTCTGAGGATGAAGATAGGGACGAAAATGGTCAAGAAAATAATCAAGATAATAACGAAGAAAACGGAAATAGCTAATTTCTAGTAAAGTCGAGGAGACCCTCGACTTTTTTTATTGTTAATGAAAAAATGAGAGGCATTTCGACGACCCTCGTTAAGTTACTTATATGACTAAAATACTTAGTTTAATAACATTGTGAGAGAAAATTCTAACATTATAAATGTGTAAAGAAGGTGAGAAATATAAGTGAGGTGGCGAACCCTCATCATGTAGAGACTACCTTAGTAAGGACATGTTATTGATAAAAGTGTACTATGCGTTGATTTTGAACTTGGTCAAGTCCTCTTTGCACCTTTTAGGCATATCTTCCCCATTCGTCTAATAAAATTTAACAAACCTTAGCACAACACAGCAAGAGAAGGTCGGTTCAAACAGGATGAGGGTGGCAGACGAGCGGTAGTGGGTCTATATATGATGATATGTAAGTATATAGATCATGAAATAAAAACGCACGCTGCATAGAAAGCCTCTGTAAATCAGTCGCAAAGATGTTAGTGACTGGTTGCGTTGCTTCCAGCAAAGGCTGTCTTTTTCTTCGTCTTTTTGAACTCCAGAATGATAAGGGAGGCGAGAGATGTGCACGATTACATCAAAGAGAGGACCATCAAGATAGGCAGGTACATCGTAGAGACGAAAAAAACAGTCAGAACGATTGCAAAAGAGTTTGGTGTCTCAAAAAGCACCGTTCATAAAGATTTGACGGAGCGTTTACCAGAAATTAATCCGGACCTTGCTACTCAAGTTAAAACGATTCTAGATTATCACAAATCTATTAGACATTTACGGGGAGGGGAAGCAACGAAAGTTAAATATAAGCAATCGACTGAAAAATTACCAGTACCTGAATCGAAATTGACAAAAATTTAGATAGTAGTTAGTTTGCATAATGACCCTTAAGGAAGCACTTAGTGACAAAGAGTTAAAAACGTAAATCGGCTTCATAAATCATGGCTGTATCGTTATTTTTTTCACTAGAAATGGATGTTTTCTATGGGGCTTGGCTTGTCTTTAACTCATTCTGCCTTTGCAAAGGACAGTCAGAATGAATCTTCAGACGGCGCTCCTTCGCACAGGATTCGACATCTATCGTTTCAATTGTTCATTTCTAATGGTGAACACTTTAATATTAATTTACAATTAAATTCGTTATATTGAGCGTGACATGGCATTATGACATTTATTCATGTTAAGACATGGTAAAAGCAAGTAAGGTGACATAAATCAGGGAGGAAGGCTTTTCGCCAAGATACTAGGCGTTAAGCCACTTCTTCTAAGCAACATTGATAATACAGGGAACAATGTAATAAAAGGGACTATCAATACAAGTAATTTATTAGTGAGTGACTTAGCCATTTTTTAAAATTTGGACTTACATGAAGTTGCTGCCTGCTGCTATCGAATCCCTCTTCTTCCCTACAGGTTGTCTCTTCCTCTTACAAATTCCAATTGCACAAAAAAACGCCAAAATCCGTTACCCTTATGACGACAATTTATGATAAAATATTATAATGGATATGAAAACTCTACATTCTTCATGCTACAACGTTAAATGTAAGTTTGTAGAGTAGCGGCAGAGTAATAGATACAAACAGAACGTTGCATAATTATAATCATATGGATAAATACTCCCGAGCTTGGCTAAATAACTAAATATTCCTTAATGGAACATAAGTTTTAATCTATAAGTTAATTTAAAGAATCTTTTAGCCTATATGTTGTTAGTAACACTTCTTGGAGTACAAACCGTATCTTATGTAATTGTGCTATTCTGAACAGGAATGCCAAACATCAAGACCTATCAGATTACATTAAAGCAACCGTTACTTAGCCTTGTTCACACTATACAATAACTACTCGGGAGGAAAGAAGCATGTTTGGAAGGGATATTGGAATTGATTTAGGTACTGCAAATGTATTGATCCATGTAAAAGGGAGAGGAATTGTATTAAACGAGCCTTCTGTTGTTGCCATTGATACGACTTCAAAAAAAGTTCTTGCTGTGGGAGATGAAGCATTTAAAATGGTTGGAAGGACACCGGGCAATATCGTGGCGATTAGACCACTTAAAGATGGTGTTATTGCTGATTTTGATACGACTGAATCAATGCTTAAACACTTTCTGGACAAAATTAAAGTTAAGGGACTCCTTTCAAAACCAAGAATTCTAATTTGTTGCCCGACTAATATCACGTCAGTGGAGCAAAAGGCCATACGTGAAGCGGCTGAAAAAAGTGGTGGGAAAAATATTTATCTGGAAGAGGAACCTAAAGTTGCAGCTGTAGGAGCTGGGATGGATATCTACCAACCAAGTGGTAATATGGTCGTTGATATTGGTGGGGGTACAACAGATATTGCCGTGCTTTCTATGGGGGACATCGTGACAGCAGCCTCCATTAAAATGGCAGGGGATCGGTTCGATAGTGATATCTTACATTACATTAAAAAGAAGTATAAATTGTTGATTGGTGATAGAACATCTGAAGATATAAAGAAAGAAGTGGGAACTGTGTTCCCTGGAGCGCGAAACGAAACAATCGATATACGAGGAAGAGATATGGTAAGTGGCCTACCACGAACGATCACGATAAACTCAGAAGAAGTTAGATTAGCTATGGAAGAGTCTGTTCAACATATCGTGCAGGCTGCTAAAAACGTTCTTGAGCAAACACCACCAGAACTTTCAGCTGATATCATTGACCGGGGGATCATTATTACTGGTGGAGGAGCCTATTTACATGGTATCGATCAATTATTGTCTGATGAATTGAAGGTACCAGTGCTTATTGCTGAGCAACCAATGGATTGTGTAGCTAATGGGACAGGCCTCCTTTTAGAAAATTTAGACCGAATAAATAAAAATAAAGTGAAATTGTAAAACATTTTAAGGGTGCCTGCCGATATAATGTTAGAGACCAAATTTCTAAAGAGGTGAAGACAATGCTTCGTGGCTTATATGCAGCCGGCTCAGGGATGATTGCCCAACAGAGACGCCAGGAAATGCTTACAAATAATTTATCAAATGTTAATACTCCAGGTTTTAAAGCAGATCAAGCTTCACTAAGAACATTTCCTAATATGCTGATCAATGCGCTTGGTACGGATCACCAACAAGCATTTGGAACAAACCGTGTCGGGGAGCTAGCTACGGGTGTCTATATGCAGGAACAAACACCAAACTTCCGTCAAGGAGATATGCAAGAAACAGGCAATAATACAGATATTGCTCTTCTCCAAGGTCTTGTGCCACAAGACGATGATACAGGTCAAGATGCTCTTCTCGTTTACGAAATTTTAAATAATGATGGCGAGATTAGATATACACGAAATGGTAACTTTACTATAGATGGTCAAGGCTTTTTGACGGACTCACAAGGCCACTACATTCTCGGTGTAGATGGGGACCCGATCAATGTCCAAAATGAAAATATCCGGGTTGAAGCTAACGGACAAATTTTTTCAGATGCTAACGAATTACTTGGTCAAATAAATGTGGCGGTAGTGGCTGACCCATCTCAACTTGTAAAAGAGGGTAACGGCTTTTTGCGATATGATGGTGAAAATGACGTGATAACAGCTGTAGGTAATGCAGCAGTAACATATCAACTGCAACAGGGTTTTATTGAACGCTCAACCGTTGATACAGCACAGACGATGACTGAAATGATGAATACATTGCGGACATTTGAAGCTAACCAAAAAGTTTTACAAGCTTATGATCAAAGTCTTGAGAGAGCTGTAAACAATGTGGGACGATTAGGATAATGGGTAGACATATGAAAGCAGGTGGCCATCAATGAACCAGTCAATGATTAATTCAGCAGTAACAATGGGACAAGTTCAACAGAAACTTAATACAATTGGTCATAATTTAGCCAATGCAAATACAACGGGTTATAAGCAACGTGACACAAGTTTTGCTGACCTTTTGTTTCAGCAAGTGAACAATCAACCAAATGTAGCGCGAGAAATCGGACGGCAAACACCTAATGGCATTCGTGTAGGGTCCGGTGGGGCTGTTGTTCAAACTGCTGTTAGATTTCAGCAAGGGGCGATTCAAGAAACTGGTCGACAGTTAGACGTAGCGTTAACGGAGCCAGGCTACTTCTTTGAATTGGCGCCAACTGAAACTGGTGAACGACGATTTACACGGGATGGCGCTTTTTACTTAAGCCCTAACCCGAATGCCCCTGGGGAAAATAATCTTGTGAACTCAGAAGGTGAGTTTGTGTTGGCGGCTGACGGGAATCCTATATCTATTCCTGGTGGTTTTGAGGAATTTACGATTACTGATAATGGGACGATTCAAATTGCTTTACCTGACGGAACTTTTCAAGATGTGGCCCAATTACAGCTTGTAAATATTACGAAGCCCCAACTTCTCGTCAATCTAGGAGATAATAATTTTACATTCCCAGATTTAGGTGAACTTGGTTTTGGGATTGACGATGTTTTAGAAGAATCTGCTGGAATGGGTGTTTTTCAACAGTCTGCACTTGAAGGATCGAATGTAGACCTGTCAAAAGAAATGACTAATATGCTGGAAGCTCAACGTTTTTATCAATTTAATTCCCAGGCGATTAGCATTACTGATCAAATGATGGGTCTCGTCTCAAATTTACGTTAATTTAATGCAAGTTTTTAATTCCTCACTGGAATCATGGTAAGATAAACATGTAAAACAGAAGTGACGAGGAGCCTGACATGAGTGAAAAGAACGAGCATAATAAGCATTCGAAGCAAAGAACTGAGGATGCTAGCAAAAATGTAGACTTACAACCTAATACTGAACGTACTAGTGCTCCCCGCTCTTGGAAGAAACCAAGGGAGGACGAGGACAATCTATTGAGTCCATCCGAAAATGCACTGAAAAATAACGTTATGTCACAGAGGTCATCGTCACCTCGTAAGAATAACAACCAATCAACAGAAAATGACGTGTACGGTGATGTCACTAACGTGCATCACTCGGTTTATGTTGCCAGTGATGCACCTACTGACATGCCGCCAGAAAGAGAAAGGTTTATTGAACAGACGAACGATTTCCAAGAAAAGCACATTGAAGTAGACGAACTAAATGTTGATGAGACTGAACCAACACAGAAAAAGACTAAAAAACAAAAACGGCGTGAAAAGAAGGGGCGTATTAGGCTTATCCCTATCTGGGTAAGACTCTTAATCATAGTAATTGCTATGGTGATCAGCCTCGTCCTTGGAGCGATGGTAGGCTATTGGTTGGTTGGAGATGGGGGAGCCCCGACAGACGTGCTAAAACCGGAGACATGGTATCATATTTATGATATTATATTTGACGGAACAGATCGACAACGGACTCAGTAATATAGCTATAGACCGAGTGAGTAATGTTATAAGTTACTCACTCGGTCTTTTTGTTGTTTATAGAAGGAATATGATTCGTCCTTGTGAAGGAGAAAAAAATAGCGTACACTAAGAATAGAAATATGACATCTCATATTATGAGGAGGTACTAATTGGTGCTTAATCTTGAAGAAATTAAAGAAATTATTCCTCATCGTTATCCTTTTTTACTTATCGATCGTATTTTAGAAGTGGAAGAAGGAAAAAGAGCTGTAGGAATTAAAAATGTGTCGGCAAACGAAGAGTTTTTTAATGGTCATTTCCCTGACTATGCTGTTATGCCTGGTGTGTTAATCATTGAAGCATTAGCACAAGTAGGCGCTGTGGCCATGTTAAAGAAAGAAGAAAATCGCGGTCGTCTTGCTTTTTTTGCGGGTATTGATGGATGTCGATTTAAAGGGCAAGTCCGGCCAGGGGACCAGCTTCACTTAGAAGTGGAAATGACAAGGTTGCGTGGAAAAATAGGTAAAGGCAAAGCGATAGCTTCTGTGGACGGAAAAACCGTTGCTGAAGCAGAGCTTATGTTTGCTCTTGGTGATAAATAATAAGAAGCACTGTGCATGCTACGTCATGTGACAGTGTTTTTTTCATTAGTATTGGCTTTTCTTGCTTGTTAAAGAGCAGATAAGCTTTTGCTATATTAAGGATTTTGTTTTGACAATGAATTAAGTGATAGACCCTATTTGATCAAAGATAACCGTTCGTAAAACACTTGCGTCAAAAGAGAGAAGAATATAGGCGTGAGCTACCGGGTGCTCAGGTCCTTATTGGTTGGTTATATTTTATACTAAACACATGTGTAAAAACGTTTTGCACTACAGATGGACACTTTCCAGTGACTCGTCTTTAGCTAAATGACGCGACCTCCCTTTTTTCACCCCATTTTATCCAATATCGCTATTTTCTCCGAACGTCACCGTATTTTCTTGCAATTGTTTAACAAACGAGCTGTGATAGAGAATATTTAGCACAGCTCGTTTGTTTGTTCGTATTGGAGGAAATTTAATAATGAAATCCATTAAACAAATACAAGCATTAAACGTGATGGCAAGTTACTTTTAATTAGTAAACACGAAATCTTCAGCGTGTAGATATAAGCGTGAAATTTTGTGACATTGTGTGAAAAGTATGGGAGATTATCTAAATGTAACGGCTTACGTTTGGATTTAATCATAGCGGGAAATAAGGCACATAGAATGAGTGCTAGAAAGTTTAATTAGCACAATCCATATCATTAGGAGGTATTTTCTTATGAAAAAGACATTTATATTAACAATAGTAACCGCAATGTTATCTCTAGGTGTTCTGGTAGGTTGTGGAGATAATGACAATACAGATATTAATAATGGCGGTATGAACGGAGATAATGTGAATGGTATTGATAACAACGGGTTAGATAATAACGGAACTGATAACACGGATGTGGATATAAACGATGATGCCAATCATGGATTAGATGATAATGATGGATTGGATAATAATATGGGAGAAAATGATGGTGGATTTAATAATGATGAGATCAATAATGATACAAACAACGATCTATAAAACGAGCCTTTAATCCACGGGTATTTTCTTTCGACTAAATAGATTAGCTTTCCCCTCTATTTTTAAATGGAGATTTTATGGAAGGTTTTCCGTGATAAAAACGATATTCCAAAGTAAAGACATAACAAAAAAGGAGGGATGTTTACATGAAAAGGAAGTTAATATTGACAGCTTTGACTAGTATGTTTGTAGTGGGTGTTTTAGGAGCTTGTGGGGACATGGAAAATCAGCCTATGAATGATAATGGTGGTTTAGAGAACAACGGGATGAATGACGGAGACATTTAACTAAAACTTTAATCTTTATGAGGAGGAATTTAAAATGAGAAAAAAACTAGTGATGACGGCGTTAACTAGCATACTTGCTTTAGGTGTACTAAGTGCGTGTGGAGATGTGGAAAATGACCCATTGAATGACAATGGTGGGTTTGAAAACAATGGTGTCAATGATGATATGAACACCGATACAGATATGTAATGTTATGAGTGAAAAGTATACGATTCCTTCAATGATAAAAAGAGTGCGAATAAAATCACTTGAAATAACGCATATCTATAAAGAGTGACAGCGTGTTTAATATGGAAAGGAGGAATGACTAATGAAGAAGTTCATGTTAACTGTATTGGCAAGTGTCATGGCTTTAGGTGTACTCGGTGCATGCGGTGATGCAGAGAATGACCCTGTGAATGATCCTGTCAATGAACCAGTCAATGACCCAGGGATGGAGAATAACGGGGGAATGGATGACAACGGAATGAACGAGGAAGACAATATGTAATGATAAAAAAGTCTGGGGCCTAACCAGCACTAGCCAAAAAATTTTTTAAGGTGGTATCAATCAGTTAACTTCCATGATTGATACCATTTTTTGTTGAATTTATATCATGAGCTATTCGCTTACTGCTCCTGACTTTTCCAAAACAGATATTTCTAATTCACAGCTAGTATGTTATGATAGATGCGTTAATAAATTAATAAGAGACAACCACTAGGGGTGCTATTGAGCTGAGAGAGACAATGTCTTAACCCTACAGACCTGATCTAGATAATACTAGCGGAGGAAAGTGGTGTGAGCAGTTAACTTGAGAGTTTTATTGTTTTTAAAGTGAGATATTCTGTAAGTCCTACTGTTGCCACGACCACTTCAATTGGAGTGGTCTTTTTTGGTTTTCTTAACTCGGTCAGAAGGGAGTAGAAGCTGATGCAATTAGATGATTTACTTACACAGGTGGATAATCACCGCGATGAGTTGTTGACCCTTGTTAAAGATCTCATCCGTTTTCCCACGGAAAGTCCTCCTGCAAGAAATACAGAAGAAGCCCAGTCTTTCATTGCTGAAAAATTAAGAGAGATAGGTTTTTCTATTGACCAATGGGATGTCTTCCCACATGATCCGAATGTTGTAGGAACATTGAAAGGGGAACAATCTGATGTCTATCAAAGCTTAATCATTAATGGTCACATTGATGTAGCAGAGGTGGAAAACAATGTAGGATGGACACAGAATCCTTTTGAACCGGTTGTGAAAGATGGGCGAATTTATGGAAGAGGGACAGCAGATATGAAAGGGGGGCTGGCTGGCGCTTTATTCGCCTTACAGTTATTGAAGGACAATGGGATTGTCCTTCCAGGAGATGTAATTTTTCAATCTGTTATTGGTGAAGAGGTTGGAGAAGCAGGGACATTGGAATGCTGTGAAAAAGGATATAAAGCCGATGGAGCTATTGTGGTGGATACGAGCAATCTCGCTATACAAGGTCAAGGGGGCGTCATTACAGGATGGGTAACGATTAAAAGCCCGACAACTTACCACGATGCTCTTCGCCGCAATATGGTTCATGCTGGGGGCGGTTTATATGGAGCGAGCGCCATTGAAAAAATGGTCAAGCTTATCGAAGGGTTAAAAGAGCTTGAACAACATTGGGCTGTGACAAAATCCTATCAAGGTTTTCCGCCAGGTATGTCGACCATTAACCCAGCTGTCATTGAAGGAGGGCGACATGCAGCCTTCGTTGCAGATGAATGCCGTTTGTGGATAACGGTCCATTTTTATCCTGATGAAAACCATATGGAGATTGCGAAAGAGGTTGAAGACCATTTATTAAAGGTGTCAGAAGCTGATCCATGGTTAAGACATCATCCTCCCGTTTTTAAATGGGGAGGAAAATCAATGATTGAAGACAAGGGCGAAATCTTTCCATCCCTTAATATTGATCAAGAAGGGCCATTAGTTCAACAATTAACGCATGCACATTCGCATATACTCACAACAAAACCTCAAGTGGGTATGTCACAAACTGTGACGGACGGTGGTTGGCTGGGAGAGGCAGGAATTCCAACCGTAATATACGGCCCTGGTGATTTACGAAACGCCCACAGCACGAACGAGTCTGTAGAGATTTCACAACTAATAGATTTCACCAAAGTTATGCTTACGTTTATTTATCAATGGAGTCATACGAAGAAGGAGGAACTATAAGATGTCATTTACGAAACACTTATATGACAAGCTTCAACCTATTTGGAGGAAAAATCATGATCATCCATTCGTAAAAGAGTTGGGTGAAGGCACATTACCAAAAGAGAAGTTCCGTTTTTTTATGATACAAGATTACTTATATCTTATTGAGTATTCGAAGTTATTTGCTATCGGTGCTACGAAAGCAAAAGATGTGAAGACGATGGGGGAATTTGCGAAACTTTTAGATGCCACACTTAATACAGAAATGTCGTTGCATCGCCAATATGCAGCGAAGTTCGACATCTCTGAGCAAGAGCTTGAAAATGCTAATCCGGCTCCAACAACATTAGCTTACACTCACTATATGCTTCATGTTGGCAATCAAAATGGACTAGCTGAATTAGTTGCAAGTGTACTGCCATGTATGTGGAGTTACGCGGAAATTGGAAAAATGCTTGATGAACGGCACGGTAGACAAAATCATGATTATCAAGAATGGATAGATATGTATGCTGACAGCGAATTTCAAGCGCTTGCTTCGTGGACGATTAATTTGCTTGATGAACTAGCCGCAGGTAAACCTGAGCACGAATTAGCCCACTTAGAGGAGATCTTTTTAACGACCACTAAATTTGAGTATATGTTCTGGGATATGGCTTATCATGGGACTGGGTGGCCGGAAGGGTTATGAAAAGTGCCCCATCATTAGCTTTTAAAGATGTTTCCTTTGGTTATGAGGAGAAGCACCATGATTCCCCGCTAATCTTTGAAGAGATGAGTTTATCTGTTAACGAGAATGAATTTGTGGTGATTTTAGGACCGAGTGGATCTGGAAAGTCCACATTCTTTCGTCTCGCTTCAGGGCTTGAGCAACCAGATAGTGGTCAAATTAGTATCCGTGGTAAGGAAATGAAAGAGCGACTAGGAGAAGTGGGGTACATGCCCCAAAAAGGTCTCTTACTCCCATGGCGAACGGTCATGGAGAATGGCCGACTCCCCCTTGAAATTAAGGGGGTACCTAAAAAAGAAGCTGAAGAGAAAGTCAAAGATTATATAGACAAGTTTGGTCTTAAAGGGACAGAGAACAAGCTCCCCCACCAACTTTCTGGTGGCATGCAACAACGTGTTTCTTTTTTACGCGCAATGCTTTCAGGAAGTGATATTCTCTTACTTGATGAACCGTTTAGTGCATTGGACTCATTGACAAGATTTATGATGCAAGAGTGGTTGTTGACGCAATGGCATCAATGGCCAAAAACAATTATTTTTATCACCCACGATATGGAAGAAGCGATTTTTTTAGCTGATAGAATTTTGGTACTTACCCAAAAAACGCGTAAAAAAGAATTAGCTGAGATTCCTGTACCGTTACCACGCCCGAGGACTGATGAAGTACGGATAACACCTACTTTTATGAAGCTAAAAGAGAAGCTGTTAAAAGAAATGAGAGGGGAAGTATGAACAGGATTAAGGGGATATGGCATTATAGTACAGCGATACTTTTAGGGTTGATGGTACTAGCAGGTTGGGAGGTTGGCGCCAGGGTGTATGATAAACCCTTTATTTTACCATCACCTTCAGGGATCATGCTTAAATTGTGGGAGCTAAAAGACGTGCTTTTCACTGTTCATTTGTTAGCTACGTTAGAAGTCATCCTACTCGGATTAGGTATCTCGATTGTGTTTGGCGTCTCATTAGCGGTACTCATGAATCGTAGTCAATTGGCTGAACGAACATTTTTTCCATTTGTTATTGCCTCCCAGACGATACCGATCATTGCTTTGGCACCTATTTTTGTTATTTGGTTTGGGTACACCATCTGGAGTAAAGTGGCTGTCACTGTTCTAATTACATTTTTTCCAATTACAGTGAGTACATTTGATGGATTGCGGGCTGCAAGTAAAGAATTGCAAGATTTGTTAAAAACGATGGGCGCATCGCCGGCCCAAATTTTTCGTAAAGTTCAACTCCCATCTTCATTGCCCTACTTTTTTTCTGGTTTGAAAGTAGCTGTTACATTAAGTGTTATTGGAGCGGCCATTGGGGAATGGCTTGGCGCAAGTAAAGGCCTTGGGTACTTTAGCCGTCGTATGATGACGCAGATGGATGGTGCTGGGGTTTTTGCCCCAATCGTTCTCTTGTCCGTATTAGGTATCATCCTTTTTCTACTTATTAAATTAATTGAAAATATACTAACGAATAAATGGAGGCAATAAAAATGAGATACGCTAAAGAAATATTGTTAGGTTTGTCACTCGTTTTACTAGTCGCATGTAGTCAAACAGAAAACGAGGCAGGTGCTGAGAAGACTGACATTGGATCAGATGACTTAACAGACGTACAAATTATGCTAGACTGGTACCCAAACGCCGTGCATACCTATCTCTATGTAGCGCAAGAAAAAGGGTACTTTGCAGAAGAGGGGCTGGATGTAGAGATAATCTTCCCCGCTAACCCAACAGATCCAATCAATTTAGCAGCTACTGGGGATGTCACGTTTGGTATAACGTATCAACCAGATATTATAACGGCACAACAATCAGGCATTCCTATTGAAGCGGTGGCGCCAGTCGTACGATCCCCTCTGAATCATATTATCTATTTAGATGAGACAATCGAAACACCAGCCGATTTAGAAGGGAAAAGGGTAGGTTATCCTGGTATCCCAGTAAATGAAGTTCTCTTAGAGACAATGGTCACTGACGCAGGTGGGGATATTGATCAGGTTGAACTTGTAGATGTAGGTTTTGAATTGGGCTCCTCTCTTGTAACAGAACGCGTGGATGCTGTTATTGGTGCTTATATTAATCATGAGGTACCAGTTTTGAAACATGAAGGATATGATGTTCAGTATTTTAACCCTGTGGACTTCGGTGTGCCAAGTTTTCATGAATTAGTGATCGTCACAAATGAGACGATGATGGAAGAGGACCCTTCGACAGTAGAGGCCTTCAATAGAGCTATTGTCAAAGGCTTTAATGATATGAAGGAAAACCCAGCTGAGAGCTTAGACATTTTGTTCGAGCATGAAAATCAAGAAAACTTTCCTCTTATTCGAGAAGTGGAAGAGGAAAGTTTGGATATTCTCTTAGCTAAAATGGAAAGTGATGAAGAATCATTTAGCAGTCCAAATGAAGATGTTTGGGAAGAGACGGTTAAATGGTTAACTGATACAGGATTTTTAGAAGAATAACCGGTTGACTAATTTGGTACTAAAAGGAAAACATGTATGAGCACCTTTCTCGTGTTAGACAAACTTCTAACATAAGAGAGGTGTTTTTATGTGACATACAAGGACAAAAATAGATGGCTATCTTATTTAAAAAGAAGATTATAATTCAGGTGCTATATAATTTAGAACTCCCCCAAAATATTAACTTTTTGGGGGAGCAATACTTTTCTTCACTTATAAATTTTTTCATAAAAAGTATCGAATAAATCTTATAGTTTTAAATTTCTCTCTAAAAGAAACTACTACCTTATTAGTTTATATAAGTACATGCAAAGGCAAAGAAACAAAAAACTAATAAAAGAAACTATTGCTCCAAACAAAGTAGATGCTATGAAAATCATTATAATACTTTCATCTTCACCACTACTAAATAAAAAAGCTAAAGTAGACAGTAAGAAGATCATAATTGTCACTGTTTTTATATTACATTTCATTGACTGAATTTTTAGTGGAAATACGTTCATGACTTTCTCCTCCTTATTTCAACGATGAACTTTTAGTGATTTTACCATTATGATTACTTTCAACATTAACTCGTATATATGTAGATTGAAGAACTATCCCATTTCCTTTATAAGTTAACCCCTGAGTCCATTCAGCCTCTTGATATGCTTGCTATTCGTCGTTTGTTACTAGGTTTTTGAACACCACTTTTTTTATTTTTAATTTTCCATGTCCCTAATGATCCTAAATGAGTTTTTGTATAATTATGGGTTCTGCTAGCCGTAACTTTAGAACCATTATAGGTAAACTCAGCCTCAATACCTACTGTAAGTACCATATTTAATGAAAGTAGTATACTCCTAAATATAGATAAAAGCAACGCTTTTAAACCAATAAGTTGAAATTTTTTAAATAAAATGTATATTAGATTATTATACTAAGAAATTAACAACAGATTTATTTTTAAGTTACTCCTTTTAGCGCAAATTGTAAGAAAAGAAAGCCTTCATGCATTACAAAGATCACTTTTTTCAAAGTGGAAATTACCTTAAATCGATTAGTGTTCTTAGCTATTAACAGGATTAAAACAGAGTAAATACAGACTTGTTTCAACGGCTTTTTCTTGATTTAAAAGGACAAATACATGCCTAGAAGCTTGAAAAAAACTTGTGATGCCGTTGAAATCGATGATACTAGTATATTACCACTTAATTTAATAGCCATAGGTGAGCGACTTTCCATAAACGGCTCAAAATAGAGAACAGAGCTAAATGTATATAGGCGAGAGAGGACGGCTGCTAATGTACTAGTTCGCTCAACCTTCAATCAGTGGAAGAAGAAAGAAAACCCCACTGATTGAAGGTTTGTTTTATGTAGGTCATAAAGTAAATGAAGAATGGATAACCGATTTCTTCAAAATACATTACAATAATATTAATGTTCTTGTTAATGTGTTAACGTTTTAATTAATTTATGTTAAAATGAAAACGCTTTCCGGAATAAGTAGTCTGGGACAGGGGGTGACGAGTGGTTCAGTTAGGACAATTTTCATGACCCTTTATTTTGATAGCCTTACGAAAAAAGTAAAGCCAATTATCAAGTTAAGGAAAGGGGAATTTAAATGAATGATTACGTAAAATCTTTTTTAATATTAAGCATAATTTTCATGTTGTTAGTCATTCCTACTAAAGGGGAACAAGGGAATGCACACTCCAATAAGAAGGCCTCTAAATCACCACCCATTAGTGAGAACACCCCTCCGGAATTTGAGGAAGTATCTGTTCATGATCCATCAATTATTAAAGTGGATGATATGTTTTATGTATTTGGTTCGCACATTGAAGCTGCAAAATCGTCTGATTTAAAAAGTTGGACGAATTTTACGAACGGTTATACAACACCTGGTAATACACTTTATGGTGATTTGTCGGAAAATTTAGCAGAATCTTTTGCATGGGCTGGAGAAGATGATGCAGATAGTCGCGGTGGTTTTGCTGTGTGGGCACCGGAAATAGTTTGGAATGAACATTATGTCAAAGAGGATGGATCTAAAGGTGCTTATATGATGTATTACAGCGCTTCCTCTACGTATATTAGATCAGCCATCGGGATTGCTGTTGCTGATGACATTGAAGGGCCATACACATACGTTGATACCATCGTTTATTCTGGTTTTACTGAAGAAGAAGCCTATGATAGTAATAGTGAGATTAATAAAAAATGGACAAACACCCACCTTCCTTCTTTAATAGAAGCAGGGGATTTAGAAGAGGAAAATAGCGATTGGTTTAATGAGAATGGAAGTTATAACAATTTACACTATCCTAATGCCATTGATGCTAACGTTTTTTTTGATGAAGAAGATCGGTTGTGGATGACTTACGGCTCTTGGTCAGGTGGTATTTTTATCGTTGAGCTAGATAAAGAAACAGGGTTAATAAACTACCCTGGTGAGGATGGGAAAACGTCTGATGGCCGACAGATAGACCGGTATTTTGGCACAAAAATTGCCGGGGGGTATGGTCGATCAGGTGAAGGGCCTTATGTCACTTATGATGAAGAAACAGGTTATTACTACTTATACGTCACTTACGGTTGGTTAGGTGCTGATGGCGGCTATAACATGCGTGTATTTAGAGCTGAGTCGCCTGTTGGGCCTTATGAGGATGTTGCTGGACAGGATGCCGTTCTCCCGTCAAATACGGATAACGCACCTTATGGTAATAAACTAATGGGGAATTTCCTCTTTGAAAGAAAAGTAGGAGGTGAAGGCACAGGCATTGGGCACGGTTATGTGTCACCAGGTCATAATTCGATATACACAGATGATAAAACAGGTGATAGGTTCAATGTCTTTCATACCCGCTTTCCTGAAACAGGGGAAATGCATGAATTGCGTGTGCACCAGCTCTTTATGACAAAAGACGACTGGCCTGTCTCGGCGCCTTACAGGTATGCCGGCGAATCGCTAGAAAAAGTAAAGCGGAAAGATGTGATAGGAGATTACAAGTTTATTGATCACGGTAAAGAGAATACTGAGGGGTTAGAAACGTCTGTCTATATAACACTTGAAAAAAATAATAAAATATCAGGAGACGTTGAAGGAACGTGGAAAAGAACTGGACATTATTGGATAGAGCTTTCAATAGACGGAAACACCTATGCTGGTGTGTTTGTAAAGCAGTGGAATCATGTGGCCGAGCGTGAGGTGATGACATTTACGGCATTATCTGATGAAGGGGCATCAGTTTGGGGCACACAACTGCTAAAGAAAACGGACGAAGAAGTGGTCTCAGATATAGTGGAAGATCTCACCCTTGGGGATACTGATAATGTTATCTCAAATCTTGACCTTCCAGTAGAAGGGACGAGAAACGCTACGATTAGCTGGGAGACATCTAATGCAGAGGTGATCACTGAGTCGGGAGACATTACCCGCCCTGATGTTGGTGAAGATCCTGTCTCAGCTGAATTGACAGCTACAATGACTAAAGGGGATGTGACAGATAACAAATCGTTTACTATAACCGTTTTACCTTATCGAGAAGCGGGTGAAATTGCTCATTATGCTTTTGATGGTGACTTACAAGACAGTTTAGGGGAGCAAGATGCTGGCCAGGTCACAGGAGATCGGATAAATAACGAAGGTGGTGAAATCACTTTTACTGATGGAAAGCATGATCAAGCGGCTGTTTTTGACGGTTTTTCTGGCATCAGACTTCCTGATGGCTTAATTGCCGGCGATTCTTATTCTGTTTCTTTGTGGGTGAACCCATCGGAATTGACCCAGTTTACAACCGCATTTTTCGGAGCGAGAAACGAAAATAACTGGATAAGTATGGTTCCGCAAGGGCCTGTCAATGGAGAAACAATGGTGTGGGCAGGGAGCTCTGCATGGTATGATGCATCAGCTGGATATACAATTCCTACTGGGGAATGGTCACATTTAGCGATTACCGTTCATCAAGGAGATGTAGAGATGTATATAAACGGGGAAAAGGTGTTTACAGGTACTAATTTTCCAGATGTTTTTACCACGACAAATGGTCAATTTAGTTTAGGTGTCAATTGGTGGGATCCACCGTTTCAAGGAGAAATGGACGAGTTGCGTATTTTTGAAGGTGTGTTAACAGAAGATGACATACATGATTTGGTGAAAAAAACTAACTAATTAAGAGTTTCTAGTGGGGCAAAAAATGGTTATATTTTCTTGCCCCTGATTATTTCTTTTCTCACAATTTAATCTGAATGTTTCTTTGTTCTAGCATAAAAGTTTTTTTTGCTTTATACTATAGTTAATAATTTTATTAATTAATTAACAATTAATAACGCATTCGATTTGTTTAATGGCATCATTCTTTTTCTAATTTTGAAGTCATATTTAAATGTGACATAATCTATCTTTAGCAAACATAACAATTATGATCGACTGACTCTCTAAAGCTTTGTAACTAAGAGACTAAGTTCTTATTCTTTCTATAGAATGAAAGCGGTTGCTTATACTGCTTCAGATAAAAAAGCAATGCGTTTAATTTTTAATAAGGGGATGATGGTGTTGGCACAGCAAAAAGCTAGTATAATTATTGACAAATCATTTACAATTTCAGAAGTAGATGAGCGCCTGTACGGCTCGTTTATTGAACATCTTGGAAGAGCGGTCTATGGCGGGATATATGAGCCTGAGCATCCAGAAGCGGATGAAGAGGGATTTCGGAAAGACGTTATAGAGTTAGTTAAACGTTTAAATGTTCCTATAATTAGATATCCCGGTGGTAATATGGTATCTGCTTATAATTGGGAAGATGGCATCGGGCCGCGCGAAGAAAGGCCGAGGCGTCTCGAATTGGCATGGCGTACGATAGAGACAAACCAAATGGGTACAAATGAATTTGTGGCTTGGTCTAAAAAAGTTAACGCCGATGTCATGATGGCCGTGAATCTTGGGACACGTGGTATTGATGCGGCAAGAAATTTTTTAGAATATTGTAATCATCCAGGTGGTACGTACTGGAGTGATTTAAGAAAAGAACATGGCTATAAAAATCCGCATAACATTAAAGTTTGGTGCTTAGGAAATGAAATGGATGGATCGTGGCAGGTTGGTCATAAAACGGCCCATGAATACGGTCGATTAGCCTTAGAAACAGGGAAGGCAATGCGACTCGTTGACCCAGACATCGAGCTTGTAGCTTGTGGCAGTTCTAATACGAATATGCCTACCTTCCCAGAATATGAAGCCACGACATTGGAACATACGTATGATGTGGTTGATTACATTTCATTACACCAATACTACGGAAATCGGTCTAATGATACAGAAAACTATTTGGCGAAAACGATGGATATGGATCACTTTATAAAAACAGTTATTGCCACATGTGATTATATAAAAGCAAAAAAACGTAGTAAAAAGACGATTAATTTAAGTTTTGATGAGTGGAATGTTTGGTATCACTCAAATGATCAGGATCGTCAAATTGAACCATGGTCGATTGCACCTCCCCAATTAGAGGATGTTTATAATTTTGAAGATGCTTTATTAGTTGGTTCTATGCTTATGACGATGTTGCGTCATGCTGATCGTGTCAAGATGGCATGTATGGCTCAACTCGTTAATGTTATTGCACCGATCATGACAGAAAATGGAGGGGGAGCTTGGGAACAAACTATTTTTTACCCGTACATGCATGTCTCCTTATATGGAAGAGGTGTGTCATTACAGCCAGTTGTCTCTTCACCAAAATATGATAGTAAAGACTTCACTGATGTCCCGTATATTGACTCAGCTGTTGTTTATAATGAAGAAGCAGAAGAGTTAACGGTCTTTGTTTTAAACAGACATCTAACCGATAAGATGACACTAACAATTGATGTGAGGAGTTTTGAGGGTTATCAAATATTAGAACATATCGTATTAGAACATGACGATTTAAAAGCCGTAAACACTTTAGGTAATCAACGAGTAAAGCCTCATTCAAACGGTGATGCTTCATTAACGTACGATGGCCAGATAGAAGCACTCGTCAATAAAGCGTCTTGGAATGTTATACGTCTAAAAAAGAAAGCGTAACATTTGGGAAGAGTGAGTGGAATAAAACCTACTAAAAAAGTTAAATCAATGAGCTAGGAAGCCATTTCCTAGCTCGTATTTTGGCTTGAATTTTAAAGATAGCCCCTTTAAGTGATAGTTGACTTTCACTCTGTCTTTAATGTCATTTAATTATCTTGCTTTTCTTCTGGGTGCTTTTCATAATAAAGCCGAAATAAAATATCTTGATTATAGTTACCGAACTCTTTCCCAAAGATAGTTAAACCACCTACATGTTTGGAATCGGGGAGAACAGCAAGCTTAAAACTCCAAAGCGGTGAGCGGACATCTATATCATGGATCGTTACATCCGAAATTCTACCGTTTTCAATAAATGTCCCTTCTTCATTAATACGAAGACTTTTTAATAGCCCATATTGATTAATAACTTTTGGCCACCAATCTGGTGTGTACTTCCCTGGACTGTCCCCGAAATCTCCTGGACTCGTCCATATACCGAGTTTTTGAGAATTTAAATAAAAGGTGATGTCAGATGGCCAGTCTTCATTCGTAAAAGGGGCTTCTGAAGACAATTCTAGTGAAATTTCCAACTCTTTAGGGGTCTCATTGTGGTTCAGGAAATTAGGTATTTTATACTCAACATGTCCTTTTGAAAACCAGAGAATTTTTGCATTAACCCGCTCTGGATCAAGAAAATACCTTGGTTCGTCAAATTGGCCTATTATTTTTTCCTCGGTAGCAAGGCCACATGTAGGTAAGACATTAAAATCTGTATAATGCCCTACAGAGAGGGTGGATTGATGGTAATGACTAAGCTTTTCTTTATTAGATGGAAAGAGAATATTGATTGAGTCAATAACTAAAATGCAGAGCTTTTGGATACCGGCTTTACCAGGTACCATTTCCGTACGAATAATGTTAGCCTTCTCCAATTTTTTAATGTGCATGGTCATAATAGCACTGCTTACCCCGACTGCTTCAGCTAATTCTCGAATATTCATAGGTTTTTTTGTTAGTTCCTGTATGATCGCGATTCTGACTTTACTAGCTAGTGCTTCATACACAGGTAAAGATTCAGTGGAAATATCTAATTGCATAGTTTTCCTCCAATGATGCTTAATCAGCTTAAAGTAGAGCACATATCCATATATTAATGAAAGAAAGTATATACCCTACTCTAAGGCAGCCTATAATCACGCTGTCTGTGATTATATTAACATCTATATTTATGAATTGAAAGTTCATCCCTTTGTGGTATGAATTTTTTTAATTTTTATCACAGATAACCGTACGTAAAACGTCTGCCTCAAAATAGAGAGCAGAGAAAAGATATTTAGCTGGAAGATAACAACGGATGCTAATGTCCTGATTCACGCAACTACCAATCAGTGAGAGAACGGCGAAAACGTCTACTGATTGAAAATCCGTTTTATTCAGACTCTAGGTAAAACAGTAAAGGAGCGTCAGGGGAAAAAGGGGTTATGTTTATTGAAAGTTTTTAAAATATCCATCATCCTAGCAATTATGTACGTACAAGTCATGGGGATCTATAAAAAATAAAATAATATAGAATAATTCATTTTAATTGTCACAAAACGAACACATATGAATCAATATCTATTTATAAAAAAATAATTGAAATACATACGTACAAGTGTATAATATTAAGTAAGCGCTTCAACCAAATGGAAAGGGTGATGAACGTGTTAGAACAATTAAAAGAGGCCGTCTATAAAGCCAACCTTTATCTCCCTAAGTATCAGCTTGTCACACTGACGTGGGGAAATGTCAGTGGGATTGATAGGGAAAAAGGTTTAGTGGTGATTAAACCAAGTGGTGTCGAATACTTTGACATGAAAAGCAAAGATATGGTTGTTGTAGATTTAGAGGGCAATATTGTAGAGGGTGACTTGAAACCATCATCTGATACGCCTACTCACCTTGCCCTATATCGCGCTTTCGAAAATATCGGAGGTATTGTTCACACTCACTCTACGTGGGCGACTGCTTGGGCTCAAGCTGGAAAAGATCTTCCGCCTTTTGGTACCACTCATGCTGACTATTTCCATGGTCCTGTGCCATGTACTCGCAAACTGACTAAAGCAGAAAT
This sequence comes from Salipaludibacillus agaradhaerens, assembly GCF_002019735.1. Taxonomy (NCBI): domain Bacteria; kingdom Bacillati; phylum Bacillota; class Bacilli; order Caryophanales; family Bacillaceae; genus Salipaludibacillus; species Salipaludibacillus agaradhaerens. Next base: position 3,283,253 of record NZ_KV917378.1, read on the forward strand.
AGAAGGGGACTATGAACTAGAAACTGGTCACGTCATTATCGAAACCTTTCAAGATAAAGATCCTGTGAAAACACCTGGTGTACTTGTTCATTCACACGCCCCGTTTATTTGGGGGAAAGATGCTATGAAAGCGGTACAAAATGCGCAAGTTTTGGAAGAGATGGCTAGTATGGCGCAAAAAACGTTAGCTATAAATCCTAAAACGCCTCCAATGGATAATGTATTAATGGATAGACACTTTTTTAGAAAACATGGCGCAAAAGCTTACTATGGACAAAACTAGACTGATAGGAGGAATAACGGATGTCAAAGAAATATACTGTCGGGGTTGACTACGGAACGGAATCTGGAAGAGCCGTCTTAATTGATTTATCTAATGGGAAAGAAATTGCAGATCATGTGACACCGTACCGACATGGTGTCATTGATGATAGATTACCAGAATCGGGGATAAAACTGGAGCATGAATGGGCCCTTCAACATCCGCTTGATTATGTTGAGGTTCTGACTACTTCTGTACCGGCTGTTATGAAAGAGACTGGCATTGATCCGAATGATGTGATTGGCATTGGCGTCGATTTTACAGCTTGCACGATGCTCCCGATTGACGAAAAAGGGCAGCCTCTTTGCTTGAATGAAAACTATAAAGATAACCCCCATAGTTGGGTGAAGTTATGGAAACACCACGCAGCACAAGATGAAGCGAATTTAATAAATGAGATAGCAGAAAAGAGAGGCGAAAAATTTTTACCACGGTATGGAGGGAAAATTTCGTCTGAGTGGATGATAGCTAAAATATGGCAAATATTAGATGAATCTGAGGACATCTATCATCAGACAGATCAGTTTTTAGAAGCGACAGACTGGATTGTGTCACAAATGACGGGCACTATCACAAAAAATAGCTGTACCGCGGGCTATAAAGCCATTTGGCATAAGCAAGACGGGTACCCATCTAATGATTTTTTCAGATCATTAGATCCACGATTAGAAAAGCTAACAGAAACAAAATTACGTGGAGACATATTACCGTTGGGAGCGAAAGCTGGTCAGCTACAGCCTGAGATAGCAGATAAGATGGGCTTAAAAGCAGGGATAGCAGTCGCAGTAGGGAATGTAGATGCTCATGCTGCTGTTCCGGCAGTAGGAGTGACAACACCCGGGAAACTTGTCATGGCTATGGGCACGTCTATTTGCCACATGTTATTAGGGGAAAAAGAAAATAAGGTTGAGGGTATGTGTGGAGTTGTAGAAGACGGCATTATCCCTGGTTACTTAGGATATGAAGCCGGTCAATCGGCTGTGGGTGATATTTTTGCTTGGTTTGTTAATAACAGTGTGCCTCAATCCATTTTCAAAGAAGCTGAAGACCGAAAAGTCAATGTCCATACGCTATTAGAAGAAAAAGCAGCAGTCTATAAGCCAGGTGAATCAGGGCTAGTGGCTCTCGATTGGTGGAATGGCAACCGGTCGATTCTTGTAGATACAGAATTGTCAGGACTGATGCTCGGCTATACACTCTCTACAAAAACTGAAGAAATGTATCGAGCACTTCTTGAAGCAACAGCCTATGGTACCCGAGCGATTGTAGATGCTTTTCATAATAATGGTGTGTCTGTAGATGTTCTTTATGCGTGTGGGGGGCTTCCTCAAAAAAATAAGTTACTTATGCAAATTTATGCCGATGTCACGAACCGCGAAATCCGTATTGCGGCCTCTAAGCAAACCCCCGCCCTTGGAGCAGCGATGTTTGCAGCAGTTGCTGCTGGGAGTGCAACTGGTGGATATGACACGATTACAGAAGCTGCAGCCCACATGGGGCGGGTGAAGGATGAAAGTTACAAGCCGATCCCAGAAAATGTAGCCGTATATGAAAAACTCTACCGCGAATATGAAGCGCTCCATGACTATTTTGCCCGTGGTACTAATGATGTCATGAAACGTTTGAAATCGTTAAAAGCAGAAATGAGCAAATAAAGGAGAGGATGTCAGTCATGTTAAAGACAAAAAATTATTCGTTCTGGTTTGTAACGGGAAGTCAACATTTGTATGGACCTGAAACTATTAAACAAGTAGAAGAACACTCAAGAATCATCGTTGAAAAATTAATTCAGGAAGCTTCTTTACCTTATACGATTGAGTTAAAAGAGGTATTAACAACACCTGATGCCATTGGCAAACTGTTATCTGATGCTAACAATGATGATAGTTGTGGTGGTGTGATTACATGGATGCATACATTCTCACCGGCAAAAATGTGGATAAACGGTTTGAAGAAATTGTCTAAACCACTTCTTCACCTGCATACCCAGTATAATCGTGAAATTCCATTTGACGATATTGATATGGACTTCATGAACTTAAATCAATCTGCCCACGGAGATCGAGAATACGGACATATTGGAGCGAGATTAGGGGTTAAACGAAAAGTGATTGTTGGTCATTGGCAAAATGAGGACGTACAGATACGACTAGCTTCATGGATGAGAACGGCAGCGGCATTTAGTGATGGTGAAAACCTTAAAGTCGCTCGTTTCGGTGATAACATGCGTGAAGTGGCAGTGACCGAGGGTGATAAGGTTGAGGCGCAAACAAAGTTTGGCTGGTCCATTTCTGCTTTTGGGATTGGAGATCTTGTGGAGTCCATGAATACTGTTTCTACAGATGACATTGAACATCTATATAGTGACTATAAAGAGCTTTATAAAATCGATTCTGCAGTGGAGTCAAATGAGGACAAAAAAGCGTCTATTTTAGAACAAGCAAAAATTGAGTTAGGATTAAAAAGATTTTTAGAAAACGGTGGTTTTACAGCGTTTACAAGTAACTTTGAAGACTTGCATGGCATGAAACAATTGCCAGGACTTGCTGTACAACGTTTAATGGCGCAGGGGTACGGATTTGGTGGAGAAGGAGACTGGAAAACTGCTGCTTTGCTTAGGATGATGAAAATTATTGCAGACGGTAAAGGCACTTCCTTTATGGAGGACTATACGTATCATTTAGAGAAAGGTCACGAGTTAGTACTAGGTTCTCATATGCTCGAAGTATGTCCAACAGTAGCAGCGACACAACCTGACATTCAAGTGCACCCCCTAGGAATTGGGGGAAAAGAAGATCCTGCCCGTCTTGTCTTTGATGGCGCAGCAGGTTCAGCGTTAAATGCTTCACTTGTTGATCTAGGAAATCGCTTCCGTCTAGTGGTGAACGAAGTAGAGGCGGTTCAACCTGAACGAGCAATGCCGAAGTTGCCAGTGGCTAAAGTGTTATGGAGGTGTAAGCCGTCATTGAGTGAAGCGACAGAAGCATGGATTCATGCGGGAGGCGCACACCACACAGTATTTTCATTTAATGTAACACCTGAACAACTTTATGACTGGGCAACACTCACTGACATTGAAATTGTTTTTATTAATGATAAAACAGATGTGCTGCAATTCCAACAACAGTTGCAATGGAATGATGTTTACAGACGATTAAAGGTTTCGTTCTAACTCTGAGTGGTTAGTGTTCCGAATCTTCATGAGATGACAAAGTATGCACTTCATAAATGAATGGTAGTTGTAATTTAGCATATGGAAGCGTTTAACCTTTTAGAAAAGTGAGGGGATATAGCAATGAGTATTAACGTGAACGTCTATACGGACTTTAATGAAGGGAAGATTAGTAAACATATATATGGGCATTTTTCTGAGCATCTTGGACGTTGTATTTATGAAGGGATTTGGGTTGGAGAAGATTCAGAGATTCCTAATATAGACGGCATTCGTAATGATGTTTTAGCGGCGTTAAAGGAGTTAAATATTCCGGTATTACGATGGCCAGGCGGGTGCTTTGCTGATGAATACCATTGGAAAGATGGTATAGGACCGAGGGAAAAACGGAAGAGAATGGTTAACACGCATTGGGGCGGCGTCGTAGAAAACAATCATTTTGGCACCCATGAGTTTATGAGGCTGTGTGAGCTTTTGGACACTGAACCGTATATTTGTGGAAATGTAGGAAGTGGTACGGTACAGGAAATGTCAGAATGGGTGGAATATATGACATTTGGTGGTGAGTCCCCAATGTCCGCTTGGCGTCAGGAAAATGGGCAAAAAGATCCTTGGAAGCTTAAATATTTTGGGGTCGGCAATGAAAATTGGGGTTGTGGTGGCAATATGCGTCCTGAGTATTACGCAGACCTTTACCGTCGCTATCAAACATATGTGAGAAATTATGGTGATAACAAGATTTATAGAATTGCCGGTGGTGCTAATGTAGATGATTTTAACTGGACAGATGTTCTCATGAGAGAAGCGGCTCACCTTATGGACGGTCTAAGTTTGCATTATTATGTTGTTCCAGGTGAATGGTCAAATAAAGGATCGGCATTAGATCCCAAGGAAGAAGCGTGGTTCAGGACGATGAAAAAATCCTTCCATATGGAGACACTCATCTCAAAACATGCCACAATTATGAATAAATATGATCCGGAAAAACGCATTGGCATGATTATTGATGAGTGGGGAACATGGTTTGACGTTGAACCAGGCACGAATCCCGGCTTCTTATTTCAACAAAATACCATTCGTGATGCACTGGTGGCGGGTTTACATTTTAATATATTCCATGAACATAACGACCGTGTTCATATGGCTAACATTGCTCAAATGGTTAATGTGCTACAAGCAATGATTTTAACAGAAGGCGATAAAATGATCAAAACGCCGACTTATCATGTGTTTAATATGTACAAAGTCCATCAGGATGCAGAGCGCTTAGCAATAAAGCAGCCAGAGGACACCTATGAGTTTAACGGAGAAGCATTACCGCGAGTGAGTACGACGGCTTCCCAAAATAGCAACGGCGAGATTAATGTCAGTCTCTGTCACATTAATCCTCGTGAGGAAACGACAGTTTCTCTCAATCTACAAGGGTTAACTGAGCTTAACCACGTGACAGGGAGCATTATTACAGCATCTGAATTGAACGCTCATAACACATTTGAACAACCTCATAATGTGAGAACAGAAGCGTATAGCAATTTTACACAACATGGAACAAGCTTGGAATTAACGGTACCTCCAGCTTCTGTTTTGACGTTGACTATCAGCTAATCAATTTAAATGTACATGAAGCGGGGGAGAGTGTTCTCTCCTGCTTTAAAAACGTGCTAGCAAATTCTCCGTTGTACTATGAGAAAGGTGATTTTATCCCATTTTTAAGGGGCAGTAAAACCCCATCTCAGAACTTAAGAAGATCGAAAAGTTAGGTAAACTGCCCGTAAAGGTTCGTTAAGTTAAACTAACAATCAGTGGGGGATGAAGGAAAACTTCCATGATTGAAGCTGAGCTTTATGAAATACTATATGCGTCCTTCAGGAATGAAAGGAGTTCGTCATCGTGCCTCAACAAAAGTGTAAGAGTTGCCTTCAGAGTGTCAAGCTAACAAAAGTTGAATTGGCTCAAATGATGCAAAAACAAACGGAAGAAATCGGAGACTTACTCGTACCTATTGAAGTTTACTTCAAACGTCTGGCTACCTGTGAATTATGCGAGGACTTACAATATGAGACGACATGTCGTTATAACGGTATGCTTGTTCAATATATGACCCGTTTAAAAAATAAGCAATGTCCGCGCCCTGGTGGGGGAAATGGTTCGAATAGATGGCAATCGTTTCTATAATATTATTTACTAACGGCATTAACGCAGACTGATTTTTGAGACAAAACACCTCCCTCTCTTAGGCGTTTCCAAAACCCAGTTGACAACCAATCGAACATCCTTAAGTTGAGATGGGGAAAAGGGCCGATCCGATGAGGTGGAGTGGATGGTTAGGTGAAAACAGTCGAAGTTGGTAGTGGTAAAGGCTGTTTTGAGGACTGAAAATTGATATTAGAAGTTTTACTAAAAGGAAAGAAGGGATAAACATGCTTATATTTCAAGATTGGTATGAGAACCATCGATCTTCCTGTGATTGTCCTAACATTCACTATCCTTTAACAATGGAAGAGGTGGTTATAGATCAAGATGCCATCATGCACTTATATCGTTTTTTACGGAGGAAAGAGTATAGCCATGCCTTGGTCGTGTGTGATGATCAGACAAAATCGATGGCCGACACGATTATCTGTGATGAGCAAATGCCTTGCCGCTTCACGAAGTCTCTTCTTTTACCAGATAACCAAGGTGACGTTTTGGCTGATGAAAAGGCGATTGTTCACGTCCTCATTGACCTCCCAGCAGATATTGATGTGATGATTGCTGTAGGATCAGGTACAATTCATGATATAACACGCTTTGTGAGCTATAAGGTAGGATTACCCTTTATTTCGTTTCCTACTGCTCCATCAGTAGATGGATTTAATTCGATGGGTGCCCCTATCGTCGTAAATAAAAAGAAGATTACGTTTCAAACTCACGCTCCTATTGCGCTATTTGCCGACCTTACTATTTTATGTGATGCACCACAGGGCATGGTTGCCGCTGGTTTTGGGGATATGCTTGGCAAATATACGTCACTGGTGGATTGGGAATTTGGACATAACATGGCTAATGAGCCCTACTGCCCCGCTGTAGCTAGGATGACTAGAGAGGCATTGAATAATTGCGTGGCGAATAGTGAGTTGATTAAAGAGAAAGACAGAGAAGGAATACGTGTCCTAATGACTGCCTTAATTCAATCAGGTATGGCAATGGCTATGTTTGGGCGGTCTCATCCGGCCTCAGGGGCAGAGCATCATCTTTCCCATTTTTGGGAAATGACATTTATTGAAGAAGAAAGAAAACAATTGCTACACGGTGCGAAAGTAGGGGTTGCTGCAGGTGTTATTGCTGACCTTTATCACAATGAAGTGAAAGATCTTTTTAAACGGGATCCGAACAGTGACACTGCGTTCTTAACAAGACTGATAGACAGGATTCCCTCCGGAGAAGAATTACGCCAGTTCATTTATCAGGCTGGCGGGAAGGCAACTCCTAATGAATTAGGTATTGAAAGCAACTTGCTACAAGAAAGCATTCATAAAGCACATAATATCCGCGATAGAGCGACATTGCTTCGGTATCGGAATAGACATACGCTAACTTCTTGAAGGTAAAAAGCCGCTTAATGTGTAGTGAGCCGAAGCTGGTCTTTTACTCTAACGTGTCAGATTCTACACCTTAAGTGGTATTTTTTTAATCACAGATAACCGCCCATAAAACTCCCTGCTTAAAATAGAGCAGAGATGAATCGACATAGGTGTGACTAATGACCGATAATGTCCTGATTGACTAGACTTTCAATCGGTAGAAGAAGTACAAAACGCCGACTGATTGAAGGTTCGTTTTATGGGCTTTAATAGCTGAAACAAACATTAAATATACTTGGTTTAAAAAAATGAGTACATAAACAAATTTAGACGTTAAATGGCTTTTTAATTAGGCTGCCATTTAAAGCAGGCGTAAGACAGGATTAAAGTCAGTGTAACAATATCAAAGTGAGAAAACGATGCGAATTAAAACATTTAACATGTGTTTTTAGCAGTAATATGGGGCAGCTAAAACTAATATAGAAACGAACTCATGGTTTCACATATTTTGCCCACATACTTTAACAAACACCTAATAAAGTATGGAAGAGTTCAAAAAAGTTGTTGAAGATATTGTCAATCAACGTTATTCGCGTTACGATGAACTGGCAGTTGAACAGAGGAATGTTCAAGCTGGTGGGTAAACATGATATCATTTTACTCACATCAAATATGAGTTTTAAAAACAGGAGGTAATTTCCATGAAGAAGAAACTAACTCTTTCAATTTTATCAAGTGTCCTTGCGGTAGGTGTTTTAGCTGCATGTGGTGATGCTGACAACAATGATGGTTTAAACAACAACGGTGGTCTTAATGACAACGGGATTGAGGACAATGGCGGCTTAGATAATAATGGTGGTTTAGAAGATGACGGCGGCCTAAACAATGACGGTGGTTTGGAAGATAACGACGGTTTTAATAATGACGGTGGTTTAGAAGATAACGATGGTCTAGAAGATAATGATGGTTTAGACAACGATGGTGTTGGTGAAAACGATGAATTAAATGACGAGAATAATGACGGTATCTAATGTATGTTAAAAAGAGGTGCGAAATTGCACCTCTTTTTTTATTGCTTATTATAAGGCATATAGAAAGCTTAAAGAAAATTAAGGTGATGTTGCGTAAGAAAGAAGGATAATTGCTGAAAATCCAGTTAGAGCTGCGTGAAAAATCGAGGTTGATGCTGAAAAACGAGAGGTTATTGCTGAATTCAAGGTGAAGTAAAAGATTACCTCATCATAATAAAACGACCGCTCCCTGGGACGGGGGAGGGTCGTTTTTTGTTTGTGAAAGGAAGCTACCTTTAACAAACAAATCTATCAAAATGATAGGGGGAGAGATGAAAGTGGTGGATTTCAACTCTTAGTTTTAATATACCCACTTGAGGAAAGTTAAAACATATTTTAGAAAAAAATATATAAAAAATTTAATTGAAGTACAAAAAAGGCGACGTCCCTCCGATATTAATAATAGTATCATTTTCCTTTTCGTTCATTTAAATAAACGAAAAGGTCTTATGCTGTAATGGGGAATATAGTACAATAGAACCTATCATTTCTTCTGTCAAGTTGATAAAATTACCTTTAACGATAGATTTATAGGATTATAGTCCTTGAATATAGTAGTGAAAATAATGAAAGAGGTGTAATTATGTCTTTTTTTGAATCTAAAGTCCGATCCGGATTGCTAGTTTCTGCAGTGGCGGCGGGATCTGTGCTAGTGGCACCGAATTTAACAGAAGCCTCGTTCGGTGAAGAGAATTTGCGCTACGGAATGAAAAGCGATGATGTGAAAACTTTACAAGGAATTTTACAAGAAAAAGGGTATTATGAGCAATTAGTCGTTTCGGGAAGCTTTGACGAGACGACTCGCGAAGCTGTAAAAAAATTTCAAGCAGATCACAACTTGTCATCTGATGGAATTGTAGGTCCGTTAACATTTAGTGTGCTCAAAGGTCAAACGATTCCAAAAAAATCGTCTGAAAGCATAGAAGAAAATAGAGCAGTCGACATCATGGATAGTACATATAATGACGATGCCTTAATGTCAGTCTCTCCTATTAGCAACCCATCTCAATTAATGAAAGATGGGACTAGAAACGACGATGTGTCTAACTTGCAGGCTTACTTAAAAAAAGCTGGTTTTTACGACTATCCTGTTATTACTGGTAACTATGGCAACTTGACAAAACAGGCTGTGACGACTTTCCAAACAGCGCGTTCTCTTAAAGCTGATGGATTAGCTGGACCTATAACGTTGACTAAAGTGAACGAAGAGATTAACGGATCGTCTTTTTCAAAAGAAGAAGAGATAGTGGCTACAACTGTTTCTAGAAGTACTAGCTTATCAGGAGTTGTGCTTAGACAAGGTTCTAGCGGTGCTGCTGTTCGAGAATTGCAGAGTGAGTTAAAAAACCTTGGCTATTATACGTCTACTGTAGATGGTGTTTATGGACCGTTGACGGCAGAAGCTGTGAGGAAATTGCAACGCGATAAAAATATTGCCGTAGATGGCATATTCGGGCCGCAAACTTACAGTAAACTTAGCGGAACCTCATCGTCATCAAATAATTCAACACAAACATCTACAAGTAGTTCTAATTCATCGAATTTATCAGGTGTTGTGTTACGTCAAGGATCACGTGGTAGTCAAGTCAGAGAATTGCAGACACGTTTGAAAAATTTAGGGTATCTTACATCGTCAGTGGACGGCGTTTACGGCCCCTTGACAGCAGAGGCCGTGCGGAAGTTGCAACGCCAAACCAATATTTCTGCCGATGGTGTGTTTGGTCCCCAAACGCTTGCGCAATTAAACAGAAATATTTCAAATAATCAGTCAACGAGTTCAAATAACTCAAATAATTCATCTAATAACAGTTCAGCAACAGTTTTAAAACAAGGAAGCAGTGGTGCAGCTGTTAGAGAACTTCAAAATATGTTGCGGGCAACAGGGCATCATACGTCTAGCGTAGACGGTCAATTTGGTCCATTAACAAAATCAGCAGTACAGAGGTTCCAACGTGAGTGGGGGCTTATTGCAGACGGGATTGCTACACAGGCTACACTAGATAAGCTAGAGGAAGTAGCAGCTGTCCACATGAGCGATTCAAATTCTAGTTCAGGCTCCGGCTCTAAAAGCTTCAACGCTATGAATCTAATTGCTGATGCGTCTAATTATGTTGGTGTCCCATACGTATGGGGAGGCACAACCGCCTCAGGATTCGATTGCAGTGGGTTCGTTCAGCATGTCTTCCGAAATAATGGCGTGAATCTACCACGAACAGTCGCACAACAGTGGAATGCAACAACGTCTGTATCCAGTCCTTCTGTCGGAGATATCGTTTACTTTGAAACATATAAATCCGGTCCATCACACAATGGGATTTATATTGGAAACAACCAATTTATTCACAGCGGTTCCTCAACAGGTGTTACTATAACGAGTATGAATAACAGCTATTGGAAAGAACGATATATTGGAGCAAGACGGGCGCGTTAGAGAATAAAGCAGTCATCCCAAAGGGGTGGCTGCTTTATTGATTAGCCATATATTACGTGATCATTAGCAACTTAATTTGTTAGTCACATTGGCACAAAAGGATGATTGAAAAGATATAATCAGTACTATAATATTAGTCATATAGTCTTAAAAATACAATAGGGGGTAGTTTGATGGAAGGTAGAAAATATTTAGCTTTATTTATTTCTGTTATTATTATTTTGAATTATTTGATTTATTTGATCCCATTAAATATATCTGATGTCAAAGCTGACTCGCCTCTAGAAAATGAATCTAGTAATGAGGAAATTGATATAAAAGAAGAGATGGTAGAGGTTGTAGAGGATAGTAACGCTAGTGAAAGTAACGAAGATAAAGTTATTGTAATATTTAATAATAGTATTAATGAAGGCTTGCTTATTGAGTCAGGTGGAGAAATTTTAGATGTGTATGATAATATCCCTGCTGTAGCCGCCTCAGTCCCAAAAGAGAAGATAGAAAACTTAGAAAAAAATCCAAATGTTTTGACAGTAGAAGAAAATGATCTGTATGACATGCAACAGACGATCGATTGGGGAGTTGAGCGCGTGGAAGCTCCGCAAGCTTGGGATAATGGTGTTACAGGTAATGGAATAAAAGTAGCTGTTATCGACAGTGGTGTAAACAGATCTCATCCTGATCTAAATATTGTAGGGTGTTACAGTGCAACAAATGCCCCTACATGTGAAGATGACGATGGCCATGGCACTCATGTAGCAGGAATTATTGGAGCGCAAAATAATGATATAGGGGTAGTTGGTGTGGCACCTGATGCGGAAATTTATGCAGCTAGAGTCAGTAACCTTGATAATAAAATTTGGACGGCGGATGTTATATCTGCAATAGACTGGGCTATCTCTCAAGAAGTAGATATTATAAATTTAAGCTTAGGTTCACGTCAGTATTCATCGGCTATGGAACAATCTATTAATAAAGCCTATGATGAAGAGATACTGGTTGTGGCTGCGGCTGGAAACGATGACCGTGATCCTGTGAGATATCCTGCAGCTTTACCAAATGTCATTGCCGTATCAGCAACAGATAGACATGATAATTTAGCTAATTATTCAAATATAGGTGATGAAATAGAAGTGACTGCGCCTGGTTCTTCAATTTATTCCACATATTTAAATCATTCATACGCTACTTTAAGTGGGACCAGTATGGCTTCTCCTCATGTGGCAGGTGTTTTGGCGTTGCTAAAAGAAGCCTATCCTGATATGTCTAGAGACGAGCTACGGACTGCTTTAACTGAGCAAACTGTGGATTTGGGTGGGAGTGGAAAAGATGCTCATTTTGGGTATGGATTAGTACAAGCACCCTCTATAGCAACGGTGGTGCCAGATATTCCGTCGAACCTAGGAATTAAGCATGTGACTAGCGAATCAATTAAACCTGCATGGGATGAACAAGACAATACCTCTCATTTTAAAATTAGCATTGACGGTATTGGTGAATATGATACCAATAATTCCGAGTATGAAATTGAAGGATTATCAGCAAACACCACTTATGAAATTAAAGTGAGGGCAGTCAATTCCAAAGGTTTAAGTGAGCCTACGAGTATATCTGCTTTAACACTTATTGGTAAAATTGATCTTTATAGTGAAAATATTAGTTATGATGAAGTGTCGCTCAGTTGGGAAGAAAATGATAATGCAACATCCTACGAATTATATCGTAATGATCAGCTTATCTACGAAGGTGGAGAAACATTATTTAAAGACAAGAATTTATTACCAGAAACAACTTATAACTACTATATTTATGCTAAAAATGGCGATAACTCTAGTGAGCGTTCAGACGAAGTAGTAGTGAAGACATTAGCTAAACCCTTAACAGAGGAAGAACAATTTATATACAATTTTCAAGAGGGATTAATAACCCTAGGATTTTTAGAAAAACAAGCAGATGGTGTTATGGATAATGAGACTGAAAGTGCCATTAGAGAATTTCAAACATATTATGGCGTGCAGGAAACAGGGGAGATAGATGAAACGACTTTAACAAAGCTCAAAAATATACTGCATACTTTTTTCATAAACGGAGGATATCACGAGAGTGTTGTTGAGCTTAAAAAGAATTTATCGAAATTAGGTTTTCATGTATCGGATAGCCCGAATACAGCGTACGGTCCAACGACAGAAAGAAGGGTCAAAGAATTTCAATCATACTATGGACTAGTAGCGAATGGAATAGGCGATGAGGTGACGTTGGCAAAGATAACAGAGCTTTTATCAAGTTCTTTCCAAAACGGAGGTAGTCATGAGGGTGTTATCACTCTTAAGGAGAACTTGTCTAAGTTAGGATTCCACGTGTCGAATAATCCTAACACCGCTTATGGTCCAACGACAGAACGTAGAGTAAGAGAGTTTCAAGCGTTCTATAACTTACGTGAAAATGGCATCGCAGATGAGGTGACGTTGGCAAAGATTGAGGCGTTAATGAATACACCGATGTCGCGAGGGGATTACCGACAAGATGTGGTAGATTTGAAGATTAAGCTAGCAGAGATAGGGTTTGTGGTTTCATCCAATCCCACTCCTCAATTCGGTCCATCGACAGAGCAAGTGGTAAAAGATTTTCAAAGTTACTATGGACTAGAAAGTCATGTGACAGTGGATAGCGCTACGTTATCGAAAATAGAAGAGGTATTAGGAAGTCCATTTAGGAATGGTCGGAACCATGAAGATACGATTACCTTAAAGGAGAATCTATCGAGAGTAGGTTTCCATGTATCAGATAACCCGAATACAGCGTATGGTCCAACGACAGAAAGAAAAGTCAAAGAATTTCAATCGTATTATGGGTTAGTGGCGAATGGAATAGGCGATGAGGTGACGTTGGCAAAGCTAGAAGAGCTTTTATCGAGTTCTTTCCAAAATGGAGAGAGTCATGAGGATGTTATCACTCTTAAGGAGAACTTATCTAAGTTAGGATTTCATGTATCAGACAATCCTAACACGGTATATGGTCCTCTAACAGAACGGCGAGTAAGAGAGTTTCAAGCATTCTACAACTTACGAGAAAATGGTATCGCAGATGAGGTGACATTGGCAAAGATTGAGGCGTTAATGAATACACCGATGTCGCGAGGGGATTACCGGCAAGATGTGGTAGATTTAAAGGTTAAGCTAGCAAAGATAGGGTTTGTGGTTTCACCCGATCCGACTCCCCGATTTGGTCCATCAACAGAACAGGCGGTAAAAGATTTTCAAAGTTACTATGGATTAAGTAGGAGTGGTATTGTAAATGATGCCACTCTAAATAAAATTGAAAAGATACTAAACTCACCATTTAGAAACGGACGGAACCATGAAGATACGATTACCTTAAAGGAAAATCTATCGAAACTAGGTTTCCATATATCTAACAATCCTAACACCGCTTATGGTCCAATGACAGAACGAAGAGTCAAAGAATTTCAATCATACTATGGGTTAGTGACGAATGGAATAGGTGATCAGGTGACATTGGTGAAGGTAACGGAACTTCTGTCGAAACTTTTTCAAAGTGGAGAAGAACAAGAGAATTAACCATAAAGTCTTCTCTATAATTAGCGAATAAGAATGGCTTAATTATCCATTTTTATTGCGGAACTGACGGCGGCGAGTAGTAATAGCTAGGGTTTCATTTGAACGAAATGTTGTTTAGAACTCAAATTATTATACACGGTTTAAAACATAAGCCCCATCAAATAACGAATATAAATACTAAGCATCTCCTGGTGCGTTGCAAATCAAATAAAGGAGGTGCTTTTCTTAATGCCACAACACCAAAAAAAGGAGCATACCCGTTACACTTCACTCAAATCTAGACAATCGACTTTCTCCAACACTTATCCCACAAAGCATTTGTACAATCAAAACGGCAAACGCTGAAATGGTTTTTCAACGGTATAGGTGAGTACACTCTCCAAGGCATCGAGTGAACTTAAACATCTATGAGGCGATTATACAGGCGTGAAGATTATCTACATCATTTAAACGGCCAAAAGTAACGATATCGATTACAACATTAAATAAAGATACTTTTGACGGATTTACCGAATAGGGATATCCATCGCCTGATATTTTAAATTAGTAAATGCCTTGGTCAAATGATTTAAGAAGCATCCAGTAAATAAATAAAGCCGTATAATCAAAAAAATGAAAAGTACGGCTATTTCCCACGCGTTTCGTAAGGAGCGCTCATTTTTTACAGTTCGGGTTTACTTTAAAATTTCTTTTATTTAGTGTTTGATATGGATTCAAAGAAGTGAAGGGTCTCGTTTTTGCTAGATTCGTAAATGACTTTATGTACCCAAACGAATTATTAGAAATAAGGCATAACCAGTTAGGTTATCTTGAATTTAATACATTTAAACACTACAAATATTAGAAAACACCTATTACTATAATTAAATTTCACCCCTTCTGGGCACTACAAAAATCCTATTGAAATTAAAGAGATAAAGCCCGATACTAGATAAAGTAGTGAAAATTTAAAACCAAAGGGAGGTGAAACTAAAGTGAAAGTCAGACATTTAATTTTTTTATTAGTCTTACTATTTTCTCTCGTCCACTTTAGTTCACAATATACGCTTGCTGAGGAAGAAAATGATGAGCAAGTAAGCCAAGAAAAAATAGAAGGTGAAGGAGAGAGTTCAGAAAAAGAAAATGATGACAATTTGTCATCAGAAGAAAGCGAGCATAGTCCTTCAGAAGAGAATAATAATGAAAATCCAGAAGTTGACTCTAATGAAAGTCTTATAGAAAATGAAGAAATAATCGAAGTAGAAGCAGAAGAGCCCATAGAAGTAAGCAGTATGGTTTCTGATGGGAATCTTTTCAAAAGAGGTGACAGTGACCCGAGAATCATTCAATTAAAAATCGATTTAGCTAAGCTAGGGTTCCCTGTTTCTAATAACCCCAATGAAAACTTTGGGCCATCTACGGAAGAGGCAGTAAAAGATTTTCAAAGTTACTTCGCTATCGAGGTACATGGAATGGCTGATGAAACCACGTTAAATAAGATAGATGAGATTCTATCAACACCTCTACAAAACGGAGGAAATCATGCGGATGCCATCACCTTGAAGGAGAACTTGTCTAAGTTAGGATTTCACGTGTCGAATAATCCTAACACGGCTTATGGTCCAACGACAGAACGTAGAGTAAGAGAGTTTCAAGCGTTCTATAACTTACGAGAAAATGGTATTGCAGATGAAGTGACGTTGGCAAAGATTGAAGAGTTAATCAACACCCCGATGTCGCGAGGGGATTACCGTCAAGATGTAGTGGATTTAAAGGTTAAACTAGCAGAGGTAGGTTTTGCAGTTTCAGCTAATCCCAACCCTCAATTTGGCCCATCGACAGAACGGATAGTAAAAGATTTTCAAAGTTACTATGGTCTAGAAAGTCATGGAAGGGCAGATAACGCTACGTTAGCCAAAATAGAAGAGGTGTTAGGGAGCCCCTTTAGAAGTGGTCGAAACCATGAAGATACGATAACCTTAAAGGAGAATCTATCGAGACTAGGTTTTCATGTATCCGATAATCCAAACACTGCTTATGGACCTTCTACGGAGGCGCGAGTCAAAGAATTTCAATCGTATTATGGGTTAGTGGCGAATGGAATAGGCGATGAGGTGACGTTGGCAAAGCTAGAAGAGCTTTTATCGAGTTCTTTCCAAAATGGAGAGAGTCATGAGGATGTTATCACTCTTAAGGAGAACTTATCTAAGTTAGGATTTCATGTATCAGACAATCCTAACACGGTATATGGTCCTATGACAGAACGGCGAGTCAGAGAGTTCCAAGCTTACTATGGGTTAGTGGTAAATGGGATGGCAGATGAAGCCACGTTAAACAAGATCGATGAGATTCTATCAACACCTCTACAAAACGGAGGAAATCATGCGGATGCCATCACCTTGAAGGAGCACTTGTCTAAGTTAGGATTCCACGTGTCGAATAATCCAAACACGGCTTATGGTCCAACGACAGAACGTAGAGTAAGAGAGTTTCAAGCGTTCTATAACTTACGAGAAAATGGTATCGCAGATGAAGTGACGTTGGCAAAGATTGAAGAGTTAATCAACACCCCGATGTCGCGAGGGGATTATCGGCAAGATGTGGTAGATTTAAAGATTAAGCTAGCAGAGATAGGATTTGCGATTTCACCCGATCCGACTCCCCAATTTGGTCCATCAACAGAACAGGCGGTAAAAGATTTTCAAAGTTACTATGGGTTAAGTAGTAGTGGTATTGTAAATGATGCCACTCTAAATAAAATTGAAGAGATACTAAACTCACCATTTAGAAACGGACGGAACCATGAAGATACGATTACCTTAAAAGAGAATTTGTCTAAGTTAGGTTTTCATGTATCTAACAATCCTAACACGGCTTATGGCCCATCGACAGAACGAAGAGTTAAGGAATTCCAAGAATATTATGGACTCCTAAAAAATGGGATAGTAGACGAACCTACTATGGACAAAATAAATAATTTACTTAACTGGCCGTTACGAAATGGTCAAAGTAGTCCTGAAGTAATGAAATTAAAAATGGATTTAGCTTTATTGGGATACCACATATCGAATAACCCTAATGAAAATTACGGGCCTGCTACCGAAAAAGCAGTGAGGGATTTCCAATCCGATAACAACTTGAGGGTAAATGGTATTTTTGATGATCCAACTAAAGATAAGCTTAACACATTAATTAGCGAATTAAGTTTAGCAAATTACGGTAAAGTTACGGCTTCTGCTTTAAATGTACGTAGTCAAGCAAGTACGAATGGCTCTATACTTACTCAAATAAGCCGGAATACAATTGTAGAGATCCTAGGAAGTGAAAGTAACGGATGGTACCGTGTTAAAGTAAATGGAATAACCGGTTATGTTTCTGGAACTTATATCGAATTAGTGACTCAACCATTATCAGGTCGAATAATCGTACTTGACGCAGGACACGGTGGTAGCGATCCAGGTGCAATTGCTGGTGGAATGCAAGAAAAAGAGCTAGTGCTAGATGTCTCACTTAGAGCACAAAAGCTACTTGAAGAAGCTGGTGCTACCGTTATTATGACTCGAACTACCGATGTTTATCCAACTTTAGCTCAGCGTGCTTCAATTGCAAACTCATCTAATGCAGATGTATTTCTTAGTGTTCATGCTAACGCTTTTAATGGCTCGGCAAACGGTACGGAAACATATTGGTACAATTCCTATCAATCTAATAACAGTCAACGCTTGGCAAATACTATTCAATCTGCAACACTCTCCAAATTAGGACTGAGAGATAGAGGAGTTAAATTAGGTAATTTTCATGTAATAAGGGAAACTCGAATTCCAAGTGCATTGTTAGAGTTAGGGTTTATGGACCACTCGGGTGATGCGGCAGTTCTTAGACAAAGCTCTTCACGAGATCGTGCTGCAGAAGCTATTCGTGATGGTATGATTAACTATTTCAATTAAATGTTAACTTTTTCTCAGGGGAAGAACACAACTGAGGATTATCACCAAAAAGGTTCCGGACATCGATTTTCAATGTTCGGAACCTTTTTGGCTAAATATAAAATCATTCTATCATAAGTTTACTAGGCGATAAAGGTAAGCACGAAGAAGTGTTCGATTCATGAGAATAGGAGGATCGTTTTTGGTTTGAGCTGCATACAAAAGTTCGAAAACAAAGTTGTTCACATGTAGGGGAACGCAACGTGTTCTTGGTTATCGAGGGCACTCGATACAAGGAGTCTCTATTGTGAAATAAACGGGTTGATCTGTACTTGAAAAAGAGTCGTTATCGTTGTAAGAGAAAGAATTGGAAAACCTACACCACAACGTTTGGCAGAAATCCACGATAAATACATATATCATACTTTAAAAGACTGTTTGCTAATATTCGTTGTCTGAATAGTTATTTACCGTTTCAAGTGATTTTAGAAATATGTTGGAGATAAAAAAGATTCTTGTCGTGAAGTAAGTGCCTAACTTGCACATGATGAAGATTTTTTTCAAATTAGTAAAATATTAATTAGCTTTGATAGTAAGTTTACATTCCTGCTTTTCACTATGATATAATATCCTATTGAGTGTATATGCGGAAGGAAGTTGGTTTGATGGAAAAAAAGAAAATTCTCTTCTTTATATATGAAATGGGAGCGGGCGGTGCAGCTAGAACTTTATTAAATATAATTAATAATTTAAATAGGGAGAGGTTTAAGCCTGTATTAGTCACGCTAAACTACAATGGAAGTTATGAAAGTGAATTAAACGATGATGTTACTTTTATTAAGTTAGATACTAAAAGATTGAGTAGGTCAATATTTAAACTAGCTTCTATCATTAGAAAAGAAAATATAGATTTAGTTTTCAGTACGATACCACGAGTTAATACGATCGCCACCCTTGCTACAGTTTGTTCTTTCACTAAGTGTAAAAACGTGGTACGAGAAGCTGACAATCTCGGTGGGACGTTTAAAGAGAATACCCAGTTACTGCTTTTTGGATTAGTCTATCGTATGTCTAGTCAAGTTGTCTCTTTGTCAGAAGGTGTTAAAGAGAATTTAGTGTCGAAATATAAATTATCTCGGAAGAGAATAAAAGTTATATATAACCCAGTGGACATAGAGAAAATATCTGTACTTAAATCAGAAGAATTAGATGGGTCCCACGACACCATTTTTCGACAAGGTGGGAAAACCATCCTAACGGCTGGACGATTGGTAGCTCAAAAGGATCAAGCTACTTTGATAGAGGCTTTTCGTATGCTTCAGAAAGAGGTCCAATCTTCTTTAATTATATTGGGTGAAGGCCCTTTAAAACATGAACTTGAACAGCAGATAAATTCTGCTGGACTGAGTGGGAAAGTCCATTTTCTTGGTTTTCAGAAAAACCCGTATAAATTCATATCACGCGCAGATTTATTTGTGCTTAGTTCACAGCATGAAGGTTTTAGCCATGTTATAGCCGAATCCATTGCTTCTGGAACGATGGTTGTGTCGACTGATTGTAAATCAGGACCTTCTGAAGTTCTGGAAGGCGGAAAATATGGTTTTTTGTGTGAGGTAGGAAATTCTCAGGAGATGAGTGGTAAGATGATAGAGGCCCTTACCCTACCGGAAGATGAAAAAGATATGTTGAGAAATGCAGGGATTAAAAGGGCAAGAGCATTTGATGCCAAAGTAATTGTTAAAGAGTATGAAGAAGTTTTTGACGAAGTGCTTTGTAAGAAAAAAAGAAGGTGACATAATTGACTAGCAACATTAACAACAAAGTTGTGCATATTTCAACAGTTCATCATCCCATGGACCCTCGGATTATGCTTAAAGAGTGTCAGTCGTTAGCTGCATCTGGCTATGATGTCACATTAATAGCGAAAAAAACAGAGAACCTTCCTACAAAACTAAATGGTGTTAATATTACCTTTATTAAAAAGTATAATAACAGGTTTATAGGGATGATTTTATCGCCTCTTGAAGCATATGTTAAAGCCAAAAAAATGAAAGCAGCTTACTATCATTTCCACGACCCTGAATTTTTACCGATGGCTAGAATGTTGAAAAAATCTACAAATACAGTCATTTATGATATTCATGAAGATTATGAAACGGGAATTGTCTCACGTAGTTACTTAACAAAGTCAATTAGAGTTTTTCTTAGTAAAGTGTATAAACAAGTGGAAAAGTTCACTATCGGCCCATTAGTTATTGTCTTAGCAGAAAAATATTATAAAGAAAAATATCCTAAAGGGACTTGTATTTTAAATTACCCTACTATTGGCGATAAAGATATTAAAAAGAGAGAGGGAAAGGACTTTTATAGGAATCATCGCTTGCTTTATACAGGAAATGTAACAGAAGACCGTGGTGCATTTGCTCATGCGTTACTTCCTGTTATTGATCATGACATATCAATTCATTTAATAGGTAAATGCTCCCGTCCTCTATACAATGCAATGAAAGATTTAGCGGGAGACTCCGCGGAAAGGCTGGAAGTGACAGGGGTAGGGAAGTTTGTAACTAAAGATGTCATTGATAAAGCATACGAGGAAAAGTGGTTAGCCGGTGTTGCGATATTTCCAGACTCAGATCATTATCGGAGGAAGGAATTAACGAAATTCTTTGAATATATGTTAGCAGGTTTGCCGATTATATGTTCGAATTTCCCTAAATGGAAAGACTTTATTGAAAAGTATGATTGTGGCTTGACGGTTGACCCAACAAATACAAAAGATATTCAATCAGCAATCACCTACCTTAAAAATAACCCAGATGAAGCTAAGAGGCTGGGTGAGAATGGACGACATGCAATTGAGAACGAATTAAACTGGGAAGTTGAGGCAACAAAACTCGAATCCTTATATAAAACGCAACAACCATAACTAACTTACTGGAGAGGAATTTATGGAACATAATCAAACGGATCAACCGCTTGTTTCAGTGATTACCCCGACGTATAACTCAGAAAAGTTTGTACATAAAACGATAGAATCGGTTATAAAACAAACTTATGGAAATTGGGAAATGATCATTGTGGATGATGCTTCAACTGATCATACTAAAGACATAATTAAGAAATACCTCTCTAGCGATACACGTATTACTTTGATAAGTCTCGAAGAAAATAAAGGGGCTGCATTTGCGAGAAACAAGGCTATAGATAATAGTTGCGGACGGTTTATCGCTTTTTTAGATAGCGATGACCAATGGCTGCCTGAGAAATTAGAGTGGCAAATAAAGAAAATGTTAGAGACTAATGTGGCTTTTTCGTATACTGGTTACGTAGTTGTTAATGAAAATGAGGAAATTATAGGCGAAGAGAACATTAAATCATCAATGTTATCTTACAAAGAGCTATTAAAGCATAATGACATAGGGTGTTTGACAGTGGTTCTTGATAAGAGGCAAATTGGTGACATTCAAATGCCAGATATAAGAGCGAGACAAGACTATGCTTTGTGGCTTGAGCTTACAAAAAGAGGGTTTCAGGCTCATGGGATTGATCTGAATTTAGCCAAATATCGCGAGCTTCAAAAGTCTTTATCAAGCAAGAAAATAGAAATGGCAAAGTTGAATTGGAAAGTTTATAGAGATATTGAGAAGCTTAACTTTTTTAAAAGTCTTTGGTATTTCATGCATTTTGCCATCAACAAGACAATGAAATATTTTAAATGATATATGTGTGTGAATTTAATATAGGCGGTGTCTAAACGCATTATGAATACTTATATTACTGAAATGATAAAAAGAAAAGACTTACTGTTTTATTTGGTAAAATCCGGGTTGAAAGCCGAGAATCGAAATAGTTATTTAGGATATTTTTGGTGGCTACTTGATCCGTTATTAAACGTCGTAGTGTATTATTTGCTTGTTCACTTTATTTTGGGGCGTGGAGGAGAAAATTTCGCGGTCTTTCTTGTTATAGGTCTTGTCGCATGGCGGTGGATAAGTACAACAGTTAACACCTCGTCTAAAGCTATTACAAAGTATGCATCCATCATTAATCAAGTATATATGCCGAAATCAATTTTTCCGTTGGCTTTTACTTTTACGCAATTATTTAACTTTGGATTTGGGATTATCGTGATTGCATTATTTCTCATTTTTTATGGGATTATGCCAGGGTGGCAAATTGTTTTTCTGCCTCTTATCATTATAGTTCAATTAATTTTCTTAATCGCAGTAGGCTTTATTTTAGCTTATGTGACAGTTTTTGTGAGAGATATGGACCATCTCTTATCACATGTTACTCGGGTGCTATTTTATTCATCGCCAATTATTTGGGAAGGTGGCCGTTTACCGGCAGAATACAGTTGGGTAGTTGACGTTAATCCTGTAGCTATTATCATTACCTCTTACCGTGATATTTTAATGTATCATAGTTTGCCGAATATTACAGGGTTAGTGTTTACAGGAATTATCTCCTTGATTGTGGCCGTGTTAGCACTTATTTTTTACAGTAAGAATGAGCATAAAATAATTAAAGCTTTATAAAAGAGGGTTTCAATAATGGGAAAACAGCAGAAAGTAATCATTAAGGCAGAAGGACTAGGGGTCTACTTTAATGAAGGTAAAACCGAAGATTATAAGTCCAGAATGCTTGATATGTTTTCGAAAGAGAAAGATAGTAGCCGAGAGAAAAAATTTTGGCCTATTAGAGATTTAAACCTTGAAGCGTACCAAGGAGAGATTCTTGGAATTATCGGTTCAAATGGCTCAGGTAAAACGACTTTGTGTAAAATTTTAACCGGGATTATTCGTCCTGATGAAGGGTCATTAACGATAAATGGCAAAGTGTCGTCTTTGTTTTCTTTAGGAATGGGTTTTAAAAAAGAACTCACAGGGCGGGAGAACGTTTATTTAAATGGAATGATGTTAGGGATCGAGAGAGATAAAATTACAGATTATATTGAAACTATAAAAGATTTTTCGGAGCTAAATGAGTTTTTTGAGCGCCCCATGAAGTATTACTCTAGTGGTATGAAAGCAAGGTTAGGTTTTAGTGTGGCTTCCCACTTAGACCCGGAAATTTTAATTTTGGACGAAGCATTAAATACTGGTGACAAGCAGTTTGGAAGAAAAGCAGCTGACAAAATGAAAGAACTAGTAAAAAAAGCTAAAATGGTTATTATTGTGACACATAGTTTAAGATATGCAAAAAGAAATTGTGATAGGCTTATTTGGCTTGAAAAGGGAGAAATTAAAGGGATCGGTACACCAAAAGAAATGATTAAAGCTTATAAGGAAACACTCCCTCCTAGAAGGCAAAGATCAACTAAAATTGAATTGCAAAAAATAACGACTACGGTTAAGAATGAAACCGTTATTAAAGCAGATAATATGGGAGTTTCGTTTAACATTAGTAAAGATGAATTTTGGGCTTTAAGAAATATCTCTTTGGAAGTTAAAGAAGGTCAAGTTGTAGGTATCATTGGCCATAATGGAGCAGGAAAAAGCACATTGTGTAAAGTGTTGACTAATATCCTGACCCCGAGCGAAGGCAGTATAGAGGTTCAAGGTGAAACCACATCTCTTCTAAGCTATGGAGCAGGATTTAACGAACAATTATCCGGAATAGATAACATTTATTTAAACGGTATGTTACTAGGCATCCCTAAGAAACGCATAGATGAAAAATATGATGAGATCGTCGAGTTCTCTGAATTAGGCAAACACATTCATAAAGCGGTGAAAAAATATTCGAGCGGTATGAGGGCAAGGTTAGGATTCAGCATTGCGGCTATGCTTAAACCGGATGTGTTTATCATTGATGAAGCTTTGTCAACTGGGGATATGGCTTTTAAGCAGAAAGCAAGTGAGAAAATACAAGAAATTATGGGACAGTCTAAGGCAGTTTTAATTGTGACACATAGCATGAGTGTTGCTACTAAAATGTGTAACAGGGTGATTTGGATGGAAAGAGGTCGCATTATATTTGATGGTGACCCGGAAGATGCTGTGCAGAAATACCAAGAAAGAATTGAAGCATTAAGGGCAGCCAAAAAGAACTAGGGTAGGTGATAAAATGCTCAGAAAAGTAAAGAGACTGTTGACAAAATTTATTGAGTGGGTCTTATATAAAAAGCTAAAGTCAAGCCAAAAAGAAAAGTTTTCTAAGCTTTTAACGAGTCGGCAAAAAGCCTTCTTGAAGAAATTTATAAAGACTGGGCAAAAGCAGGCGAGAATGAGGAAAATTGAGAAGCTTCGTCACCGGCTAACCACCCTTGGTTTTCAAGAAAAAGCGTTAGAGGAGTTATCGGACCTATTTGACCAGGGCGAAAACATTTTTTTAAAAAAGATGGCAGGCTACGAGCTAATGACTTGGTATGCCAATCAGCATAATAACGTCTGTGCAGAGCTTGTGATAGAAATAGGTACAGTTTTACTTGATTTAGAGAAAGATAAAGATCGATTGAGAAAACTAATAATTATGCTCTCTGAGAGTTATCAACTGCTTGGGAAGAAGCAGACTGGTAAGAAGATTATAACGAGATTACTTGAAAACGAGGTTCATCCAGATACTTTACTTGCAGCTGCTAATTTAGAAATAGAAGAGAATGCTAAGTTGTATTGGATCAATCAACTATATGATAAGCAGAAGTATCAGCAAATTGCTCTACAAAATAGTGAAGCTTTGCATAAGTATGATGTGTTATCCACTCATAATCCTGAAAAGCGTGCGAACCAAGCTGAGCAACAAAGCAAAGTCTCAATTATTGTGCCTGCTTATAACGCTGAAGATAAAATTAGTACAGCTATTTCATCGCTACTTAATCAAACATGGAGAAATATTGAAGTTCTTGTAGTCGATGATTGTAGTACCGATAATACAACAGACATTGTGAGAGGTCTTGCTGAAAAAGACTCAAGAGTGAAGCTTTTACAGACTAATGAGAATAGTGGTGCTTACGTAGCCCGCAATACGGCATTAAAGATAGCGAGTGGAGAATATGTGACAATTAATGATGCAGATGACTGGTCGCATCCTGATAAAATTGAATTACAAGCTCGTCATTTAGATAGACATTCTCATTTTATTGGTAATTTCAGCAATCAAGCGAGGGTATCGAATGACCTTAATTTTTACCGGAGGGGGAAATTTGGTGTCTATATATTTACGAATTTCTCCTCCTTTATGTTCCGAAGAGAAAAAGTAGTTGAAACGTTAGGCTATTGGGATTCTGTTAGATTTGCTGGTGATTCAGAGTACGTGAAACGGATTAAAAGGGTATTTGGAGAAAGATCATTAGCAGAGCTTGCAGGCCCCCCTATGTCGTTCCAACGGCAGACAGCAGATTCTTTAACCGGAAATTCTGCTTTTGGTTTTCCAGGTTATTTTATGGGAGCGAGACAGGAATACGCAGAATCTCATGATCACTACCATGAGAGTGGAGGGAGTTTAAAATACCCATTCCCACAAGAGGTAAGGCCATTTCCTATTCCAGCGCCAATGAAGCCGAAGCGAGTGGTGAATAAAGGTGAACGTCGGCACTTTGATGTGATTATTGCGTCAGAGTTTCGTTTGTTGGGCGGTACTAATATGTCGAATATAGAAGAGATCAAAGCCCAAAAGCAACACGGTTTGAAAACGGGGCTCGTGCAATTATCCCGATATGATTTAAATTCGGTGGAGCGAATTAATCCACAAGTACGAGAAACGATTGATGGTGATAGAGTGGAAATGATCGTTTACGGAGAAAAGGTCAGTTGTGACGTTCTGATAGTCCGTCATCCACCAGCGCTACAAGAATGGCAGAAGTATGTTCCGGATGTGAGGACAGGTCGTGTGGAAGTGATCGTGAATCAACCGCCGCAGAGGGATTATGGTGAAAAAGGGGAACGACTCTACTCGTTTAAAGAGTGTGTGAAGCACTTAAAGATGTATTTTGGACAAGAGGGCACGTGGTATCCAATTGGCCCCGAGATTAGGAAGACATTGGATAAGTATCACAAGGCAGAACTGGATGAGATTAATTTAGCTGAAGAAGACTGGGTAAACATCATTCATGTAGATGAGTGGTGGCGAGGGCGTTACACACGAGAGGAAGGCAGCCCGATCCGTATAGGGCGTCATTCGAGAGACCAGTATGTGAAATGGCCTGAAAGCCGAGAAAAAATGATGTTAATCTACCCAACAGAGGGGCCGTATGAAATTCACGTATTAGGAGGAGCGAAAAGCCCTAAAAAAGTGCTGGGGGAGTTGCCGAGTAATTGGAACGTGAAGGAATTTGGTGAAGAAAGTCCCCAGTCGTTTTTAAAGAGGTTAGATGTGTTTGTCTACTATACACACTCAGATTGGGTGGAAGCGTTTGGCCGCGTAATATTTGAAGCAATGGCGGCAGGGGTGCCTGTAGTGATTGAGCCGAAGTATAAAGACTTATTTGGAGAAGCGGCGATATACGCTGAGCCTGAAGAGGTGCTAAAGGCAATAGAGAAATTAATGAGTCAGCCAGAGCGGTATGAAGCCCAAGTAGAGAAAGCAAAACAATACGTGGACGAGCACTTCGGATATGCTAAACATATCACCAGAATTACGGGGTGAAAATATGGGAAATAAAAAATCAATGACCGGCTCTAGCCGGTCATTAATTGAAATTGACCCAATAGAAGAAAGAATAAAAAAAGAGCAGCTACGAAACGCAAAGTTACTTAAAGAAAATAAAGATTTGGAAATAAAATATAGAATATTTCAATCAAGTTTGATAGGGAAGACGATTTATGTTTATTTACGGATAAGGCGCACTTGGAGGCAATGTCTTAAGATTGTCCAAGGAAAAAAAAGTTATAGACAAGTATTTGATAAGAGATATAAAAAACAAAAAGCCGAGCAAAGAGTAACAAAATTCAAAAGAAAACTCGAGGAAGGGTTTGAAAAAAGAATCCTAAAAGAACTTGAAAAAGACATTCAACGAGTGGATAACCATTATCTTGTATCTCTTTCAGCTTGGGAGCTTGTGTTGTGGTATGCTAGAAAACAAACTTACTTTAACAAATTAAAAGCGTTAGATTGCATTAAAATTATGGGGAAAAGCGGTTATAAATCAAGTTTAAAACATAAAAAAACAATTATTGAAGCTGAGCTGCTTCATGCTTTAGGAATGAGTGAGAAAGCAATCTCGATACTAGAAAATTTTCCTGAGACTCATTATTCGTCAATAGACGAAAACTTTGCAAAAGCTAATATATGTGAAGATCCTCAGGAAAAAATAGGGTATATTAACAGGGTGTTTAATAAATACGATCAGTGTGTATTGAGTAAAGAAGGTCTTCAAGTCGAGGAAACGTTATTCAATCAACTAAGAATTGATTATGAATGCTGTGAAGAATCCATAGGAGGTAAGGATCTACCAAAAGTCTCCATTATTGTGCCAGTTTATAACGCTGAAAATTCAATCAAGACAGTGGTTAACAGCTTGATAAATCAAACATGGTCAAATATTGAAGTGATTATAGTTGATGATGGTAGTACGGACGAAACTCTTAATATAATACGTTATTTAGCTGAAAGAGATTCAAGAATAAGTTGCTACAGTACAGAGGAGTATTCTGGGAACTATAGCGCTAGAAATATAGGACTTAAGGTAGCGACAGGTGAATACGTCACAGTGAACGGTCCTGATGAGTGGGCACACCCTCAGAAAATCGCTTATCAAGCAAATCATCTAATGCACAACCCAGATGTGATTGCGAACACCTCATTGCAAGTTTGTGTAACCGAAGAGTTAAGTTTTATGAGAGTTGAAAATGAAGTAACCGAATATACCTTTTCAAACAAAAGTTCATTAATGTACTTGAGAGAAAAAGTAATAGAGAAACTGGGATTTTGGGATATGGTGAGTTTTGGAGGAAGTCAGGAATTTGTAAGTCGCCTTATAAGAATATTTGGCCAACATGCATTGGTAAATTTAACGAACGGTGTTTACTCTTTTAGAAAAGCTGATAGTACTTCTGTCGTATTAGATGGATGTCTTTATAAGGGGTGGCAGGTGAATGCGTATAAAGAATACGCAGAATCTCATGATCACTACCATGAGAGTGGAGGGAATTTAAAATACCCATTCCCACAAGAGGTAAGGCCATTTCCTATTCCAGCGCCAATGAAGCCGAAGCGAGTGGTGAATAAAGGTGAACGTCGGCACTTTGATGTGATTATTGCGTCAGAGTTTCGTTTGTTGGGCGGTACTAATATGTCGAATATAGAAGAGATCAAAGCCCAAAAGCAACACGGTTTGAAAACGGGGCTCGTGCAACTATCCCGATATGATTTAAATTCGGTGGAGCGAATTAATCCACAAGTACGAGAAACGATTGATGGTGATAGGGTGGAAATGATCGTTTACGGAGAAAAGGTCAGTTGTGACGTTCTGATAGTCCGTCATCCGCCAGCGCTACAAGAATGGCAGAAGTATGTTCCGGATGTGAAGGCAGGTCGTGTGGAAGTGATCGTGAATCAACCGCCGCAGAGGGATTATGGTGAAAAAGGGGAACGACTTTACTCGTTTAAAGAGTGTGTGAAGCACTTAAAGATGTATTTTGGACAAGAGGGCACGTGGTATCCAATTGGCCCCGAGATTAGGAAGACATTGGATAAGTATCACAAGGCAGAACTGGATGAGATTAATTTAGCTGAAGAAGACTGGGTAAACATCATTCATGTAGATGAGTGGTGGCGAGGGCGTTACACACGAGAGGAAGGCAGCCCGATCCGTATAGGGCGTCATTCGAGAGACCAGTATGTGAAATGGCCTGAAAGCCGAGAAAAAATGATGTTAATCTACCCAACAGAGGGGCCGTATGAAATTCACGTATTAGGAGGAGCGAAAAGCCCTAAAAAAGTGCTGGGGGAGTTGCCGAGTAATTGGAACGTGAAGGAATTTGGTGAAGAAAGTCCCCAGTCGTTTTTAAAGAGGTTAGATGTGTTTGTCTACTATACACACTCAGATTGGGTGGAGGCGTTTGGCCGCGTAATATTTGAAGCAATGGCAGCAGGGGTACCTGTAGTGATTGAGCCGAAGTATAAAGACTTATTTGGAGAAGCGGCGATATACGCTGAGCCTGAAGAGGTGCTAAAGGCAATAGAGAAATTAATGAGTCAGCCAGAGCGGTATGAAGCCCAAGTAGAGAAAGCAAAACAATACGTGGATGAGCACTTCGGGTATGTTAAACATATCACCAGAATTGCGAGGGACAGATATGGAAAGTAAGGAAAAACAAATAAGGGATAGAGTGAAGAAAGAAAACACATTAGCGCAATTGCAGGAAGAAAATAGCCAAATTAAGAAAAAAAACGACGTTATTAAAAGAAGTCCAGTTTGGAAGATTGGAAATAAATTTTTGGAACCATTTGTTCGCTTCAAGAAGCTGTACGGAAGGATCATGCCTCAAAATAGAAAATCGAAGTTAAAGGCTTTAGAACAATCAAATTATGATTTAGAGTGTCAGATAAATAAATTAATGTCTGAAATACGTGTTAAAGAAGCCCAGGTTATACTATTATCCAATGATCAGAGCACAGAAGACTTAAATAAAGCTATTAAGTTGTTGAGTAAAGAGCCGAACTCGTTAGAGATCATTGATACTATTGTGAACGGCTGTAAAATGAAATCTAAATCTGCCAAACGCACTTTAGACACTATAGTGAACAGATTCCATTTACTAAAAGATATTGAACAAAGAAATGTTGTGTTCAATAAATTAATTGATGCTTATGACATACGGGAAATACCCGAAAAGATAGTAAGGTATTCTGAAGAGGCAATTGCTAGTGAGATTAATTCAGTAGCCTCTTTTAAAACGAGCTTAGTATTACGATCAACGATTAGAAAAAAACAGCGGTTAACACATGATCATATTTTAGATGATAAGTCCTTAGCATATCAATTGATGGATGTATTGGATGTCAGGAGGCCTTTTAGAAGCACTGAAACGTTTACAACTAAAACATTCTCTCCAGAAAATGAGCGAGTATTAAAACCTGTAAATTCTGCTGGTTCAAGAGGCGTCTATATTATCTATGATGAAACAAATATACAAAGAGTTAAAGATACCTCTATTTTTCAAGGCTATGATGAATTAAAATTAAAAATGAAAGAAGATGTACAAAAGGGGTTTGTACAAAATGATGAATGGTTTTTAGAAGAATTTATCTATGATAGAGAGCGTCACAAACCTGCTAAAGATTTGAAATTTTATTGTTTTTATGGACGAGTGGGACTTGTACTTGAAATTGAAAGGTTTCCGAATATAAAATATTGCTGGTGGGATAGTTCAGGTTGTAAAGTTCATACAGGTAAATATGAAGATCAATTATTCGCAGGAGAGGGCTTTACAAAGGATGAGATTGAGTTAGTTAAAAAATTAAGTGCTGAGCTTCCTGTCCCATTTATGCGAATTGATTTTCTTAAAACTTCAACTGAATTTGTATTTGGAGAATTCACACCAAAACCTGGGAATTACAATGAGTTTAACGAAAAAACGGATCAGTTACTTGGAGAAATGTACCTTGAAGCCGAATATAAGTTAATTGATGATTTAATAAAAGGAAAAGAATTTTCACATTTTAAAGAAATATATCAAAAAGTGACGGCTTTTCAAGCTGACATAGAAAGTCATAGTAAGGAGGATATGTAATGGAAGATATCCCAGAAGAGAATTTCTTGCCACATTTAACAGAGGAAATAGTAGCCGATGCCAAGGGACCTGATTTAGATGCGTTTGCTATTGCTTTAGAAGGTTGGCGAAGGGGTCTAAAATTAACGTGGTATGCAAAAAATGCTGTAGATTTCCCGAAAATGAGGATGTGGAATGTCGAAAAACCAGGTAAACTATTTTCGCTTACATCAAGTCATAAGACGCATTATTTCTTTCGCACTCGAGGAGATAAAGTAACAAATGAAGCGGTTGACTTATGTATGGATAAGCAACTAACAAAAGAACGTTTGGATGAAAAAGGAGTGCCAATACCAGCAGGGAAGAGCTTTGATAAAAATACCTCTACAGAGGCCGTCCTTAAGTATGCTTCTTCCATTGGCTATCCTTTAGTTTTGAAGCCGATTGATGGGAGCTTTGGTCAGGGTGTTTATGTTAATATCAAAAGCTCAGAAGCACTACAAGACATTTTGGATAATAGTGATGCGAATCAAACTGATTTTATTGTAGAAAGATTCATCCCTGGAGATGAATATAGAGTCTATGTTGTAGAAGGTAAAGCTGTTGGAATGATTTTGCGTAACCCAGCTAATGTTAAAGGTGATGGCTTTTCATCTATACGACGTTTAATCGATCAGAAGAATGAACTTAGACAAGACAACCCACGACTTATTAGCTGCCCAATAAAAATAACGAATGAGATAAGAAATTATCTATATGAACACAATTATGACTTGGATGACATTATTCCAGAGAATAAAATTGTAAACTTAATAGAAAAAAGTAATATTTCACTCGGTGGAGATCCTATAAGTGTTGATATGGCTACTGCACCAAAAGTGGCAGAGGCAGCTATCGCTGCGTTAAACGTTGTTCCTGGACTTCCGCATGGTGCAGTGGATGTGATATGGGATAAAGTGAGTGGCGACGTCGCGGTTTTAGAAATTAATCCTTCTGCTCAAATAGGATCGTTGCTATTCCCGTTAGAGGGCCCAGCATTTGATGTACCTAGTGCTATTATCGATGCGTATTTCCCTGAAACTAAAAACGTAGATATTGAGAGAGAGAAGCTTTATTTTGATTTTACAGATGTGTTATTTCCCTTGAAATCAAAAACTGCGACAAAAACGACAGTGACACCGGCTATAACGGAGGGGATCATTGTTAAGAAGTATACAGTTTTTGGGGATGTGCAAGGTATTGATTTTCATAGGGGGCTCAGAAAACAAGCCTTTGAACGTTACCTTAACGGCTTTGTTATGAATTTAAGTAATGGCGAAATAGAAGTTATCGTTGCTGGAACAGATGAAAATAAAATATATGATTTTGAAAAGGCTATATGGGAAGATCCAGAAAGGTCATCTGTGGAAAAAGTCGAGGTCTCATCTTATAACCTTCCTGTAAAGATCGGTTTTGAAATTAAAGCTGACTTAAAAACCCAATTAGAAGAACTGAACTTATTAAAAAAGGAAATTGAACAGACCGAAAAAAAGTATAGGAAGCTTAAAAAAAGGAACCAACAATTAAAAGGAAGTTTATCTTGGAAAGTGTCTGCCCCAATAAGGCTTTTGGGGGATGCTGCAAAATTAATTAAGTTAAAAAGGTAAGAAATTATTGGAGGACAAGCATGAGTAATCAAGCCATTACATTACCACAATTAACAAATGATATCGTTGTAAGTGCCCGTAAAACTAGATTATGTGCATATTCTGTGGCTCTTGAAGGTTGGCGACGTGGATTGACGTTAAAGTGGTATACAAAAGATTCTGAGCATTTTCAAGATATGGTCGTCTTTGGTGTCAATCCACCCGGACGTTTATTTTCATTAACTTCAAAGGAAAGAACGCATTATTTTTTCCGCACACGAGGAGATAAAGTCACCAATGAAGCAGTAGAAATTGGGTCAGAAAAGGACTTGACTAAGAAGTGGTTGGAAAAATCACATGTCCCAGTTCCAAAAGGGTTTGGTTTTGGCGAAAATGATAGTGATGAGAATATTATCGAAACTGCTACATCACTGCCATATCCTCTTGTTTTGAAACCGACAAATGGAAGCTTAGGAAATGGTGTCGTAACAAATATTAAGTCTGAACAGGCTTTAAGAAAAGCCATTAAGTATGTGCGTCATACACTTGGCTATAAAGAAGTTGTACTGGAACAGCATGTGAGTGGATCAGAGTACCGTATATATGTTATTGAAGATAAAGTTATAGCTGCTTATAATAGGTTACCTGCAAATATTATTGGAGATGGCCTGCATACAATTGAAGAATTAATTGCATTGAAAAACTTAGAGAGAAAGAAAAATGCAAGACTTCATAGCTGTTTAATTGAAGCGGACATCGAAATTACTGAATTCCTTGAAAGTGCAGGATATACTTATGAGAGTATCCCGCCGAAAGGAGAAAAAATTTATTTAAGGGAAAAAACGAATGTCTCTTCAGGTGGGGACCCAATTGATGTGACAGATAGCATTGGTGATTACTATAAAGAAATAGCTATTAATGCTGTCAAGGCTATTCCTGGCTTGTATCATGGGGGAGTAGATATTATCGTTGATGACACAAAACCTGAAAAGGAATCGGCTGTAGTTATCGAACTTAACCCAACAGCACAAATTGGGGGTATTCTTTTCCCGTTAAGAGGGAAAGCAAGAGATATACCTAAAGCAATCATTGATTATTATTTTCCAGAAACTAAAGGAGTCGATACGTCAAAATCAAATTTTTATTTTGACTTTTTAGCTGCGATGGAACCTTTAGAAAATAGATCCACAATCGAAGTGGAGGTCAGCCCGGCTCCTAAAAATGAGTTAGTTGCTAAAAAATATATACTAAGTGGAGAAGTGAATCGTCAAAGCTTTCATAATGCGATTAGTTTATATGCTCAAAGCCATGGCATACATGGTGAAATTAATAAAAATTTCACAGGAGAAATTGAACTAATCGTTGGTAGTGAGACAAAAGAGGCCTTGGCGGGGTTGAAGAGTTTCTTAAAAAGACAAAAGAAAATAGCGAAAGTAGAAGCGATTCAAGAGGAGGTTTGGAAAGAGCCTATTAAAATTGGCTTCGATGTTAACGAAAACTTTAATACTAATCGAAAAGAAAGTGTACACAATATATTAAAGCGTATTAGAAGAGAATATAAGAATTTAAATAAAGAGGTTTATAAATTGGAAAAGGACAATGTTAATATTTTAAATAGTCGCTCATGGAAGTTCGGCCGTCTAATAAGTTCAGTAAAAAATCTAAGGCAAAAATAATAAATTTAACCTAAAGTTCTCTCAATAAATACTAAATAGGATGTGTTAAAATGAATTCTATCTATCCATCTTGGCTGTCAAAGCAAATGCTTTCAGGTATTAGGGGCTTTAATGTTTGTGCTTATCTTGTTGCGCTCGAAGGTTGGCGAAGAGGGCTAGAATTAAAGTGGTATTACAACCCTAATTTGTTATCTGATATTAAAGGAGTTGGTTATAATCCAACAGGTAAATTCTTCTCGTTGAGTAATGGTAAGAAGACTCACTTTTTCTTCCGCTCTAGAGGTGATAAAGTTTCAAATGAGGCAATTAACATAGCTTCAGATAAAGAGCTAACAAAAAAATACTTGATAAAAGCAAATGTTCCAGTGAGTGAAGGGACGTTTTTCGATGTTAATGATGATGTTCAATCAATTCTTGACAAAGCAAGAGATGTAACTTATCCATTAGTGATTAAGCCAGCATTAGGGAGTTTGGGAAAAGGGGTAATAACTAATATTCGGACAGAAGAAGAGCTGAAACATAGTATTACTTACGTTAATTCTGAATTCCCTTATGATAAATATATTATAGAACGTTTTATTACTGGTGATGACTATCGTATTTATGTCATGGGAGACAAAGTTTTGGGTGCTTTTAAGAGAATTGCAGCTAACGTTGTGGGGGATGGGAAGCGGACAATAAGTGAATTAATTAAACAAAAAAATGAAGAGAGAAACTTGAATCCTTACTTATCGGCTAAACCTATTAAAATTAATAGGAATTTATTGGAGTATATAGGAAGAGAGGGTAAAAGCCTTGAAGATATACCCGACGAAAATGAAGTTGTATTCTTACAAGGTTTGAGTAATATTACTTCAGGTGGTGATTCGATTGATGTCACAAAAAAACTACCGGATAACATTAAAAAAGTTGCTATAAACACTATTAAAGCTATTCCAAGCTTAATACATGCCGGTATTGATGTCATTATAAACGAAGAGGAAATAACAATAATTGAAGTTAATGCAACGGCAGGAATTACTTCACATCATTTTCCTATGTTTGGGGATCCGCAAAATATACCAGCAGGTATTATTGATTATTATTTCCCTGATACAAAAGGAGTAGAAAAAGCTGATGATAATATTTATTATGACCAAAAAAAAGTTTTAGATTTATTAGAAGGTAAGATTGTTGAGAATATAGAAATTCCAAAAGCTCCCCTAGGGGACTTATTTGCTAAAAGGTATGTTGTGGTTGGTAACGTCCAAGGGGTTAATTTTAGAAAGTGGATAAGAAAAAAAGCTTTAGACAATAATTTAAACGGCTATACTCGAAATTTAACTAATGGAAATGTAGTCGTAGTAGTAGCTGGAATTGACAAAGAAAAGGTCGAGGCTTTTAAAGAAATATGTATGGAAGGACCTAGTAGAGCGCAAGTTCGCTTAGTCAAAGAGTTTGTATGGGATAAACAAATTAAAGCTGGTTTTGAGATACGAAAAAGTAAATAAGTTTCTCTAAACTTAATATTTTATGTCCAAATTATAAGTAGCAATTACTGAGGAGGATTTTTGGGAATATGGAAAATAATTATGAATGGCTGCCTCATTTAGATAATTCAATACCTATTTCAGCGTATGGGTACAAATTATGTATTTATACCATCGCTTTAGAAGGCTGGAGAAGGGGTTTAAAAGTAAAGTTTTTTAATGTGTATAGAAAAGAAAAAGGAGAGACTAAGCTCACTGTAAGATTTTCTTTAACCTCAAAGAATACAGAACACACATTCGCTGTCTCGAGAGGAGATCTAGTAAATAAGCAAGCAATCAGTGTATGTGTAGATAAAGATTTGACTAAAAAATACCTTTCTACAGCTGGTGTTGATGTACCGCTAGGGAAAAGTTTTACTCATACTGACTCTGATGAAGTCATTATTAAGTATTTTAAATCACTTAACTTTCCTGTAGTTCTCAAACCAACAGATGCAGGTGGAGGAAAAGGAGTAATTACTAATATAAATAGTGTTGAAGACCTTAAACAAGCGTTGCTACATGTTAGAACAGATTTGAATTATAAAAATGTGATACTTGAGAGGTATATAGCCGGAGAAGATCATCGAGTATATGTTATTGGGAATAGAGTGATTGGGGTATATAAGCGGATACCTGCCAATGTAATAGGTGATGGCAAAAGAACTATAAGTGAACTTATAGATGTTAAAAACAACTTAAGAAAAAAAAATCCTTACTTAGCAGGCCGGCTAATTAAAAAAGATAAAGAAATGGAAAATTTCATGAATTTAAAAGGTCTGTCTCTTAAAGATATCCCTAAAGTAAATGAGAGAGTTTTTGTACGGGAGAAAGGAAGTCTGTCAGCAGGTGGTGAACCTATAGATGTTACTGATCAGATCCCTCAAAAGGCTAAAGATACTGCAATTGCAGCAGCTAAAGCCATACCAAACTTACCACAATGCGCTGTAGATATGATTATAGAAAAAGATACTGGGATTGGCTTTGTAAATGAGGTTAATTCTAAACCGCAAATAAGTAATCATCTTTATCCTGTGGAAGGAAAGGCAAGAGACATTCCAAAGGCTATTATAGATTATTATTTCCCAGAAACCATAGAAGAGGGGTTTAGGAATGACTTAATATA
Organism: Salipaludibacillus agaradhaerens; assembly: GCF_002019735.1. NCBI lineage: Bacteria > Bacillati > Bacillota > Bacilli > Caryophanales > Bacillaceae > Salipaludibacillus > Salipaludibacillus agaradhaerens. Next base: position 3,319,882 of record NZ_KV917378.1, read on the forward strand.
TTTTGATTTCGATAGTATACTACCACCTTTAAGAAATGGACAAGTTCAAGAAATTACCTACCCTTCACTCGAAAAGGAAGACTTCATAATTAAAAAAATTGAAATGACGGGGTCTTTTAAAAAGATTAAATATAAAAAATTGCTTAAGAAACAAGCTCTAAATTTAAAACTGCATGGATTTATTAAAGGAAATGCAAATAATATTTCAATTGTTATTTCTGGAAAAAAAGATAATATTAAGAGATTTATTACTGAACTTCGTAAATACTTCTCAAGTGATGTAACTTTTAAAGAATTAGAATGGAGAAAGCCAGTTAAGGCAGGATTTGAGGTTGTGCAAGATAAAGTGGTCTCTGCTAAAAGGAATAATAAAGAGATAGAAGCTATTAAAAGAAAATATGAGTCAATAGAAAATAGTACATTTTGGAAAATGACAAAACCGGTTAGAGTAATAGCAGATTCTTTTAAAAGTTCTGGAAAGAAAAAATAATATAATACATTTATTTTGTATCATGGAAGGTAGAGGTAGGATGGAAAATGCAATAGGAGTCATTGATTCAGGAGTAGGTGGCTTAACTGTAGCTCATGAATTGATGAGACAATTACCGAAAGAAAGACTTATTTACCTAGGGGATACTTTAAGGTGTCCCTATGGATCAAGATCTGAAGATGAAGTAAGGCAATTCACTTGGGAAATGGTTGATTTTTTACTACAGAAAGAGATCAAACTCTTAGTTATTGCCTGTAATACTGCTACTGCCTTTACGTTAGAAGAGCTTCAAAAGGAATTAAAAATACCAGTTATTGGAGTTATACAACCAGGAGCAAGAGCTGCAATTAATTACACTCATAATAATAATGTAGCTGTAATAGGTACAGAGGGTACTATTAGAAGTAACGCTTATGAAGAGACTCTGAAAGCTATAAATTCGGAAATAAACGTTTTTTCATTAGCTTGTCCTCTGTTTGTACCTTTAGTTGAGAATAGGTCAGCATATGAGTATAAATTCAAAGAAATTATTCAGAAATCTTTAGCGCCGTTAAAAATGGAGCAAAATATGGATACATTAATTTTAGGGTGTACGCACTATCCGATTATAAAAGATGCGATACAAGAGGCGATAGGGGATAAAGTGTCGATAGTATCTTCTAGTGAAGAAACTGCAAGAGAAACGAGTGTTGTACTTGACTTTCATCAAATATTAAATCATAAACCGTACAAATCTAATCATCAGTTTTTTACGACGGGTAAAATTGAGACATTCACTTCTATTACAAAAGCGATTTTTAAGAGTTCAATTAAAAATCTTAAAACAGTCACAATTGAAAAGGCGATAATAAGATAGAAGGGGTAAAAGACATAACCAACTATGGTATTAATGTTGTCAAGTCATAAAAACTTTATTTTCTTCGATCTTTAATTGAAAAGGTAGTTAATTGTCAACACCTCCTATTAAGATAAACTTATCATAGGAGGTTTCTTTATGTTGGGAACGTCGGTGAGATTATACTTCTTGTTGGTAGCCTAAAAAGGAAATGACGGCCAAAGTGTAGGAGTGAAAGTTGTTTATAGTTAATTAAAGGTATGAAATTATAATTATGAAGCGCAACTGACATAGAGAGTTAGTAATTGAGGTTTTAATAGAGCATTTCATTTTCAATAGATTACATAATATAGATAATTTTAGATTCGGAGTTTCTCAGAACAGTCCAGCTGAGACTCCACAGAGCAATTTTTTCGAGGGTGCTTGGGGCGCGAACTAGTAATACACATCGAGCCGATGTAACAGTGAAACTCCCCTGGGTGAAAGCGAGCATCCTGAAGGGAGAATTAACAACTAGTTGATATATTCGTGTTTTTGAATGGATAACGACGACATTCTGAGTGCACTTACTCTTTAAACAGGCCGAATAGAAATTGATTGTTTAGTAATATTTCTTAATTTAAGACTATAATAATCCTATTGAAATTAAAGAGATAAAGCCCGATACTAGATAAAGTAGTGAAAATTTAAAACCAAAGGGAGGTGAAACTAAAGTGAAAGTCAGACATTTAATTTTTTTATTAGTCTTACTATTTTCTCTCGTCCACTTTAGTTCACAATATACGCTTGCTGAGGAAGAAAATGATGAGCAAGTAAGCCAAGAAAAAATAGAAGGTGAAGGAGAGAGTTCAGAAAAAGAAAATGATGACAATTTGTCATCAGAAGAAAGCGAGCATAGTCCTTCAGAAGAGAATAATAATGAAAATCCAGAAGTTGACTCTAATGAAAGTCTTATAGAAAATGAAGAAATAATCGAAGTAGAAGCAGAAGAGCCCATAGAAGTAAGCAGTATGGTTTCTGATGGGAATCTTTTCAAAAGAGGTGACAGTGACCCGAGAATCATTCAATTAAAAATCGATTTAGCTAAGCTAGGGTTCCCTGTTTCTAATAACCCCAATGAAAACTTTGGGCCATCTACGGAAGAGGCAGTAAAAGATTTTCAAAGTTACTTCGCTATCGAGGTACATGGAATGGCTGATGAAACCACGTTAAATAAGATAGATGAGATTCTATCAACACCTCTACAAAACGGAGGAAATCATGCGGATGCCATCACCTTGAAGGAGAACTTGTCTAAGTTAGGATTTCACGTGTCGAATAATCCTAACACGGCTTATGGTCCAACGACAGAACGTAGAGTAAGAGAGTTTCAAGCGTTCTATAACTTACGAGAAAATGGTATTGCAGATGAAGTGACGTTGGCAAAGATTGAAGAGTTAATCAACACCCCGATGTCGCGAGGGGATTACCGTCAAGATGTAGTGGATTTAAAGGTTAAACTAGCAGAGGTAGGTTTTGCAGTTTCAGCTAATCCCAACCCTCAATTTGGCCCATCGACAGAACGGATAGTAAAAGATTTTCAAAGTTACTATGGTCTAGAAAGTCATGGAAGGGCAGATAACGCTACGTTAGCCAAAATAGAAGAGGTGTTAGGGAGCCCCTTTAGAAGTGGTCGAAACCATGAAGATACGATAACCTTAAAGGAGAATCTATCGAGACTAGGTTTTCATGTATCCGATAATCCAAACACTGCTTATGGACCTTCTACGGAGGCGCGAGTCAAAGAATTTCAATCGTATTATGGGTTAGTGGCGAATGGAATAGGCGATGAGGTGACGTTGGCAAAGCTAGAAGAGCTTTTATCGAGTTCTTTCCAAAATGGAGAGAGTCATGAGGATGTTATCACTCTTAAGGAGAACTTATCTAAGTTAGGATTTCATGTATCAGACAATCCTAACACGGTATATGGTCCTATGACAGAACGGCGAGTCAGAGAGTTCCAAGCTTACTATGGGTTAGTGGTAAATGGGATGGCAGATGAAGCCACGTTAAACAAGATCGATGAGATTCTATCAACACCTCTACAAAACGGAGGAAATCATGCGGATGCCATCACCTTGAAGGAGCACTTGTCTAAGTTAGGATTCCACGTGTCGAATAATCCAAACACGGCTTATGGTCCAACGACAGAACGTAGAGTAAGAGAGTTTCAAGCGTTCTATAACTTACGAGAAAATGGTATCGCAGATGAAGTGACGTTGGCAAAGATTGAAGAGTTAATCAACACCCCGATGTCGCGAGGGGATTATCGGCAAGATGTGGTAGATTTAAAGATTAAGCTAGCAGAGATAGGATTTGCGATTTCACCCGATCCGACTCCCCAATTTGGTCCATCAACAGAACAGGCGGTAAAAGATTTTCAAAGTTACTATGGGTTAAGTAGTAGTGGTATTGTAAATGATGCCACTCTAAATAAAATTGAAGAGATACTAAACTCACCATTTAGAAACGGACGGAACCATGAAGATACGATTACCTTAAAAGAGAATTTGTCTAAGTTAGGTTTTCATGTATCTAACAATCCTAACACGGCTTATGGCCCATCGACAGAATTGAGAGTGATAGAGTTCCAACAGTACTATGGACTTGTCGTAAATGGTATAGCAGACCAACCGACGTTAAATAGAATACAAGAAATTCTTAATTGGTATCTCCGTAATGGTCAAAGTCATGAGGATGTTATCCAGTTAAAAGAGGATTTAGCGAGACTAGGTTATCATATATCAAATAATCCAAATGAAAATTATGGACCAGCTACTGAAAGGGAAGTAAGGAATTTTCAATCTGATAATGGGTTGAGAGTTAGTGGGATTGCTGATCAAGTAACACTTGATGCCATACAATCATTATTAAAAAATGAACCTGTTATAAGATATACTCAATACAACTATACTATAGATGATATGGTGAGGACTCAATTGCAAGTTAGTCCAAGGACAGACTTGTACAGGACAAAAATTGCCTATGTATCGAGTGATCATGTAAATAGGCAAGGTAGTACAGGAACGGTTACCGCTTCTGTATTGAATGTTAGGTTTGAGCCTAATACAAGGTTAAATAGCATTGGTACCATTAATTCAGGTGCAAAAGTTACAATTATAGGGACGGAAAAAGATACAAGTCCTAGCTCTAATAGAACTTGGTATGCAATTGAGTACCCACATGGACAAAATTGGCAGTTTGCTAGAATGGCTGATGTAAAGAGAATGGTAAATCCTAATAGTTTTTCTTTGAATGTTAATAATCAAGATATGTATCAATTTTTAGTTTTATCTGAAACATCGGGCGTTTCGGCGACATACTTGAATAATCAATTAATAGGCAAAGGAATTTTAGAAGGTAGAGGAACTACATTTAAAAATGCAGCTGAGAAATATAGCATTAATGAATTTTATTTACTTTCACATGCTATCTTAGAAACTGGTAACGGTAATTCTCCTCTTGCAAACGGAAGTATTGAAGTGGGGCAGATTTCTGCTAATAGATGGGTAGTTTATACACCTAATAGTACTCACATTGCTGAAAGGTCAGGGAGTACTTGGAACGTTCAACAAGTGAGTAGTTATAGCAGAAGTCAAGCTACCAATATTCGTAAAACATATAATATGTTTGGGATAGGTGCTGTTGACATTGACACCTATGTAAGAGGGGCGATTAGAGCGTATGAAGAAGCGTGGTTTACACCTGCAGCAGCAATAGATGGTGGGACAAAATTTATAGCCGAGTCTTATGTCCACCATCCAACTTTTGCACAAGATACTTTATATAAAATGAGGTGGAACCCTCAGATACGGGGCACACACCAATACGCTACAGACATTGGGTGGGCTCAAAAGCAAACAGCCAATATATTTAAACACTACCAAGCACAGAGTAATCTTCGAAGAACATTTGACATTCCAAGGTATAAATAATTCTAAATACAACTTATATAATTAACCGAGTGATGGACACAATAAGTGCAGTCATTCGGTTTTTTATTTCTTTTGTTCGCTTTTATTATTCCCATAATTAAGGTTGGCTAAACGCCGTTAATAATATTATAATGAAAGTCGAGAATTGTTTTATTTTATCACAGATAGCCGTCCGTAAAACTCTTGGGTCAAAATAGAGAGGAAAGCTAACTCTATTTAGCCGTGCGATAAGGATGCTAAGTCTCTATTCATAACTCGAATTAGTGGGATAAGAATAATACTCCCCCTGATTGAAGCTTCGTAGCGACGATTTTGTATATTATTTTTTATCTATAAAGAACTACAGTTTATGTTTTACTGTTCAAAGGGGTTTTAAAGTGTCAGTTTAGTGTTAAGCTGGATTCAAAGTACGGTAAAGGTATTTTATTTTACGGTTTAATGCTGTTGAAATATGAGATGAATTCATGATAGATGAATTAAATTAATTTATACTTAATGGGCGTTTTAGTTAAATGATATGTAACAAGAAGAAAAGCAAAAGAATGAGGTTATGAAGTCTTCCTTCTGCGTATAAAAAGTCATACAAATATAATCAGGTAGTCTGATTCTCCTCATAAGCAGGTTATAGTGTGGATTTAAGGTTTAGTTAAAGGAAAGAGGTTTTAAATATGACGAATATTGGCGAATCAAGAAGCCATAGGTTTTTTCTAATAGCTGGAGATTTGTTTTGTATTCTTGCGGCCTATATTAGTGCGTTTTATATACGTTATTTAGATTTCCCAGATCGCAACTGGGAAGCATTTATCTCTTTACTTCCATGGATTTTGCTTATCGGATTATTTTTTATCTCAGTGTACGAATTATATGCATTAGATAGGAAGAATACGATCAGTGATATTGTGAGAAAAATTCTCGTGGCATCTTCTTTAATGACTTTTTTAACGATGGCAGCTTCTTATTTATTCAGAGAGTTTGCAATGCCGCGGTCAGTTGTGTTAATTGCAGCGGTATTTATGGTTATTTTAATGGTGATTTTTAAGGTCATTTATTTAAAACTTACGAGAGGATCCGTCATTGGGAAAGTCTTGCTTATTGGGAATGAATCGAATACCGATAAACTTATTAATAAAATTAAGCATCCTATGTTGAAAGGAACGAAGGTTCAGCATATTTCTGGTGACAGTTCTATAGAGCATATAGGCTATTGTTTGGAAGATTGTGATTATGTTGTTTTGTGTACCGATATATCAAAAGAATCAAAATCTCAAGTGATTTATCATGCGATGGAGCGTAATAAAGTCGTCTATGTGATTCCAACACTTTATGAGTTGCTGTTACAACGTGCATCTATTACGCCATTAGAAGACACACTTGTTATGGGTGTACAGCCATTCGGACTTACGTGGGATAAAGTCTTTGTAAAGCGAGTATTTGATTTTGTAGCATCGTTATTATTATTAGTACTTATCTCCCCACTCATGTTATTTGTAGCTATAATTGTTAAATTAGATGATCCGAAGGGGAAGGTTATCTATTCACAAGAACGACTGGGAAAACATGATAAACCATTTACGATTTATAAATTTCGTTCAATGATTACGGGAGCTGAAAATAAGACAGGCCCTGTTTTAGCAACATCTGATGATGATAGGATTACGAAGGTTGGCAAATTCATTCGCTCGACACGTCTTGATGAGCTTCCTCAATTGTTTAATGTGCTAAAAGGAGATATGTCCTTAGTAGGTCCACGACCTGAGAGAGAATTCTTTATTAAGCAATTGTCGGAGGAATATTATCATTATGGGTATCGTAACAGAGTTCAACCTGGTATAACGGGTTACGCACAAGTTATGGGAAAATACAGCACAGGGGTAGAGGATAAGCTACGATTCGACCTTTATTATATTAGAAATTACAGCCTTTGGCTTGATATAATCATTTTATTAAAAACGTTTCTCGTCATTTTTGACCGTTCAAAATCTGAAGGGACTGGTGACGCATCTGAAGATAAGGATAAGAGTGACGGGGATAGGCAAGAAGTGCCTAAAACAACGACTAAATCACGATCAACACTGAATTTATAGGATGCTGTAGAATAGTGACTCTAAGGACAGGAGATGACGTATGGAGACTGTATTAATAACAGGGGGCGCTGGATTTATTGGCTCTCATGTTACTGACGCTCTTGTAGAGAATGGGCAGGAGATTGTTGTACTTGATAATCTATCAACAGGTAGTACAGAGAATATCAATTCATCTTCTTCTGTCACATTTATTGAGGGTGATGTGAGGGATGAAGCCCTTGTAGAAAATATCTTTCGAAAAAACCCTGATATATCGGGTGTTATTCATTTAGCTGCCCAAAGTAAGGTGGCGCCTTCACTTGATGACCCACTAGAGGATTTAATGATTAACGTGAAAGGGACTGTCACAGTCTTGGAAGCTTCAAGAAGACATGGGGTCAAAACGTTCGTTTATGCTTCTTCTGCAGCTGTATACGGCCACGTGGAGAGTTTACCTATTTCTGAGGAGGACCGTGTTAAACCGCTATCCCCATATGGAGCCTCCAAACTTGCTGCGGAGCAATATGTTCAAACTTTTGGTACTCTTTATGATATGAATGTAAGTGCTCTCAGGTTTGCGAATGTTTATGGTCCAAGACAAAGTGCTGATACAGAAGCAGGAGTCATCACAATTTTTATTGAAAAATTATTGTCAGGACGTACGCCATACATTCAAGGGGATGGTGAGCAGACCCGTGATTTCGTCTATGTAGACGATGTTGTTAATGCGGTAATCACGCCATTTTTAAATAGCAAGGAAATGAAGGTTAATGGGGTATTTAACGTTAGTTCTCAGTCTCAAACGCCAATTAATCAGTTGTTAGAAGTGCTCTGTAAAGAAGTGGGGAACACATTTAACCCTGATTACGGTCCGGTAAGGGCGGGGGATATTAAGCATAGTTATTTAAGTCATGATAAATTAACTAAAGTATCTAATTGGAGGCCTCAAACCCCTCTAAACGAGGGATTAAAACGTACTGTTCAATATTATCGATCGTTATATTAACAATCTTTACAAGTATCTTTATTTAAGTTAAATGTTTAATAGTTATAGCCCTCACCTAGAGCGCGTAGCTTAGGTGGGGATTTTTAAACAGATGGCGTCGAGGCTCCATCTGTTTTCTCAATTCTTTAGCTTGTTGAAACGAGTACACTCTCTATTATTAATTCAGATAGCCCTCTTTTTAAGGTTCAAACTAAAATTTTCATCTAAGTTAGGTTTATTGTTATATTTGTAAATAAATCTTATCTCAATATATTCCTCTAAAAAGCGACTACTGTGATGGACGCTTGCTCCTCATGGGCTTTCTTTCAACTGAATAATAATCATTATTTGCTCTGGCGTTTTAAAAACGTGCATTTTAAATAGAATACCTTTCGTGTTGGTAAACCATCATGACATTCGTCTACTAAAATAAAATGTCCTGATTAACTCAGCTACTAATCAGTGGGAGGAAAACGAAAACCCTCCTGATTGAAGGCTCATTTTATGAGAGTAAGATAAAATACATAAAATCACTTGCGTATGTTTTTGAGCTGATTTATAATTATGTATATCTCATACGTACAAGTAATGATAAAATGAAAGCGCTTATTTGATGGATTTGTGTTGTTTATAAACAAATTTATACTAGTATTATAATAGTTTTTAGGTGAATCTACTATTTTTTATATTTTCTAATAATAACTTGTACGCATGTTTGGTTGTGTTGGAAGCTATATCATAGTTTTTCGAAAGTTTAACCGTTCTATGTTTGATGTGGATGGCATGAGGTTTGACCATGAAGGGGTTTTACATGATGTTTGATAGGTATTTAATTGTTTAGATTATTATCTCAATCATCAAAGTCAGTCATTTTTACTTCTACAAAATAAAAGGAGGGTTTAAAATGAGAAAAATGGTTTTAGCGGCACTATCAAGTGTTTTTCTACTGTCAGCATGTGGGGGAAACAATGCAAATGACGCCAGTGGAGACTTAGAGGAACAAACCGTTGTTGGGGACGACATTGAAGGGGCTACAGAGCTTACATTTTGGAATTTCCAAGAACTTCATACGCAATTTTTTGAAGACGCTGTCATTAGGTGGAATGAAGAAAATCCAGATCGTCCTATTCAGTTAATCGCGGAAACATACCCGTATGATCAAATGCATAATAATCTATTACTAGCACTTCAATCTGGCAGTGGCGCCCCAGATATAGCAGATATAGAGATTAGTCAATTTGCGAATTATTTACAAGGTGAGGTCCAGCTCGAAGCTTTGAATGATGTTGTTGAGCCTGAATTAGATGATTTAATTACTTCTAGATTTGATATTTATGCGAAAGACGGTAATTATTATGGAATTGACTATCATGTCGGGGCGACGGTGATGTTTTATAATGAAGAAATTATGAATGAAGCGGGTGTAGATATTGATTCTATAGAAACTTGGGATGATTATGTGGAAGCAGGCGAACAAGTCGTAGCTAATACAGATGCTGTTATGACGACAGTAGAATCAGACGATCACTTTACTTTTTGGTGCTTAATCAGTCAAAGAGGCTCTGATTATTTTGACGAAAATGGTGACGTTATTCTTGATAATGAAACAAATGTTGACACACTGCAATTTATCTATGACCTTGTTTATGAGCATGAAATTGCAGAAATAGCTCCTGGAGGATACCATCATGCGGAAGAATATTATGGTTTTATGAATGATGGTGGCGCTGCCTCGTTGATGATGCCGATGTGGTATATGGGACGATTTCTTGACTATATGGAAGATTTAGATGGAAAGATGCAGATTCGTCCTTTACCAATGTGGGAAGAAGGCGGTAATCGTTCTGCTGGTATGGGTGGTACAGGGACAGTCGTAACGAATCAAACTGAGAACTCTGAATTGGCGAAAGATTTTTTAGCTTTTGCGAAATTGTCTGAAGAAGGCAATGTGAAACTTTGGGAAATACTTGGGTTTGACCCTCCAAGACACGATGTGTGGGATTCCCCTGCCATGGCAGAAGACAATCGTTTCTATCAATATTTCCATGATGACATTTTTGAGATTCTTCATGATATTCGAGACGAAATTAATAACTTGAATATTACTGAACAGACAACAAATGCCCAACAGGAAATTAACTCCAATGTGATGCACTCTGTTTTACGTGATCAAAGTAGAACTTCACAAGAAGCATTAGAAGATGCAGCAGATGCTATCAGAAGTCGGATGATAGAGTAAAAAATAGCGGATCTGCCCAGGAGACTTTGTAAGTTTCCTGGGCAATCAATTAAAAAGGAGGCCATGGCATGGGAACGACAATTTCTACTGAAAAAGGAAAGCCCTTAGGTACACCGAACAGTCCGAGGAAGCGATCTAGCTTTCTGTACTCTAAAAAAGCCGCGCCTTATATTTTCGTATCACCTTTTATTCTTTCATTTTTATTTTTATTCCTCTATCCATTTATTAGCGCCATAAACATGAGTTTTCAAAGAGTGCTTCCTGGACAAGTAGAATATATCGGATTAAGGAACTATGAGAGAGTTTTAAATCCAACATTTTATACCGCACTACAAAATACAACGGTGTATGTTATTTTAACAGTCATTCTCTTGACCGTATTACCACTCATTTTTGCACTCTTTTTAAATAACCGTCTCATGAAAATGACGAACTTTTTCCGGGCGGCTATTTTTATTCCTGCTCTCACATCGGTCATAGTAGCCGGAACGATTTTTAGAATGATATTTGGGGATTCTGATATGGCGATTGCAAACCAATTCCTCAGTTTCTTTGGATTTTCTCCAATTGAATGGCGATATGGAGCAGCCTCAGGTATGTTCCTGATGGTAGTTTTAGCCTCATGGCGCTGGATGGGAGTAAATATCCTTTATTTCCTTGCGGGATTGCAAAATGTAAATCATGACCTTTACGAAGCGGCAGATATTGACGGGGCGAACGTATGGCAGAAATTCAAACACGTCACCTTCCCTGCAATCAAACCAATTGTCATCTTCTTAACTACGATTACAACCATTAATGGGTTTAGAATGTTTGAAGAAAGTTTTGTTTTTTGGGAGACAAGTTCCCCTGGGAATATAGGTTTAACGGTTGTGGGCTATATTTATCAAGAAGGGATCCAACGTAATGATATGGGTTTTGGAGCAGCAGTGGGAATCGTTCTGCTCTTAGTCATCTTTGTCGTTAGTGTTATACAATTATATTTAACAGGCGCATTTAAAAAGGGTGATTCATAATGGAAAAAACGCTGAAAGAAAAAATGATAACATGTCTGCTTGTAGGCTTATTTATATTAGTGGCATTTGTGGCGTTATTTCCGGTTATTTCACTGGTTGTGGCGTCGTTAAGCCCAGCATCCGATTTAATGAGATATGGGTTATCAGGAGAATTATTCTTTTCATCCTTTGATTTTCAAAATTTCCAGGCCATTTTTGGAACGGAAGGAAGTAGCTACTGGCAATGGTATTTGAATAGTATCATCATTTCCGCAGTTCTTATTGTTTTATCTTTGTTTTTCTCATCACTGGTAGGGTATGCTCTTGCCGTATATGAATTTAAAGGTAAACGTTTTGTGTTTATTCTTGTTTTGCTAATTTTAATGATTCCTTTTGAAATTCTAATGTTACCTCTTTTTCGAATGATGACAGCTTTTAGTTTAGTCGATTCTTATTTTGCAGTTATGCTGCCTTTAATTGTAGCGCCTATAGCGGTGTTCTTTTTTAGACAATATTCCGTTGGACTTCCAAAAGAATTAATGGAAGCTGCGAGAATTGATGGTTGTACGGAATATGGCATTTTCTTTAGAATTATGGCCCCCCTTATGTTACCTTCTTTTGCGGCAATGGCTATTTTACAAGGCTTAACAAGCTGGAATAATTTCTTATGGCCGTTACTTGTGTTAAGGTCAAACGACATGTTTACGTTACCTATTGGATTGGCCACATTGTTAACGCCTTATGGGAATAACTATCAAATTTTATTCGCAGGTTCAGTATTAAGCATTATTCCAATTATTATCTTGTTCCTCTTTTTCCAAAGGTTCTTTATTGCTGGATTAACGTCAGGTGGGGTGAAAGGATAAAAAGGAACTCAATTCCCATGAAATGATGGAAGGGTGATACGCCTAGTGATAGAGAATATGAATCGCTTTTTTCGATTAGTAACACGGTTTGCCATGCTAAATGCATTATGGATTGGATTTACCGTGTTAGGTTTGGGAGTATTCGGATTATTCCCGGCGACTGTGTCATTATTTTCCATTTCCAGAAAGTGGATTCAAGGGAACGAGGAGTTGCCGCTTTTTAAGTCTTTTGTAGCTTATTTCAAGAGTGTTTTTGTAAAAGCGAATCTTGTTGGTTGGCTGGCTGGTGGTATTGGGGCTGTGCTTTATTTAAATTATCGTTTAATTAGACAGGCTGGGGCGGATGTTCCACTTCTCGTTACAGTGTCATTTATTATCATCGTTATTTTCTTCATGTTAATGGGAGTCTCAGCCTTCCCTGTTTCAGTTCACTTTACTGGGGGATTGATTGAGCTATTTAAAAAGACTGCTATGTTTGTATTTGGCCGGTTCCACATCGCGTGTCTTTTTGTCATGATCGTTTGGGGGGCTATTCATTTCTCATTAGCATTTCCTCCAATTATTTTGTTTTTTTCTGGAAGTGTTGTTTCCTATCTTATCATGTGGTTTTTTATACGAACTTTACACAAGTTAGAAAAAAGCTATGAGGAGCAGACTGTCTCCCGTGTGATTAAAGAATGAGCATAACGTGTTAGTGTTCCTAAGATTGTGATTTTTCACCTTAAAGTTGCCTGACATATATGGGACTGTTGTTCATTGCTAAAGGGAATTTAAGGATTCAAGTGTGATTACCTTAAGAACGTGATACAATAGTCGTACGTATATGTCAGACGAGCGAGGTGGATGATGGAAACAAAATATAACTTTGTAAAAAATAAAATTAAATCACAGATACTTCAAGGATTTATTCAACCTCATCAAAAGGTAGGATCGGAAACAGAATTGATGAAGGAATATGAAGTGAGTCGCCACACGGTGAGAAAAGCGATTGATGAACTAGTCAATGACGGCTGGATTTATAAAAAGCAAGGTGCAGGAACATTTTGCGCTGATCGTTCAGCTTTAAAAAGTGGCACTGCGAGCCAACAAACGAAAAATATAGCGGTTATAACAACGTATTTTTCGGATTACATTTTTCCGTCAATAATTCGTGGCATCGAAGGATATTTAAGTAAAAATGGGTATCAAGTGACATTGTTTAGTACGAACAATAATATTGAGCAAGAGCGTCGATGTCTTGAAGCGGTTTTACAACAAGGATTTGACGGTCTCATTGTGGAGCCAACGAAAAGTGCGCTTCCCAATCCGAATATTAACTATTATCTGAATTTAGAACGAACAGGTATCCCATACGTCATGATAAATGCCTATTATGAAGAATTAGAGCCTACTCATCTGATTATGAATGATGTTGAAGGTGGAAGAATACAGACACGTCATGTATTGGATCTTGGTCACCAATACGTTCTAGGCTTCTTTAAAAATGATGATATTCAAGGGACGAAGCGTATGAAAGGTTTTATTAAAGCTCATCGTGAAAGTGGCATTCCTTTAAGTCCTAAAAATATTATCACTTATACAACAGAAACAAAAGAAACTGTGCCGGTAGAAGAGCTGAGACAGCATTTGACAAACACGTCAGAGTTACCTACTGCTATTGTATGTTACAATGACCAGCTTGCATTAATGCTTTTGGACGTAATAAGAGACATGAAGTTGTCTGTCCCTGAAGATATCTCTGTAGTTGGCTACGATGATTCATTTCTATCGGTGGCTTCAGAAGTTAAACTGACAACAGTGAAACATCCAAAAGAAGAAATGGGAAAAGAAGCAGGACGAAGAATATACAACTTTATTGAGCAAAAGCTGGCGCCTTCTCGTCATTTTGAAATGACCCCTGTTGTTTATGAACCAAAAATAATGATTAGAAATTCAACACAAGGGCTAGGTGTAAAAGAAATAAATTAAATAAGTCTACGACTAGGTATAAAAACGAACGCTCTCTCCATCTATGCGTTCGTTTTTTTAATCACAGATAAGCGTCCGTAAACCTCCCGGCTCAAAATAGAGAGGAAAAGTAACTTTATCTATATAGGTGGGAGATAACGGACGCTAATGTCCTGATTCACTCAATTTTCAATCAATAGGAACGGTGTGAAAACGTCCACTGATTGAAGCTTCGTTTTATATGTATCCCATTGATTGAACTAAAACACACACGTTTAAATTGGGCACTTCGCACTTTTACGTTTTTCTAGCAAATGGTGCAAATAAAAAAACGATCTTAAAAACACATCATCAAATTTCTTCACATTAATACGTCAACTATCACCTCGCTGCTCCATCATAAAGAATGAAAGTGTAAGAAATTTCATAACTGTGGAAGGTTATTTAATCCGTAAATAGTGAAGAAGAACAAAATCTGTATCGCACTATATAATTCATTAGTACTAATTAAAGTTTTGAAATAAAAATAGTCAAATCATACGTACAATTAATGTATAATATATTATGAAAGCCTTTACAAAAATATGAAGGGAGAGAGAGTTATGAAGATTACGAACGGTTATTTGTGGCTTGCGTGTATCGCAATTGTCGTAACAGGTGTCCTTCTATTTAATGGAGCATCATTCGCTGATAGAAATGCGAGCGAACAGCAGAATAAACAAGTGAATCCCCCAACTGGTAAGCTTGATATGATCGGTGATATTGGGGACTATATCCCTGGTGAAGTTGATGACCCTGTACACGACCCTGCTTTACTTCGCACGGATGACGCTTATTATGTGTTCTCCACAGGTATCCTGAGAAATGTCAATGACCCAGGAGGTATTTATGTACGGAAATCAGAAGGGACACTTGAAGGACCGTGGGAAGCAATCGGAGAAATTCCGGTTCCTGATTGGATAACAGGGTATAACTCTGAACATCTCTGGGCACCTCAAGTCATTGAATATGATAACACGTATTACTTATATTATGCCGTTTCCTCTTTCGGTTCAAATCGATCGGCGATAGGTGTATTAAGTTCTCAAACCCCCCATGACCTTAATAGTTGGGTGGACCACGGCCCCATTGTGACATCAGAACCAGGGGTAACGGATTACAATGCAATTGATCCTCATGTGTTTGAAGCTGACGGCTCTCTTTGGATTGTATATGGCTCGCATTTTAGTGGAATAAAGCTTCAAGAAATGGATAATCCCACTGCTGTGGCAGGTGAGGTTGTAACGTTACAAAACAGACCGTCTGTTCAACACAACCCTGTTGAAGCACCTACAATAATAGAAAAAGAGGGCTATTACTATTTATTTACCTCATGGGACCAATGTTGTGCAGGGACGGATAGTACGTACAAAATAGCTGTAGGGCGTTCAGAGTCGGTAACAGGACCATACGTAGATCAACAAGGGCAGCCTCTTACTCATGGTGGAGGTACAGTCATTTTAGAGTCAGAAGGGAATCAAATTGGTCCAGGAGGCCAAGATATTTTACAAGTGTATGGGCACGACTATTTAATTCATCATTACTACGATGGGGATGCAGATGGCGTCATCCGTATGCAAATTAGAACCCTTAACTGGGAAGACCATTGGCCAACCGTTGATAGATGACGCCTTCAATGCGATATTGATATAAAGGGTAATCAAAAAGCCTGACAGAGAAAAAGAACTTCCCCTCTGTCAGGCTTTTACTATATTAATGACCGATCGTAGCTTGAGTGTCTAGATGTGAAATCTCAAGATGCTGTTGTAGCGTTTGAGAAACTTCTTGTACAGAATCTTCATGAAGACTGAAATAATAAATGCCCTCTAACATCATATTATCGCCGTCTAAGCTTAGTTGGTCAATGTTATCTAATTCACTGGCATAAGAATGCATACTAACTAAATTACCAAAGCCAAGGTTGGTACGTAAATTGTTCCCAAGGCTCTCCATAAGAGAATTGAAGTTAGTGATTGTTTTAAAGTTAGCCGATTGTTTTATAACGGCTTCAATAATATCTTTTTGCCGATCCCCTCGACCTAAATCCCCTCGAGGATCATCTTTGCGCATTCTTGCATAAGCAAGAGCTTCTTCACCATTTAATGTTTGTAAACCTTCATCAATTTCAATCGTGCCGTAAGTAGCGTTATCCGTATCACTAATCGGCATTGGCACATCAACTTCGACACCACCTATTGTATCGACAATTTCCATGAAGGCTGTGAAATTTAAAGAGACGACGTAATCGACAGGAACATTTAATAAATGTTCGACCGTGTCGACAGTCATATCAACCCCACCAAAAGCGTGGGCATGATTAATTTTATCCATCGGTTCTCGACCGATTATGTTCACATAAGAGTCACGAGGAATGTTAACCATCTTGATCGTTTTGTCATCTGGATTAAAAGTAGCTAATATCATGGCATCGGTTAAACCTGATAAATCGGCCTCTCTCGTATCTAAACCGAGAAACAGGATAGATATAGGGTCTTCTACTGGATCAACAACAGAGTCTCTAAAGGCAGATTTTTCACCACGATTTAACTCTTCTTGGGCATCATTGGTCACACTAGAAACTTGAAAAATCATGTACCCAAGCACACTGCCGCCTGCTATAACTAAAAATACCATTGTAAGTAAAACATATCTCATCAATCTGCGAAAGGGGCTTCTTCTTTTTTGACTAGGACGTCTGGAACGTTGTAATTCTGACATTGTCTTGTCACTCCTTAATAATCTTTATGATTGTATAGCAGGTGTTATGATATCTTTGAATACTAGTCTTTTATTGAAAATCTATCATTTAATGACCTATTTTTAAAATATGAAGTTTATATAAATCGCACCTCGGGAAGCGAATACTATTCTTCATAGTGAATGGTAGGTTGAAAAGACACCATTCTCTATTATATCATGACTATTGACCCAAAATGCGACATTATTATAGTCGGTAAAAGCAAATAAAAGTTACAACGAAATTCTCATTTTTCGAGAAAATACGACAAATGAGTCAATAGACTATGTACACATAAAATAAACTACTATAGAGTGAAATGTATTGATAATTTATATATTAATGAGATTAATAGAGATCAATGGATGAAATGTGTGGTCATGACAAGCAAGCATATAAGACTAGCTACGAGGAGGTTAAATGGTGCAAAAAATAAGTCTGATAGTTTTATCTTTACTCATTTTAGTGGGACTATATAGTCAACTAAGTAATAACGTTGGCTATGCAGATGCAGCGGAGGCAATGATGGAAGGTGAGGTGGCGGTTTCTTCGTTGATTATTCGAGAGGAGCCCTCAGAGGGTGCTGAATCACTTGGCGGTTACCATCAAGGTGACAAGGTTACCATCTATGGCACTTCAGGAGACTGGTATCAAGTGAAACATAGTAGTGGATGGGGGTATGTTCACAGTGCATACATAAATGTTATTAATGGGAGTGCCTCAGCTGAGACTAAAATTGGGAAAGTCTCAGTTGACAATTTACATGTGAGAGACTCTGCCTCTATAGAAGGACAAATTATTAGTCATTTAAGTAGAGGGACGTTGATTGAATTAGGGACTTTCTCAAATGGCTGGTATCAAGTGAGTATCGGTACAACGAGAGGATACATTGACGGCTCTTATATTGAGCTTCAAGATGACTCTTCTAATAAAGGAGGAAGTGTCCCTGATTCCACTTCAAACGAGGCTGAACCGCTCGGGAGCGGAAAAGTGACAGCAACAAGTTTAAATGTTAGATCGTCAGCATCCACGGAGGCCGACATTATTGATAGTCTATCTAGAGGGACGACGATTGAGTTGCTTAGTGAATCAAACGGTTGGTATGAGGTTGAAACCGAAAAAGGGAACGGATACATCCATGGCTCTTATGTGAGTACAACGTCTTTAAGCAGCAGTGGAAACACGGCTGATGGTCAGTTAGAGGGTAAAACGATCTTCGTGGATGCGGGGCATGGAGGAAGTGATCCAGGTGCAATCGTCGATGATATTAGTGAGAAAGATATTGCTCTTGATGTGAGTTTGAAACTACAAAATGCATTGGAAAATGAGGGAGCTACTGTTGTCATGAGCAGGACGGAGGATTCTTATATAGAGGTTGGCGAACGAGCAGACATGGCCAACACGTCTGGAGCTGATTTATTTATTAGTGTTCACGCCAATGCTTTTACATCCTCTTCAGTTAATGGTTCTGAAGTCTTTTACAGTAGCCAGACACATGCTGATAATAGTCGTCAATTTGCTCAAGCTATCCAATCTCAACTTGTTAATGGATTAAATAGAGCAGATCGTGGCGTCGTTGATCGCAACCTCACAGTCATAACCGAATTAGATATGCCTGGCATTTTAATTGAACCAGGTTTTATGTCAAATGACTCTGATTTAGACATGCTATTGAATCAACAAGATGAGTTGGTAGCACATATTGTTAAAGGATTTAAAGATTATTCTAATTAATATATGAAACAATGAAACTGTCAGGCGGATGCTTGACAGTTTTTTGTGCATGTCTTACTTATTGTAGGTGGCCAAGAGTTCAAGCCAATGTAAATATTTGAAGAAGAAAATGGAGGTTATCCATTATATGTGCCGTTGGGCATGTGACACCATATGAGTAACGTCTACATATTTTTTCTAAAGTGGAGGAGAGTTATTTATTATGTCTGTAACAATGTTGAAAAGGCTCGAACTGGGTACTTTTATCCCTCTTAATATCTTGTAACTTGTGAAAAAAGCCTTAATTTCTTTCACGAGCCTATTAATATATACGTTTTATCTCGTTCGCTTCGTTATACTATAAACTGCTAAAGCAGGAAATGATGACATAAAAAGAGGTGAGAAGGCCAATTGAAGAAACAACTATTTTTTATTATGACAGCGACAGCAATGCTGATAGTAGGAGGGTGTGCAATGGGATCACATAATGAAAATGCTAAGCCAGGCGAAGTAGATGCCAGTAAGTGGCCAGAGATAGAAGCTTTTGAAGATGATTTCACCCGTTCTTTTATCCAATCTATTGAGGAAACGTCACCGGGGTATTATCCATTTTTATCAGGAACTGGTAAGTATCAAATGGATTTCCCTGGAGATGCGATAATATTTGGAGATAAAGACAATAAAATTACAAGTGACCATACTTATATTTTACAAAAGGATGAATATGAGTATTTAAGATTTTATAAAGAAGCGCAGGAATATGATGTTTCTGTTATTGTACGTTATTATTCTTTTTTAGGAAATGAAGGAATTGATCTAACTCTTGAGAGAGTTGCTAAGAGGGTTGAGAAAGATCTTACGTTTGAAGAATTCCCTAGTGAGTCGCAATCTTTGTATATAGCTCCATTTAATTATGGTGATGGGAATGATGGGTATTTGGGAGTAATACAAAATCTTGAGGAAGCTGGTAACATTCAAGTATATTACGATATTCAATGTAAACCTGGAATTAAAAGTTGTGAAGAACTTTTAGTGGATCAGAAAGAAGAAGTTTACAAATGGTTGGAAACTATTGAATTTATAAAAGAATCGGTAGGAAGTGAGAATTAAATGACAGAAGCGGAAGATATATTAAGTACAGATGAAATTCGTGCTCGAGTTACAGATTTGGAATACAAAAATTTAAGTGAAGAAGAATTTATAAAAGAAATTGAACGTATTTATATCGAAGAAAAGGGAGAGGCACTTCCTGCAAAAGTTGAATATTTCCATTCATCTGACGTAGAAAGTTTAAAGGATGATACATCAGGCTATGATGGGACAGCATTATATTTCCATTCAGAAGAAAATCAAATTGATGTGCTTTATACTATATCTCAAGGTAGTCAAGACACTTTAGACTGGGAATACAACGCTATAGGCCTTTTTGGAGGTACTACTATTAAGCAAGCTGAGGCAACTGCGCACTTTGAATCGGAAGCGAGAAGAAGGTTCGGTATTGAAAACGATCAAGATGTTCTGAGTATAGGGCTTTCTCATTCTCTAGCCAACAATAATAATTCAATAGCACATCTTACTTTTGGCACCTTTGACGTAGTCCATAGTTTTAATGGCGCGCAAGTAAGTGCCTATCAAATGTACTTTTAGAGGATCTTGCATTCTCTAAAGCATTAGAAACTGAGTACTATTCATTAAGGAGAGACCCCAATACTATCTATGATATTGATCCTAATGAACTAAAAAAATTCACTGAAGATTATTACGCAGAGAAAGGGGCGAATATTCATCAGCATACGTCAATTAATGATGTCCTCTATGCAGCGAGATCGGCAAGGGGGTTTGCAGAAATCGGGGAAATTAATTATTATCATACAAATCCAGATTTCCCTGGTTTACGAGAGTCGTTTGAAAAAATTCCTGATGAAGTGATTAAAAACTTGCAACAATTTGTGATAGATTATGCTGTGTTATCAAAAGACAACGACGATCTGACTCATATCGTTAAAGAAATGAGCGGAATAGATTTAGACATTTCAACATATCTCACCGATGGAAGTGGATTGGAAAAAGCGATAATTTATTTTTCAACTTATTTGGATCCAATGATTAAAGATATGAATGAAAAGCTTCCTGACTTTATGAGTCATATTCAGTCAATCACACAAAATAGTGACTTAATTTTCGGGGAGCTAGAAAATAAAGGATATATCAATTTAAAGCAAAAAGAAGAATTAGTGACGACATTTAATAGTCTTAATGGCCATCTTGAGGACATTGAAAGATTATTACAAAGAGAAGAGAAAAATAGAGATTCGATCTTTAGAAATCATCTCTTGGTGTGGTCTGGGAATGATTTAAGAAAAAATTTAGATGGTTTAATCGCCGCCATTGAAGCAGATTTGGCTACGTTAACGAAAGATGAATATATGGATATTCTCCATGACCTTTTTGAAAGTCACGGTATTTCAGAGCTTTTACCTGCACTTGCACAGGACAATAAAGGGAAAACCTATATTGGTCAGGATATGGTGTATGTTTCATCAAAAAGCGGCAAGGCTGTGCTTGTAAATATATCAGCTGCCATGCGGTTGTATGCAGATGGGAAGATACTTATAGAGGATAAACAAGCTGAAATGCATCGCTTTCAAGCCTCTATTGACGAACATATCTATCATACGTATGAAACAAATCAACGTTTTATTAGTTGGAAAATAAACGACATGGAGCAAAACCCGTTTAACTACCGCCTAGCTTTCTTGTTTTATTACAATCCAAATTTAGAAAAGTTAACGAGAGTATCGATCCATGAATCTCTTCCCGCTTTAAAAGGTGTTGATTTTACCCCTCAATTAGAAGCGTTGTCTGAGTCTGTTGAGCAGGGTAATAGCTATATTGAGAGCTATCGCAAAGCGGTTGAAGATATGTTTGATGAAGAAGAAGGAATCTCAACCCGCTTTGATTTGATTGGAGGTTTGTCACTTGCCACGTCTGACTGATGATAGAACGATAACAATTTCACATCGCTTGTTACCAAAGGCAGATTTAATATCTAAGCGAGACCCGCTAAAAAAACATATGGACACGATTGAAAGCATTGACCAATCATTAATGACACTAGCCAATAATATTATCGTAGGGGAAAATCAACAGGGTGAAATAGCTGAAACGATGCTAAAAGAAACGTCCCTTTATCAAACAAACTGTGCTAACCTTCTAGAGCAAATACGTCATGAAATTACAAGGGCAGCGTTGTCTTTGGATACGCAGGTCGATAATATGAAGACCCAGCCGATAACTTTAACATTTAAAAGTAAGGCAATCGACTAGGAAAAAGGTACTTTATAGTAATCCTACTTTCTATAAAAAGGAATTAAATTCAAAAAAATAGAAATAAACTAATAAAAAGTAGAAAGAAATAGTGTATTTTTCCACCGGTGAACGACAATATACGGATGAATCTATGACTATTTGCTAGGAATAAAGACTCAACGAAACGTACTTGCCTGATGATTTATCCCGTATTTTTAAGGGAAATAGTTTTAAAGTCTTGGTGAATAGGACTACATTTTGCTGATTGAAATCATTTTTTCTAGTTCGATATACTTGTTTTTGTAAAACTGGTTACTATTTATGTACATTTCCATAAATTATCTATTATAATCACATATGAGCAACAAAATAGCTGATCCGATTGTGTTAAAACGACATATTAGTGTTTGTCAGTGCGACACATATTTACATGACACCTTAGATAGCGCACTTAATAAGTGTTACACTCCCTAATAATAGATCTAGCGTAATACTTATTTTAAACAAACCTATGACGTTTAAACCACGGTAAGCCAATAAAACAATATTTTGGAGGTTTTAATTATGGCAGGACAAATTCGCGTAACACCAGAAGAACTAGAAGCTATTGCACAACGTTACTCCGCTGAAAGTGGAAATGTTAATGGAATCGTTAATAATCTTGATGGTCTTATTGGCCAGTTGACAGATATTTGGGAAGGTGCTTCAAGTAAAGCATTCGCCGCTCAATACGACGAACTTAAGCCGTCATTTATTCAAATGGTTGAGCTTTTAGAGAAGATTAGTGCTCAATTAGTTTCTACATCTAATGCTTTACAAGAAGCTGATGCGGACATTGCGTCACAAATCAGACGATAATCAAGCTCGAAAAGTCAAGTCTAAGAATAGTGCCGCGGTTTTCAACTTGGCGGCACTATTTTTGGTGAAAGAGTATCTATAGGGGCGGATGACGTGTGTACATACAAATAACCGTAGATTTAAAACACTATAATGAAAAATCGATTGAACTGAGGCTATCAGATCAACATCTCGTGAAAAATCTAGTGGCGATGACATGGCAAACAGCGAGGATATCAAGGGCACCTAGAGAAGGCTTTTGGGTTCGCGTTAAAAATAAAGACCGTGTGTGGACTGGGACAAGTACATTGGAAGAATGTGGTATTACGACAGGTGAT